>JADJIS010000003.1:2050714-2392500 GCA_016706865.1 Bacteroidota bacterium | reverse complement strand
TAAAATTTCTTGCGAAATTTTTATAGATAACAATGGTATATTGTTAGGTAATATTTCCAAAAAGTAGAACAACAATATCGAATCCGCCAAAGGGCGGACAGGTATCGAACAAGGAATAAAGAACCCGTCAGCGGCCGGGCAGGCATCAAAAAATTCACGCCCGAGTGAATTTCCTCCGAATAGTACCCGAACTCAGAACCCCGAACTCAGAACCCCGAACTCGGAACCCCGAACTCAGAACCCCGAACTCAGAACCCCGAACTCAGAACCCCGAACTCAAATCCTAGTAACTGATACTTGATTCCAGATACATGATACTCCGCGTTAGGGATTGTAGCGGAAACCCCACAGCCGAGGCACGAGGCGAGGAGTTGCAGCGGAAAGCCCGGCCCGCAGGGAACGCCCAAATTATTTCAAACATAAAATTCATTTTGTTTTTTTATTTGGAGGTTTCTTATATTTGACGGAGTTATTTCTGATATGAGAAAAATATTTACCCTGATTGCCATAACTGCTTTAGCTGCAAATTGCTTTGCACAAATAATTAAGACCGAAGATCCTAAAATGTTTATGCCTGATGGAACAGGTGATATTAAAATAGGAATGGGAATAAGTGATTTTCAATTGCAAAAGGATACTTCTAAAATGGTTCGCGATGTTAATTTCGCGTATTCATTTATCGCTTTCACGGAAACTCTTTCTAATAATGCTGTAAAAACAATTTATTATAAATTTGATACTCCACAGGATGGTAAAAATATTAATAGGCCATTATATGAATTAAAATTTGAATTTAATGATGTTGCTGGTGCAGATGTTTATGCTGATTCAAAATTTGGTGGAATGTTTCGCTCAACGGATTTTGCAGAAAAGGAATGGTTTCTTGCAACGGATAAAGATTATTGGTTGTTGATTCGGAAAACACAAAATGTAATTACTATTGCGGCAATGATGAATGGAACGGAATGGGGATTTGAATAAATAGTATATAGTATTTAGTATATAGTAGTTAGAGGGGCTCCGATTTAATAAAAAAAGTCCTGCTGTAGATTCAGCGGGACCTGGCAGCAAGATCGTTTAATTCACTTTCAAAAAACGCGTGCTCCACTCTCTTGTTGTTGCAAAGTAAATTCCGGGTGCCAAACTTGATATGTCGATATTAATTTCAGTTTCTTCTATTCCTTCCAGATCTTTCACCAATACTTCATTTCCAAGTATGTCGATTATTTTTATATAGTCTTTATTTGTTAAACTATTTTGAAATGAAATTGTAATGGATTCAACCGCTGGATTCGGATGAATTGAGATATCAGATAAAACTTCTAATTCATTTGTTTCTTCATTTTCTTCGCGCGGCAACAGACCACTGATTTTAAGGAATAAAACATCATAACCACCTAAGGATGTTAGCGGTTCTGTGCCCTCTAAAGTAAGTGTAGATTTATACCCTCCTGTTATATAAATATCTCCTACCTTGTCGAAACCTACTTGTTGGGCAGTCATATACGCATCGGCATTAAATGCAAATGTTTGCACTCCTGCACCTGTTGCAGTGTTGGCTTTAATCAGCATTCCATCGTATTCAGGCAATGCATCATTATATAATAACAGATCGTCGTAGGAAGCTGAATTTTGATATTCGCCTACAGCAACCACAAGATTTTTATGAATAACTTTTACTCCGTGAATTTGACTATTTCCATCGCATAAAACTTGTTTTATCCATCCGAAAGATCCATCGGTTCCATTTACCCGAGCTAAGAATCCATTGTTGCCAAAAACTTCCGGAGTATTTAGCGTTACACCACCAAATGTCATTTCATATCCGAATTGTCCGCCAACATAAATATTTCCACTGCGGTCTATATCCATGTCCCAATAAAATGCGCCACCTGAATCACCCAGATCTTTTGCCCAAACAGGTACTCCGGAAGTATTGAGTTTCGCAAAAAACATATGCGGGTTTCCGCCTAACATTGTGAAGGCGCCTAAATTTAATTGTCCGTAAAAAATTCCGCCGTAATATACATTCTGATCATTGTCCACTTCAATTTTTCCAAACATTGACCAATCTGAACCATCTATTCCATCTCCCTTGCGAAGCCACATTTCAACACCTGAAGGACTATACTTGGAAACAATAATTGCGGGCCAGCCGTCGCCCAGCCAAGTAGATCCGGCAAATGTTATGTCGCTTTCCACATAGCCGGTAACATAAATATAACCAAAGCGGTCAACTGCAACATCTTCGTAAACATCGTAATCAAGACCACCTAATTGTTTTACCCAATTAAGTGTGCCATCAAAGGCCATGGAGGCAACAAACGCATCTCCCGATCCGTTTGCAACCAAAACTTGTCCAAGAATATTGAAAGTTCCATTAAATGCTCCTGCAATGATCAAAGCGCTACCTGCCTGATCAATTTCAACCGAAAGTGCTGCGTCGGCTTCAGCTCCTCCGCAGTTAACTGCAAAAACACAGTTGCCATTTTTGTTGAATCGCGAAATAATGAAATCCTGGCTACCGGCGGATGTAAATTCAAATCCGCTTAAATTATAAGTGCCGCTATAATTTACAGTGGACCATGTATTTCCAGACTTGTCGATAACGGATGAAGGGGAAAAATTTTCGTCGATATTTCCACCGGATTTAGCCCATTGAAAGGTTTGTGCCTGAAGTTGAGTTGCCAGCGTAATTGCCGCGAGCAAACATAATGTAAGTTTGAGTTTCATAATCTTATTTTTTTAAAAAGTGAATTAACAAGAGCAAAAGTATTTTGAGATGGTATCTGTATAAAACAAAAAAGATGGCCAAACTTAGAATCCGAAGGCAGTTTTTTTATACGGAAGGCTTGAAGACAGAGAGTTTCAAAAGAAATTAAGTGGGGAGATTTTAGCGACTAAAAAATTGGATATTAAATGGGTTTTTGTAGCCCCAAACTGTTTACCGGATCAAAATTTGAACAGAGATGGGAATTGGATCCCTTTTTAATTTCAATCAAATGTGTTGAACAGGTATTAAAATTTAATCAATAATAAAATAATTGAGTCGAACAATTTAATTACAAAGAGTTTTAAATAAAAACGGAATTATTCAGGATTTTTTTAATGATAAATAACGAAAGGATTATTAAAAAATTATTTAAATAAATCCCCAAAATAAGTTGTTACCGGATAATTAATTATTTTAGGAGACCCCTGAAATTTTGCGGTTTATTATGCTATAGTTTTTGAGGACAAATTGATTTCTTATTTTTTTTGTTTACCTTGCACTTAAAATATTAAAATTGTTTTCCCAGAGTCAAATATTATTTTTTGTTTATTTACTTGCCCTGATTTATCCGCTCAATTTATTTATCCGCTTAAAAACGTTTACATGCAACTTGTTAAAACCTTTGGCAGCGCCGTGCACGGTGTAAATGCCTTTACTGTCACCATAGAAGTTAATGTTACACTCGGTGGTGCTAATGCAGAAATCAAATATTTTATGGTAGGACTTCCCGACAGTGCGGTTCGTGAGAGCTGGCATCGTGTGGAAACAGCGCTTAAACACAACGATTATCTTATGCCGCGAACACGCATTGTGGTTAATTTGTCGCCGGCAGATGTAAAGAAGGAGGGAACGAGTTATGATCTTCCGATTGCGATAGGTGTACTTGCATCATCAGAACAAATTCCGATAGATAAATTATCGGATTATATTATTATGGGTGAATTATCGCTGGACGGTACGATTAAACCAATTAAGGGTGCATTACCTATTTCTATCCAAGCGAGAAAAGAAGGTTATAAAGGATTTATTCTTCCGAAACAAAATGCAAGAGAAGCTGCAATTGTCAGCGACCTGAAAGTATATGGAGTTGAACATATTGATGAGGTGGTAAAATTTTTGTGCGATCAAATTGAATTGGATGAAGTTGTTGTAAATACCAGAGAGGAGTTTTTTAATCAGTTGGGTACTAGTGAAATTGATTTCAGCGATGTTAAAGGACAGGAAAATATAAAACGTGCATTGGAAATTGCAGCTGCGGGCGGACATAATGCAATATTAATTGGTCCGCCGGGAGCTGGAAAAACAATGTTAGCAAAAAGACTTCCAGGAATCTTGCCTCCATTAAGTTTATATGAGGCGTTGGAGACAACTAAAATACATTCGGTTGCCGGAAAATTGCCGGTGAATTCTTCGCTGATGTATATTCGTCCGTTTCGAAATCCGCATCATACGGTGAGTGATGTTGCGTTGGTGGGAGGAGGAACAAATGCGCAGCCGGGTGAAATATCGTTTGCACATAACGGAGTTTTATTTTTGGATGAGCTTCCGGAATTTAAACGGAATGTACTCGAAGTTTTGCGCCAACCGATGGAAGAAAGAAAAGTGATGATATCTCGCGCAAGATTTTCGGTTGAATATCCGGCAAATTTTATGTTGTTGGCTGCTATGAATCCGTGCCCGTGCGGATATTATAATCACCCTGATAAGGAATGTGTATGTGGGCCGGGAGTGGTTCAAAAATATTTGAATAAAATTTCGGGCCCATTGCTCGACAGGATAGATCTGCATGTGGAGGTAACGCCGGTAAATATCAGAGAATTATCAGGAACGAGTGAAGGAGAAAGAAGTGAAATGATAAGGGAGCGTGTGATTGCTGCGAGAAAAATTCAGGAGCTACGGTTTTCGGAAGGTATAATTCACAGTAATGCGCAGATGAGTTCGAAACAGGTGAAAGAATTGTGTGTGATAACCACGGCGGGACAAACTTTGTTGAATAAGGCGATGGATAAACTGGGATTAAGTGCCAGGGCTTATGATAGAATATTAAAAGTAAGTCGCACTATTGCTGATCTTTCGGGTTCGCAGGATATCTTAGTGGAGCATTTGGCAGAGGCTATACAGTATAGGAGTTTGGATAGGGAGACCTGGGCGGCCTGAGTATGGCCGACATTTTTTTGGGACAATTCACAATTTTTAGTGTTGAGATCTATTACTGTTGTAAATCAATATGATATAAATTTGGTGAATAAATTTTTTGAAGTAAAACAATAAATTTTTCTTTTGGCAAGTTTATTGTTTAAACTGCAAAATGAAATGAAACGATTACTTTAAACCACTGTATGGTAAAAAGAAAAATGTCAGCAAGGATTACCGCGTTAATACTTGTATTTATTGTTTCCATTTCAGCTGCAAATGCGGCAACAATTAAAACACTTTACACCTGGTCGTATAACAACAAGTTGTTGTCTATTAATTATAGCTTCGACCAATCGGCTTATAATTATTATAAAGGTCAGCAACGGGTTTACAGCAATTTTTTGTATTATTTGGAGGAGTCTTCAAGTTATCCGGTAATACAAAAGTTTGCCGAAGAATTTAAACTGATAGCTGCTGAAAATGAATACAGCGACTGGCAAACAGTTGAGTGCATTATTTCTTTTATACAAACTATGCGATATAAAAATGATGGCACTTATGAATATCCGCGATATCCGATAGAAACTTTAATTGATAAGGGAGGCGATTGTGAGGACACGGCCATTTTATTGGAAGCTATACTAAGAGAGTTGGGTTTTGATGTGGTTCTTGTTTCACCCGATAAACATATGGGAGTTGGTATTGCCTTGAGATATGAAATTAATGGTGCAGCATTTGAGCATCGCAATAAATATTATTATTATATTGAAACAACGAGTGCAGGATGGGGAATAGGTGATTATCCGGAGCATTTAAGTGCAGGAGTGGCTATATACGATCCTGGTGCTTTGGGTGAGGTTAGATTATTGTCGGAATATGCTTATTCATTCAAAAATTATGATTCATTGGAAGATGAAGAAGTTACTATTGCTGAAAATAATGTTGAGGAACAAACTACAGATCCTGAATATGAATTTAATGCTTCGTCGCTTGAATCGGATATAGAAAAACCGGATAATAAATACACGATAGATGTAGATAATATTATTATCAACGGTGAAAAAGAAACAATGGTAACGGAGAAGGTGAGTGGAACGAAGGGGGAGAAGATAATTGCTACTTCTAAGTGAGAATACGAGGTATCATTATATTCTTATTTTTTGCCTTTTACACCTTAATTAATTTTATAAGTTGTAAGGAAAAAGAAAAAGTTATTTTCTGCTTTTCAGTAGATTATGATCACGATACTATTCAAGTATTGAATTCTCAAAATGAGATATTGTTAGATACGATAATAACTACGAATTACTCTACCGGGCTTGCCTGTAATTATTTGCTAAATAAGGATCAGTTTACTAATAAATTCAAGATCAGCGTAAATGGTAAACTTCACGATATACAGGAACCAATCAATGAAATTAGGATTGACATTTATTATCTCAATAGAATTATCAAGCATGAGCAATCCTCAGGTATAAGATATTATGCATCCAATATTCCAGTTGAAAAGGTAAAAAGATACAAATGAATTTACTTGTATGCTAATAGAATTTCATTATTCCTCCACCTTTCTCTTCACCAATAAAAAGTAATCGTTATCAATCGGCATATAACCAAATTCATAACAATAATAATAAATGGTTCCTTTTTTAGTGGTGTAAAGAGATGTAATAAAATTAAAGTTAAATCCTTTGTCGTATAATTTATTCCGTGAAATTTTTGCTGTTTCGAGCGGAATTAATTCAGATAGAACCGTTCTGTTTTTTCGCAAAATGGCATTTACATTTTTGATATAACTACCGGATTCTGCACGACGGCGGTTATTAAATGAATGACGACAAAGATCACTACAGAATTTTTTGTCGAGGCGGCCGATAATAGCACGGCCACACTCCGGGCAGTTTTTGATTTCCATTGATAAACAAGATTTTAGGGTTAAACATTTGTTTTTAAGGTTGCTATTTTGGATAAAAGCAGAACAAATATAATGAAGCGGATGGGATTTGCAAATGTGAGCGTGAATCGTGAACCGTGAATCGTCATTCGTGAATCCGGTATGTGGCAATAGTCAGGAGTCAATAGTCATTAGTCAGTAGTCGAGTGCAAACTCATAACTCATTACTCATTACTCATTTTCGTGAATCGTCAATCGAGAGGCGTGAGTCCGATACAGGTGCCGTTGGAACTTTGATTTTGAGAATTAACTTTTTTTCAGGTAGGAGCATACTCACCACTCACTTCACTACTCACCTTATTCTATCCGCTTGCAACCGCTTATAATCGTTTATATCCGCAACTAAACGGTTAAAATTTGTTGGTGAAAATGAGCCAATGCATCTTTGCTTCGTCAGTTGTGAGAAATACAATGACTTCCTTAAAAAAGGGAAAAATATTATTTAAAATTTAAAAATTAAACACATGTACAGCTTGAAAAACAAAGTACAATTGATTGGTTACCTGGGAGGTGATCCGGAAGTTAAAACGGTTAATGGTGATTCGAAATTGGCAAAATTTAGTATTGCTACCAATGATTCCTACAAAAATGCTAAAGGAGAAAAGGTAACAGAGACCCAATGGCATCATGTAATAGCATGGGGTAGAACCGCCACCTTTATTGAAAAATATCTTGTAAAAGGTATAGAAGTAGTGATTGACGGGAAATTGATCAACCGTAATTACACAGATAAAAATGATATTAAAAGATATATAACCGAAGTGCAGGCAAATGATGTTTTGATCGTATCACATAAAAAGTGATATCGGAAAATAAAGAGGAGTCGGATATTTTCTGCAGATCACGACGTCCTTCCTGATCAAGATCATTGCGATCATCAGGATTTGTTTATCCAACAAAACTTCACCCGGCATTTCAAATACATTTTTTCATGATAACCCCCAACTACCTGTCGGATTCTTTGTGCAATGATTGACATGTTTTAAGGGAATAGAGAATACGCAGGTAGTTTTATTGAAATTTAACGCGATGGCATTTATTTAAATATTTCGCCGCGATTAAAATTGGTGGGTTTTTGTTCAATTAATAAAACAATTAATTCAACATAGGTAGATGGGTATGACCTAATGGACAAAAAAGGTAACGATTTCTTCTACACGGTAATGGTTATACCCTTGGAGGGCGCAGGAATTTGTGTGTTGTTCTTTTCTGCGTTCCTCCTCTTTTTTTCCTTTAACAAAATTGATTTCGCTTGATTTAATCCATAAAAAAGCACAATGTGTTTTGATAGTAATCAGAACGCATTGTGCAAATTTCAATGTAAGTTTATTGAGCTTCCAATAATTTTTGCTCCATATAGCTTTTAGCCTCCGTATAGGTAATACTTGATTTTGTTTTGAGTTGTTCATCGCAAAGATCAATATCGGCCGGTTCACCTTTAAGGGCTGCATTACATAGGTCGATGAGCAGGAATTTAAATCCTCCTGTTACTTCTTCATCATTTTCTACGCCTTCCTTGGTTACAAACCGAATACGGTATCCATTTTCATTGAGCACCTGAACGCTGAACCCTTGTCCGGTAAAGTATTGATAATCCTTTAAAAATTGCGCCACATTGGTAGCAACTTCTTCGGTTACCGGTTCTTTATAGTATAACTCATCTCCTTCGAAATCGAGTTTAGTGCCATAATTGCTGCATCCTGTAAGCAATAATCCAAAAAGGGTAATTAAAGTAAGATTTTTCATAGTGTTTGTTTTTGTAAAAATACTAATAGTGTTGAATTTTACAATGTGCAACCTTAGGTTATAAGGCATGTTGATTGCTTTCGCCAAACAATGCCTTCTAATCCCTATTTTTGTCGGAACAGCAATTCCTATTGAAGAAGTTTTTAAAATCGGCATTTTTTATATCAGCGGGAGGGGCTTTGCCACTATTGAGCGGGTTGGTGTTGTTGATACCTTATACCACGAATTTGAGTCTCTCCTTATACGGAGAATTAGCAATTTTTATCTCCTTTACATTATTTGTTCAAATACTCATGAACTTTGGTATTGACACTTATTTGTCGGTGCATTATTACGACCATACAGATGAATCAAAATTGCGGTCTTTTTTAAGTTCTGTTTCCGGATTGATAATAATCAATGGATTGTTGCTCATTTTACTATTTTCAGTATTGGGTTATTTTTTATTTCAATTAATATTCCCTGAAGGGGATATAAATTTTTTCCCATATGGTTTTATGAGTGTAATTACGGCATTTTTTAATGGATATTTTCGGACATATGTTAATTTACAGGTATTTGGAGATAAACCTGTAAAATACTTTTTATTGGGTTTATTTAATTTTTGTGTAACTGTTATTATTTCCCTAATACTAATTTATCAATTTCCATTTGAACTTACCGGGCCAATGTGGGGGCGGTTTTTATCAGGGGGGTTAATATTTCTTTTAACGCTATTTTTTGGCTTGCGGGAATTTGGGATTTCCTTTAAAATTCCTTTCATAAGAGAAATTCGGAATTACGCTACGCCTATTGTGATTTTTAGTTTGTTAACCTGGGTTTTAGGGTATATTAATAATTTTATTTTAAAAAGTTTTAATACTTCTGCGGATGTCGGCACATATAATTTTGCGTTAACATGTACATTAATAATTGAATATGCCGCTTTAGGCCTTCTAAGCACAATCAATCCACGCATTTATAAATTGTGGAAAAGTAATTCAATTAAAGAAAGTTCTGCAGAAGAAAACAGATATAACCATGTATTCAGTGCATTTAATATATTAGTGATAGCCATCAATATTTTGGTTTTGCCATTTATTATTCGGATTTTTATTAAAGAGGATTTTCATTTAAGTATTGAATTTATCCCGATTGTTTGTGCAAGTTTTGCATTTAGAGGATTATATAATACCTTAATAAATCCAATACTTTATTTCAAACGGACAAAAGTATTGCCCCGAATTTTACTAATTTCTGCTATTATTCAAATCGTTTCCGGTATTATACTGATAAAATATTTTGGTATTTATGGAGCAGTTTGGAGTTACTTCCTCGTAAAACCCTTACAATTGATATTCATTTGGTGGGAAAGTAGGAGAGTTTTCACCTTCCGTTTTAATACGGTTAAGATGATATTGATGCCTTTAGTATATTGCGGAATGGTAGTACTGCTTACTCGTATGGAATCACTTAATGAGTTGCAAGTTGTTGTTTATCAAATGATTATAGCTATAATTTTAGTCGGGTTTGTGTATAGAAAGGAAATGTGGGAATTGAAAAAAATATTTAAGCGGTAAATATTTAAAGAGAATTTAGCAATGGTAGAATAAATTGATAATTTTCAATTGTGTTTTTAAAATTAGTTACGATAATAAATTTTGGCTATCGATCTTAAAGTTAACTACCTTATTGTTTCACCACTCGTTCTGTTATATTAGTATTATTGATCAAATCTGTAATTACAATATTATAAAGCCCTTTAGGGAAATTTATACTTTGAACCGTTAAGTGATCTGCATCTTCAAAATAAGTATTATAAATTTGTTGGCCGCTATTATTGTAAATTGCAATTTTGTAATCGCTTGTGTAAGTAAATTCCAGATTAATATTATTTGATATTGGGTTAGGGTATATTTTTGAGTTTAATTTGTTTTCAATTCTAACATTTATAATGGAATCACAAGTCTTAAGATCAAGATAAATATCAGATACTCCATTTATCTTTGTTGGTGAATTGATTGAGTAAATATTTGACATGGGAGTTAGGGATGATGAATAAGCAGTTTTGGTTTTATTGATAATTGTAACCGGCTCATTTATATCACATCCCTCTGAAAGAGAGCCATCAGACTGGTCTACAATCATAAAGACTCCTTTTTGTAACATTGACTCATCATCAAACAAACTACCAACTGCAATAAGTTTAGAATTTGTAGCCAGTATAGCATCAGTATGATTATATGTTTTACTGGTTTCAAAAGGATAATTTTTCGCCCAATTTAAATTTCCAGTAGTATCAAGACTCATGATAAATACTTTGCCTTTATTATCAGGTGTTCCATCATTAAGGTTTCCAAATGCAAAAATTTTGTTGTTATCAATCTCTAATCCATTCCATCCCCCATCCTCACTATAATTAGTAAGATCATAATTCTTTATCCATGTGGCAACTCCATTTAAATTCGACCTCATTAAAAACAAGTCTTGATTTACATCAGAGCTTGTTTCATCACCATGAATGCTCATATATAAACTATTATTTAAATTTACAAGGTCGGATGCATAAAGTCTTGCCGCATCCGTTGTAATGTTCCTAATGTATGCCTTTGTAAAAATCTCAGTTCCGGTATTAGTGAATTTAGTTAGGCAACCTCTCAATTTTGTTGAGCCTCCGGTAGCAAATGTATATCGTGAGCATGTATAATATTTTCCTTCCTTATATACAACCCCATAATATGTTTCTGAATTTACATTAAAATTTGAATTATTAATTATAGTAAAATCACCATTATTTCTTTTAAGCGAAAGTAGTATGCCTTCTTCACCATTTGGCGGATTAAACGACTGACCCGCTACTATATAATTACCTCCTGCACCTTTTTCTATTACTTTGTGAAAATAGCTACCAGGATTTTCAAAAGTTTTAATCCATTTTATAATTCCAGCATTAAAATCATATTTAATTGCAAAACTTATTGATGTATAAACAGTAAATTCGCGGTAACCTACTAAAACTATACTTCCATCAGAATCAACAATCATCGACATTACTCCAGGGTAGGTTGATTCATCTATTACAGTTATGTGCTTGCTTGAAAGAACATTTCCATTTAAATCAATTTCGCAAAGTAATATTTTATTGCCCTCTGAGCCGGCAACCATATAATTATCGCCATAAGCCTGTACAGCATTAAACTGAATATTTTCCCCGCTCAAGCTTTTGTAATCTGCAATAAATTGTCCGGAAACATTCTTAACTAAAATCAGGATAACAAAAAGTAATTTTATTTTTTTCATAATATTAAAATTGTTCGTATTATAAAGATTTTTGGATAAATTTTGTATTTGAGTTCGCAGATGAGTTATTAAAATACAATCTACCTTACTAGTGTAATTGTTCCTGTTAATTGCACAGTAACTCCATCACAATTTCCTTCCGCTACATAAACATAAGTGCCGATTTCCTGTTCAATATTATTATAAATTCCATCCCAACCTATATTGATATCAATCGACTCAAAAATAAGTGCTCCCCATCGGTTATAAATTCGTAAATAAATAAGGTTACATTCGGAAGATCCAAAAACATTAAATTCATCATTAATACCATCACCGTTTGGGGAAAATGCATTCGGTGCAAGGATTGTAAAATCAAAATCAACAAGGATGTAGATACTATCTAAAGAAGTGCATCCATTTGCATCGATTACGGTAATATAATACCATCCGCTTTCGGTTGGAAACGCACTTGGGTTCAGGCAATCATCGCATGTTAAAGAGGTGCTGGGAAACCATGAAATTGATGAACTAACACCTGTAATTATTGGATCAAGTATAATTCCTGTTCCATCCGTTACCAATGTGTCCTCTATAAAATCCACCTCAATAGGGGGTTGAACGAGCAAATTAATTGTGTGCACCGAATCACATCCATTTATTGAGTTAAAATAGCCATAATAATCTCCAGGCTCTGTCTCCGTGTTTCCAAAAATTAATGCCGATTCTCCATAACATATTGTAATTGATTCTGTTGTGAATATTGTATCTTGAGTTTCTACAACGATAGTATGAATAGAATCGCAACCATTTATACTAATAAATGATTGAAAATATGTGCCTGGATCTGAAACAGGTATTCCATCAATAAAAATGGTGTCATTAATACAGATCAAAATAGTTTCAGATGTTTCAATTGTATCTACCATATTCACTATAATAGTATGGATGGAATCGCAGGTACCTATTCCAGGAATAGTATCAATAAAAATTCCCGCATCACTTACTGCTGCACCAAACACATAAATGGTATCATTCTCGCAAATATTGAAAGTTTCACTTATGGAAATAGAAGCCGCAACAAAAACATCAAATGTTACAGTTGAAGTTTGGCAGTCAGTTGTAATTTCAGCAGAAATAGTTAAAAAACTTAATCCGCCCCAATCAGTTATTTCAATGGTATTTGAACCAACTTCTGAATAGGTAACATCTAAGGGTAAATCCCATTCGATACTACCGGCTCCGGAACTTATTGAATATTCAGCGATCTCAGAAGAACAAACAGAATCAGGACCAATGATAAAGGCTGTTTCAGTTATATTATCATAGATGCATGTATTATCCATTGTACCTGTTAATGTTCTCAAATAAAATCCCCAAGGTGCATTTCCATGCTGAAGTACATTCAGGTCTGTAATGTCATCCGGAATTTCAAAACATTCAATTGATCCTTCCAGTATAGTTCTATCCGGATCAGTATAAACATCAAGAGTTACAAAATCGGTTGCAATTCTTTTTAAAGTAAGATAATATTGCTGACCTACTTCCGCCGTTACCCAATCGATGCCCCAGGAACTTACCCAAGAGGTGCCATCCTTGGCATAAATATAAAATCCTGTTGTAGAGGGCACAGGGTCGTATTCTGACAAATACCAAACGGTAATTCCATCCTGGTCACTAATATCGCAATGATAGGTTGAGTCATTAAAGGGGCAATTTGTGCCAGCCGATAAAGCAAATATCACATGCCCAACCCTTGGAGTTAACCCCTCACCAATATCGGTGGATTTGAAATCGAAATTGGCGGTCCATGCATCATCACTTAAAGTAAAGCCAAGATCGCGATGAATCCTGGTGTCATTGCCATCATTCACATTTGTAAAAACCACCTCTCCGCCAGTAACTTCCAAGGTTCCGGTTTGAGGGTCTAAGCTGCATGGAGCAATGCCGGGATAGATATAGACATTGGTCCACGGTGCAGGATCGGAGTAATCGTCAAAAAAATCACAGGCCAATTGGGAATAGGCGAGGTAATTAAAAAACCATAGCACTGCAAACGAAATTCGGGTTTTCATAGTAAATGCTTCCAAAGTTATACTATTTATCATAAATCCGGTCGAGTTGGTCACTTTAATAATTTATTCCTTTCTTTGACCCGAGTTAGCCATAGTGATTTGCAACAAATATTTTAAGACTTACTTTAAAAAATTTAATATATATAAAAGATGACGTACGTTATTATAGTTACATATGGTGATAGGAAACAATTTTTAGAGCAGATCTTATTTTTTTTTAATACATATACTTCATTACAACTAGTAATAATTAATAACAATTCTGAGTACTCCGTGAACGAAATAAATTTGGTGCTGAACAATCCGAATGTTTTTATTATTAATTCTGCCGTAAACAAAGGTTCAGCCTGGGGGTATAAAACCGGTATCCAATATGCCTGTAATCAACAAAATTGCGAAATGATTTGGCTGTTGGATGATGATAACCTACCTGAAACAAATACATTAGAAATACTCCAAAGCCAATATGAACACCTCCAATCACATAGTAATTTTAAACATTTTGCATTAATGCCTTTTCGCACAGATAGAAGCTATCTTTCTAATGTTATTCAAGGTGAACCAATAAAGTGGAATTTCCCACAGAAAAATGCATTTTTGGGCTTTCATATATTTAAATTGCATTTTAAGTTGGTTAAAAAATTAAATCTCCTTACAAGAAAGAGCCATTCAAGTAACTTTGTAATTCCATGCGCTCCCTATGGAGGATTCTTTTTCCACAAAGATTTGATTAAATTGATAGGATTGCCTGATGAACGGTTTTTTGTTTATGCCGATGATTTTGAATTTACTTATAGAATTACTGAAGCCGGAGGGGCTATTTTTCTAATTGAAAACGCTAGGATCAGCGACCTCGAACAAACATGGCAAACTAAACAATCAAATACCTTTTCTTCAAACATACTTAGTGTAGATAATAATAAAGTATATTTCTCCATAAGGAATTTTGTTTTTTTTCAAAAACTGCATTTGGTAAGTAACAATTTTATTTTCACTTTCAATAGAATTATTTATTCCAACTATTTATCTTTACTTGCCTTTTTTACAGGAAAACAATTCAATTACAGAAGATTTTTAGAAGCTACTAACGATGGCTTAAAAGGTAATTTTAATAATAAAAAATACCCAATATAATTTATGTTTGTATTAATAAAATATTTAAGAAAATCTTACCGATATACCTACAAAGCTTTTTTTTCTAAATATGATGTAATTATTGAAAGGGAAGTGAAGGGGTTAAATAACTTATTGGATGTGGGTTGCGGAGCTAATTCGCCCGTACAAACCTTTAACAAGAATTTATATTGCGTAGGAGTTGATGCATTTGAGCCTAGTCTCGAAAAAAGCAAGGTGAAAAAAATTCACAATGATTATAAGAAACTGGATGTATTAAAAGTGGGAGAGGAGTTTCCATCAAAAAGTTTTGATATTGTGGTGGCTTTAGATCTTATTGAACATCTTGAAAAGGGTGATGGATTACATTTATTGGATATGATTGAAAAAATAGCATCAAAAAAGGTTATTATTTACACTCCAAATGGCTTCCTGCCCCAAGGTGATAGGGAAAATAATCCATGGCAAGTTCATCTTTCAGGGTGGACTGCTCAGGAATTTGTCGACAGAGGTTATAAAGTTATTGGCGTTAATGGCATAAAATCTCTTAGAGGGGCATTTGCAAAGGTGAAATATAAACCCGCTTTTTTATGGAATTTTATTTCAGATTTGACTGAATTATTTGTAAAGCATAAACCCGAGAAAGCATTTCAATTATTGGCTATTAAAACAATTCAAACATAGTATATCGATTAAATCAGAAATATCAAGATTTAGAAGCCTAATCTACTGCAAATTATGTTTGAGTTAAAAAGAAGAAAAGAACATTACCGATAGGTTCCACTCCTTACTTTATGACTCCTTTCTGTTTTATATCGACACTTGATGCAGAAATTTTGTTAATCTTTATAGCATATTTAAAGAAAATAAATTAATACTTCACAAAAGACTGTGTTGAAATTAAACCTGATCGTATATCAATCAAAGAGATTTGATATACACCCGGAACAAGATTTTCAACGTTAATATTTAAATGCTGTTCTTGAGTTAAATTAATATCGTTATTAAAAACGGATATCCCTCTTACATCAGTAATTTGTATTAATGGATTTATAAATTGGGCACCCCAGTCCACCCTCACCACATCCGCAACCGGATTTGGATACACTTTGATACCAGAAACATTTTCCTGCTCAAAAATTGCAAGCGGAAATTCACTGCACGCCATAAATTCATTGCAATCCATAATAATTAAATTATCCATAGAGCCATTTAAACTTTGATTTTCGGCGAAACAACCGGCCAGACAATCAAGTTCCTGTCCAATTTCCAAAAATGCTACTGAAATGGGATCATCAGGAAATACTAAATAATCGGGGAGTAAAACTCCATTTAACATTACGGATACTGTGTCGTTCTCCCAATTAAAACTTACGCAATACCATTCGTTTTCATTAATTGTTGCAGGGATTATTCCGCCAATATTATGTATCGCAATTTCAAATGCATTGGAGGACTTTTCGTAGGATAAAGCAAATTCATGTTCTATACCTGCTGCAGTGCCTGCAATAAAAGTATTGGTTGGTGAAGTGCCGGTAGTATTAAATGCATTTAATTTAAAATTGAATGAGATCGTGAATTCATTTAATCCATTCAATGCTGAAACCGGAACTTCAATATTATCATCATTGTTATATCCTATGTTGAGAAATCCAGGATCAACATTTGCATCTCCGTTAACAATACCGTGGTTTTCATTTCCTGAATAATCGTTTACATTGGTATCAAAAGGAAAAAATAACATGGTATCACAGGCAGCAATAAATGGTTGGCAATTTGCTTCCTGAAATGTACATGGATAAATACTGAAATTATCAATATCGCCATTCAATGATTGATTAACTGCAAAACATCCGGCTGGGCAATCTAATTCCTGACCAATTTCAAGAAATGAAATTTCGAGTAATTCATCGCTCATCTCTATAGTTTCTACCTCATCACCATCAATGAAAACAGTAACATCAGATCCATCTCGAACAACTTGCAAACAATACCAAGTTTCTTCTTCCAATATAATATTAAAAATGTTGCCCGAACCCTTTAATGCCACCACAATAGCATTGATCGATTTTTCGTAAGAGATGGCAAATTCCGACTCTTCTACATCGCTTGCACCGGCAATCAAGGTATTTGTAGGAGAAGCTCCACTTAAATTAAAATCTGTTAATCTAAAATCAAATTGAATAGTAAAATCCCCTACATTATTTAATGCATCACTCGGAATATCAATATAATCATCATCATTATATCCAATATGAAGGTAACCGCCGGTAACTGTAGCTCCACCATAAATTGTTGGGTCATAATTATTACCTGAATTGTCTTCAATTTCCCATGTAATGGGATAAGAAACTGTAGGCAAACAAGGTTGTGCATGTATAATTAATACTGAAATTAAACTTGATACAAAAAGGAGAGTTTTTTTCATGGCCTTAATTTATGGTTTGAATATATCAATATGTTTTAATAAAATTAGTAGTCCAATTATTATTTCCCTTCCTCACAACAACTAAATACATTCCCGACCTTAATTCACCGATATTTATTGTTTCAAATTGACCTTTTGCATCCTGGGTTAAAATTAGTTTACCGGTAAAATCGTAAATAAAGATAACACCTTTTCCCGATAATTCCGGAATTTGAACTGTAACAAATTGTGACGCAGGGTTCGGGTATAAATGAATGGAAGAAACAATTTCATTCCCTGTTACATCTACAAAATCACATCTATCCACAACAAACTCCGTTGCACCCTCATCCTTATAACGCTGCATATATTCCTGATAATATATATTAACAGTGGTGGAATCGTGGATAACCAACGAATTCTCATCATTGCGGGAATTTGCACTGGAACTCCAGTTGTGTGAACCTGTCCATACCAATGGATCTGATTGAGGACAATTGGCATCCACTAACAAATATTTGTGGTGTAACAAATTAGAACCTGAATAGTTAAAAAACCGATCCCCAAGTGCATCCTCAAGAACATTTACTGCGGTGGAATCACTGGCATCCGTTTGATCCCAGATTCCGGAAGCAAAAACACCGCGTTCGTAAACTGCGTCTTCAATTGCATAACTGATACTGAAACGCGTGAACGAAAATACTGCGAAATGCAAATCAAAATCAGCTGTATTTATTTTTTCTATCAACCTGGTTTCCGGTTCATCACTCGGAGAAAAATACAATTCCACTCTTTTACCTCCAATCATAAATTCATGCGGAGTATTATTAGTTTTATCTGGTCCGAAATTTCCTGCAAACATTTCATCAAATTCTGCTTTATAAGCCTTTGATAAACTCTGATCCTGAATTGCAATAATATTTTGTTTGTCAACTTTTATCTGATCATCCGTATAATTCATAGAACCTGTAATAACCCAAGGTTCATCCGGATCGGTGGAAACTGCATCTATATTAATAAATTTATTGTGCATGATACCAAAAAATGCACCATCGGCATTCGTAGAGCCATCAGGCGGCGATTTTTTCTTTTTACCAGGTCCAATCACTATCGCATTGTAATTAAAATCATCCACACCACTATCGCATATTACACGTACATCAACACCTCTTGCATATGCGTCATTAATTGCAGTTATTATATTATTGATATTGTCGATATTGTAAATACAAATATCAACAGAATACAATGCATGATCTAGAATATTAATAATAGTATCGTCCATACTTCCGTTTACAAAAACTGCATTTGTTCCTGTAGATACACTATTGTCGACGGTGTTATTGAACCAAACTTTAATTTGTCCCGTGGAATTTGATGCAGTTGCCATTGCAGCAATGGCAGAATAAGAAGTATCGTTAGTAACACTAACACTGGCTGCCTTTACGTAATAAATAGTGCCTGCAGTTAAACCCGTAAGATCTAATGCATGAGCGGTAGTAAGCGCTGCATCACTTGTAACTGATCCTAATGCTGTTGTTAAGCCGTAATAAATAATTGTATTTCCATCGTTCACTGTATTAAAATTTACAGTAAATGAGCTCGTGGTAATAGCTGTTTGTGTTAGCGTACTGGAAATAACCGGTGGATTTCCTCCGGTTGAAATATCTGAAAGATCGCGCGGCAACAGTTGATAACCTCCGGTTCCTCCGGGAGCAAACTGACTCATGATACCGGTAATACTCACTTCCTCCACCGGAATTGGAGTTCCGTCGATATTTGTTGTGGTTACAACCCGAATTTCTGCAGTTCCCGCCGCATCGGAAATGTCGTAATTAGTACCTGATCCAGCTGTTGAAAATGTGCCGGCATCTGCAAACAACGCTGCATTTACACGAACAAGTTTAGCCTCATATCCTTCTACATATCCCGAAATACAGGTAACATCAGTTGGGGATGGCAAAGGATTACCCGAATTTAATACTGTTACAGATGTTGCTGTAGATATTTCTAAAAGCCCATTGTAGTTGAATAAAGGTCCGGTAACCTGAATAGAATCTCCACGCAAAACAACATCCAAAATAGTGGGAGCATAGGCAGCAATATTTCCGGTATTGTCCTGAATATATCTGATATCCCCCAGCTCGGAACCGTTTAAAACAAGGCCTTTAACAGTTACCACGCTTCCTCCGGGTAAAACTCTGGCTTCGGCTATAGTGATCTGGGAAAATGATGTTTGACATAGGCAAACAAACAAAACAAGTGCAGGTAGAATTTTTTTCATAGCTAAATTAAAAGTCAGCAAAGATACTTTTTTATGTGCTTGGGCACTGTTCAGGTAAGGTTATTTTCATGTTAAAAGATCATTTTATAGAAACCGCATCATATTTTTTAAAAATAACGGGTTTAGAAGGAGTTGCATCCAGCTCAAATGAAGCTATTTGCAGGTTTAAGAGATAGATCCCGTCCAAAACATTATCAGCACGTATATCAATTCCGTGATAGTTGCATCCATTCTTGGTGATTTGGGAAAATTCCAAAAACTGTGATGTGCTGCAAGTTTGCCTCCATCTTCCTCCTTATCTACAGAAGGAAGATCGATCAATAAATGTTTAATTCCCATCTCACATAAAAAACGGGCAGCTTCCACATCAAGATAGGATGGATTTGTTTTATTATAGTCCCTGCTCAGTTTATCAATCGAATTTGGGGTCGTTCTGATAACAATCGCCTCCATTTCGCTGTTAAACGATTCTTCTATTTGTTTTTTAAGGATGATAAGGTCGCCATTTTCAGAAACCTGTGGTTGCACCGTAATAAGTTGAGCCAAAAAATGAAATTTAGTAAGTGCCGAATTAATAGTGAGCTCAGTATCGGCAATATGCGCATAACATTCTGTATGGGTGCCATTCCCATGTGGATTTAGAAAAACATTTTTATAATTCAATAACCCGCCTTTTTTCATATCTCCAACAAAGTCGCCTGCAATAAATGCTTCCGTTCTGAAAGGTGGGGCATAATAACAATTCAACTGTTTTCCCTCATGTAATGCAATAGAGATATCAATTGGTTGATGGAGGTCGAAAAGATGGTCTTTATAAGTAACTAACATAATAATTCAATTAAAATCGAAATATAAGCCCCTTTTGATTGTTTTGAAAATACTTATTTTTGTTCTTATGAAAATTTCTGTCGTGAAAACATGTTCTTTTTTATTTATAGGATTGGCCTTGAGCCTTAATTCCTGTGTAATAGATGAGGACGGATATAGTGAATTTGTTCAAAATTATATTGATAGTCTTGTTTATCTCGATACTGTTTCCGTAGACCTTGATGTGCCTTGTTCCACTCCTGAAAATATGATTATATATTATACCTACGATGATTCTTTTTCTGAGGTTGATTGTGATGACTCCGGAAGTGATGGTTATAAGGTTTGGGCTTTTGATGAGGACGATGAAATTTATTTATATCTCACTTTTAAAAACCGGCCTAAACCCGGAAAATATGTTACAGATTATTTTTATGGAAATCCTCCCGACAATGATTCGGAAGTGATTTTGGAGTATTTTACTCCATCTGACGACTTCCTTTCCATTAATAATGATACCATTTACGTAGAAAAAATTTCAGGTGGTGCATTAATTTTTTCTTTTTGTGATGTTCAGCTCGATGCCGGTTGGGGAGGATACTATGCAAGTGGAAATTTTGAAATTGATCTTGACGAATACGAATAGTTGTGCCATCAATTGCAACTATACACTAATTAAAATTAGGCGAAATTTCTCGTTAATAATAATATAGCCAGATCGGAAATTTTTTAAAATTTCCATTTTCGAACGCATTATTTATTGAATTAACAAATGTTTGTGAAGGAAGGTGGATTCACTTAGGCTTTAGCTTTATGTTACTAAAAATGGTTTTGGACTCCGTTTTTCTTATATATTAAGTAGTTTTGCAGGGTCATGCAAAAGGGATCTGTTGCCTTTTATACGTTGGGTTGTAAGCTGAACTATTCAGAAACCTCTACTTTGGGGAGAATGGTGGCAGAGGAAGGTTATACTATTAAACCCTTTCATCAGCCTGCGGATATTTATGTAATTAACACCTGTTCCGTAACGGATAATGCCGATAAAAAATGTAAAAAAGTTGTTAAACAAGCCCTTAAAAACTCTCCCGGTGCTTATATCATTATTGTGGGATGTTATGCCCAGTTAAAACCGGAGGAAATATCATCGATACAGGGAGTTGATCTGGTGCTGGGTGCAGCAGAAAAATTTAACCTCACACATTATATTACTTCCATTTCTGAAGAGGAAAGGCATACAAAAAAGAATAAATTTGTTGCCGGAAATATCGCTGATGTTAATATTTTTCGGTCTGCATATTCCATTGGTGAACGCACAAGAACATTTTTAAAAGTGCAGGATGGTTGCGACTATTCCTGTTCGTTTTGTACCATTCCACTCGCAAGAGGAAACAGCAGAAGTAATACAATAATAAATGTATTGGAAAATGTAAAACAAATTGAATTGCAAGGTGTTTCAGAAATTGTTTTAACGGGAGTGAATATCGGTGATTTTGGGAAAAATAACGGAACGGAAAAAGTGGAAACCTTTTATGAACTTATTAATAATTTAGAACAAACGCAAAATATTAAAAGGTTTAGAATATCCTCTATTGAACCCAATTTGCTCACAAATGAAATAATATCATTTGTTTCCACATCACAAAAATTTGTGCCGCATTTTCATATTCCATTACAAAGTGGCAGTAATAAAATATTAAAATTAATGCGTCGTCGGTATTTGCGGGAATTGTATTTGGAAAGAATAAATTATATAAAAAATTTAATGCCGCATTGTTGTATTGGGGTTGATGTTATTACAGGTTTCCCCGGCGAAAGTACAGACGATTTTTTAGAGACATATTATTTTTTAAACGAATTGGATATTTCTTATTTGCATGTATTTACTTATAGTGAAAGAGCAGATACTTTAGCTGTAACAATGGAGAATTCGGTACCGCAGAAAATTAGAGAAGAGCGCACTCAACAGCTGCGTAATTTATCAGAAAAAAAGAAAAGGTACTTTTATGAACAATTCGTTGGAACCCAACGCCCGGTGCTTTTTGAGGAGGAAACTGACGGAGAGTTCATGTATGGTTTTACCGATAATTATATCAAAGTAAAAACCCAATACGACCCATTGTTGGTAAATGAAGTGGTAAATGTAAAATTATTGGGAGTGAATGCTACCGGAGATATGCAAGCAGAAGAAATATTGGAAAAAATAAGTATTTTAGCATAACATTTTTTATTATAGGGAAGGAAAGAAATAACAGATTTAAACGCAAAAAAACAGAATGGTTTTACTACGATCTTACGCAACAATTGCAGAATTATTTAACGCTATTTTTAATACTCATTGGAAATTTCCGGTTTTTTCCTTTGGATTTTTTGTTGGGATGGCCTTTTTGGCCGCAGGATATGTTTTATATACCGAATTAAAAAGAAAAGAAAAACAAGGATTGTTATTACCCATAAAAGAAAAAAGAACAGTTGGAGCTCCTGCCTCTGTAACGGAATTAATTTTTAACGGAATAGTTGGTTATATCATCGGCTTTAAAATTGGTGGTATGGTAACTTCCTGGGATGCATTTAATGATAATCCCCCGCAATTTATATTTTCACTTGAAGGGAATATCATTTTCGGATTGCTGGGTGCAGCAGGATTAGTTTATTTAAAATACCGTGAAAAGAAAAGTCAGCAATTAGCAAAACCGGAAGAAAAAACCTTTGATATTTATCCACACGAAAGACTTGGTGATATTGTAATGATCGCCGCCATATTTGGAATTTTAGGCGCGAAAATATTTTCCAATTTTGAAGAACCTGACGGATGGAAAGATTTTTTTAAAGATCCTCTTGGTAATTTTTTCAGCGGACTAACCATTTACGGCGGATTGATATTAGGTGCATTTGCTGTGATCATGTTTGCACGCAAAAAAAAGATCAGTGTGTTGCATTTAGGTGATGCTGTGGCACCGGCATTAATTTTAGCTTATGCAGTTGGAAGATTGGGTTGTCAGGTTGCAGGTGATGGAGACTGGGGGATTTTAAACAGCGCATATATTTCACAACCCGATGGTTCGGTTACGTTAGCAGCCCCTGGAGAATTTGAAAAAGTATTGCAGGCAAATGCAAATTATTACGAATTTGAATTTGGATCACTGGAAGCAGTTCCGCATAAAGAATATAACCCCGGTTGGTTGCCGCGCTCAATGGTAGCGCAAAATTATGCGCATAATGTAAACGGGGAAGGAACTTATATTGAGGGCTGTACCAATGATTGGTGCGGACAATTGCCGGTAGCGGTATTCCCTACTCCCATCTATGAAATTATTATGTCGATGATAATTTTCGCCTTTTTATGGTTCCTCCGTAAAAAACTTCAAATTCCGGGAATGTTACTGGCCATTTATGTTATATGCGCCGGAGTGGAAAGATATTTTATTGAAAGGATACGTGTTAACAATATGCTTGAATTTATGGGTATCCACGCAACACAAGCTACCTTTATTTCAATAATTTTTGTTACTTTCGGCTTGGGAATGATGTTCGTGCTATGGCGAATGTCGAAACGCACACCTAAATTGTAATATTTTCTCCCGGTATTGATCCCGTAGTTGACTTACAAGGTCATATTTGCGTCATTTTAAATCTTGTGTCAACCCAAAATTTTTATTAAAAAACCTAAAATATTTGTAAGTTTACCTGTAACTTTAGAGATTAATTAAAAACAACAATTAATGAAACCAACTTTACGCTCCCTCCTCCGTGTAACATTATTGACTTTAGGATTGACTTTTTCCAGAATTATGTTGTTGCACAACTATCTATAGATGATTCCGCAACCCCCGAAGAACTGGTGACCTCGCTTGTTGGCGAAGGTGTTACTGTTTCAGATATAACCATGGATTGCCCAACCGGCGCTTTTGGTTTTTTCGAATGTGTTGATTGTAATGTGGGAATTGGAAGTGGAATTTTGCTAACGAGTGGTTATGCTTCACTTGCCAGTGGACCTAACAATACCGGCTCTGCTGCCGGTGATAATGGTGCATCTGGTGATCCTGATCTTGATATGATTGCAGGAGTTCTGGGCACCAATGATGCCTGCGCATTAGAATTTGATCTTACCGTAACTTCCGATACAATTCGATTTAATTATTCATTTGGTTCCGAAGAGTATATGGAATGGGTGGGCTCCTTTAACGATGTATTTGCTTTTTATATCAGCGGTCCGGGAATTGTTGGATCTGAAAATATGGCCCTTATTCCCGGAACAGGAACAGCTGTATCTATCAATAATGTAAATCTATTTTCCTTTCCGGAATTTTATGTTGATAATGGAGATGGCTATGAATCTCCATACAGCGATGATGATTATTACATACAGTACGATGGATTTACAACTTTATTAGAGGCAAAAAGAAATGTTATTCCGTGTGAAACATATCATTTGAAAATGGTTATTGCCGATGATCTCGACTGGTCTTATGATTCCGGCGTTTTTATCGAAGCGGGTTCTTTATCAAGCCCTGGCGTTACGCTAACCTATGAAACTGAGATCAATGCATATCCTGATGTTATCGAAGGCTGTAATGAAGGTTTACTCACATTTGCTTTATCCTTTGCACCAATTGATACCTTCATCGTAAATCTTGAAGTAGCAGGTACTGCAACCATATCAGTGGATTACGAGGAATTTGAAACAGAACTGGTTTTTTTACCGGGAGATACACTTATCGAAATTCCAATCATTGCTTTGGAAGATGGAATTGATGAAGGAATGGAAACTATCATTATTTCTGTTGATCTTGGATGTATTGCAGGAGTAGGTGATAGTCTGGTAATAAATGTTTGGGATGCACTTCCACTTACGGTCTCCAACGATACTATGATCTGTCCTGATGAAACTGCATTTTTATCAGTCAGTGGAGCTGAAACTTATTCATGGACACCGGTTGGGACACTCAGTGATCCAACCGCAGACTTTACGGAGGCTTACCCCACGGAACCTACCACCTATACCGTGGAGGGAACCTTAGCATCCTGTGTGAATACCGCTGAAGTTTTTGTTGATATACAATCACCTTCGGCCGATGCCGGTATCGATACCACAATATTTTATGGAGAAACTGCAAATTTGGATGCAAGCGGTGGAGTGGAATACTCCTGGTCGCCAACTACAGGTTTGAGTGATCCCAATAGTGAAAATCCTTTCGCAACTCCCTTAACAACAACAACCTATACAGTTACCGTTACAACGGCTATTGGATGTGAATTTACTGATGAAGTAACCGTTACCGTAAGCACAGATGCTATGGTTGGAGTGCCGAACGCCTTTTCACCAAATGAAGATGGAATAAATGATGGATTCACTATAATAGTTAGGGGACAACTTGCAACATATCATTTGTTAATTTATAACCGATGGGGTGAAGCAATTTATGAAACCAATGATTTTACAAAATCATGGAATGGAAAAATTGAAGATGATGGTCAACCTATGGGTGCTTATATTTATGTTTTAAATTATACTGACCTCAACGGTGAAAGTTTTATGCAACAAGGAAACTTTACACTGGTGAGATAAAAATATATTGCCAGACATTTTAATTTGTCTGGAAAAGCAACATCAAAATAAATAATTAAAAATTTATTTTGATGAATAAGGGTAATAAATAATAGTAAAATGAAACCAATTTTTAGCAAACTCCTCAACGCTGTATCTTTGGCAATTTGCATCGTGTTTGTAAATGCACGGTTATCGGCACAAATAGTAATTGATGATATAGCAACACCCGAGGAGTTAGTTGCTTCTCTCGTTGGAACCGGTGTAACAATTTCCGGAGTTACAATGGATTGCCCAACAGGTGCATTTGGATTTTTTAATTGTGTTGATTGTAATGTTGGTATTGATAGTGGTATTGTATTAACAAGTGGCTCTGCCGATCTTGCAGCTGGCCCTAACAATAGTGGTGGCTCAACAGGTGGAGCAGGTACCCCCGGCGACCCGGACCTGGATGCAATTCCAGGTGTTCTTGGAACATATGATGCCTGTGTTCTCGAATTTGACCTCACCGTTACATCCGATACCATTCGTTTTAATTATTCCTTTGGTTCTGAAGAATATTTAGAATTTGTAGGTTCCTTTAATGATGTATTCGCTTTTTATATCAGCGGACCCGGAATTGTTGGGACAGATAACATGGCTCTCATTCCGGGCACAGCAACTCCTGTTTCCATCAACAATGTAAATGATGTTGATAATCCAAGTTACTATAATATAAACGGAGAAGGCTGGGATCTACCTTTTAGTGCCGATGATTATTATATCCAATACGATGGATTTACCACTGTACTAGAAGCTAAACATAATGTTATCCCATGTGAAACATATCACCTTAAAATGGCAATTGCCGATGACCTCGACTGGTCTTTGGATTCAGGAGTTTTTATTGAGGCAGGATCCCTTTCAAGTCCTGCAGTTAGTTTATCATACGAAACTCAAATAGATGGATATACTGAAATTATAGAAGGCTGTAACGATGGTGAAGTAACTTTCGAATTATCTTTTGCACCAGTTGATACTTTTATAGTAACTATGGTTATTGATGGAACCGCAGATAATGGAATTGATTATACAGATGTGGATCCTGAATTGATCTTTTATCCCGGTGATACAATGATCACTATAACTATTGATGCTATTGAAGATGCATTGGCGGAAGGTATGGAAACCATCACAATTTATGTAGATCTTGGTTGCACTTCCGGAATTAGTGATACTCTTACAATTAATGTTTACGATGCACTTCCACTCGTAGTTTCTCCCGATACCACAATTTGCCCTGGCGGAGTTGCATTACTAACTGTTACAGGCGGAGATTCTTATGCCTGGACACCTGCTGAAACACTTAGTGATCCTGCAGATGATTATACCGAAGCCTATCCTTTGTTGCCTACTGTTTATACAGTTACCGCTACACGTTATGCCTGTGTTAATACAGAAACGGTTTTTGTGGATATCTATCCAAATACTGCATATGCAGGCAACGATACCCTGGTTTATTATGGCGAAACGGCCTATTTAGATGCAGATGGCGGGGTAAGTTATGTATGGTCGCCAACAACGGGCTTGAATGACCCTAATATTGAGAATCCTATTGCTGAACCCGTTATATCAACTATTTATACAGTTACCGCAACTACAGATATAGGGTGTATTTTTACCGACGAAATGGAAGTTGTGGTTGTACAGCCCGATCCTGTTGTAATTCCAAATGCATTTACTCCAAATGGCGACGGATTGAACGATTTATTACATATTTCCACCTTTGTGAATGTGGATTTAAATTCATTTTGTATTTTTAACCGTTGGGGGCAAAAAATATATGAAACCGATGATATTTTGGCAGGATGGGATGGAAAGTATAACAATGCTGATCAGGAAATAGGTGCATATATGTATATATTTGTGGGAACGGATGAAGAAAATAATGAAATTATAAATAAAGGAACAATTACATTACTCAGATAAATATAAAACAATAACCAATGATGAAGATTTACAAAATCGCGTTTTTTGCAGCTTTCATGGCTGTTGGTGTATTAAGGGCTCAGGATGTTCACTTCTCACAGTATAACGCCGCCCCTCTTGCATTAAATCCGGCTCTCACGGGTGTGAACTCTTGTGACTGGAGAGCAGGCTTAACATACCGCAACCAATGGAATAGTGTTACAACTCCTTATGTAACATACGAAGCATTTTTTGACATGCCTATTGTTAAAGAAATTGGAATTGCAAGTAAATTAACAGGGGGATTATTATTATACAATGATGTGTCCGGCGACGGAAATTTAACTAACCTGAGTGTTATGGCTTCAACCGCGTTCGTATTAGGACTAGGTGGTCGTGAAAATCATAACCTTTCACTTGGTTTGCAAGGTGGTTTAATGCAAAAATCATTGGATTTTAATGCATTAAAATGGCCGAATCAATGGACAGGCGATGATTTCGACCCGAATATGAGTTCTTTTGAACCATATCTTGGCGACAATATTTCCCGTTTTAATATGAGCACCGGTTTAGCATATCACAATGAAGTTTCCAAAAAATTTAATGTTACAGCAGGTTTTGCCATGTTCAATTTAGTTTCTCCAAAAGAAAGTTTTTTACAGGATGATGAAAATAAATTGGGAGCTCGTATGGTTGGGCACTTAAAAGCAGGATTTACTTTTGCAAATAAATACGGATTTATTCCTTCCGTATTATATCAAACACAGTCCGGTGCTAAGGAAGTTGTTGTTGGTGCTGACCTTGGTTATTTTTTAAACAATGCAAATTTCCCGGCAACCTTTTTTCTAGGCGGACATTATCGTTTAGATGATGCTATGATAGCAACAGTAGGAATGGATTATAAAAATTTCCGTTTCGGTGCTAGTTACGATATTAATACTTCCACATTACAGGAAGCAAGTAGTGGCAAAGGCGGATTTGAATTATCGCTGGTTTATACAGGTTGTATTTTGCCGGTTATTCCTAAAAGCTATGATATGCCTTGTCCTCGTTATTAATATTTGTGAAACAAAATGAATTCTCAACTGATAAAGAATATAGTATGAAAAAAATATTTGCAATTCTTACAATAATTCTATTTACTGCGACAGTAAATGCCCAAACGCATGATCCGGAATTAGAAAAAATGAACGGTACCAGAAAATTAATGTATGGTGATGCATTAATGTCGGCCGGAAGTTATTACGGAGCGCAAGACGCATATAAACTTGCTTATGAGGATGAGGCTTCTCAGGAAGCTGCCTATAAATTAGCAAGAGCATATTATTTAGCGCGCAATTATAAAGATGCTGAAAAATGGTATAAGACTGCAATTGATGCAGGTAAATCAAAAGACATGTATCCTGATGCAGGTTTTTATTATGCCATGAGTTTAAAATATAATGGTAAATATGCTGAGGCCAAAGAAGCTTTTAAACTGGTTACCAAAAACAGTAAATTAAAAGGAGCAACGGCAACAATTTTAAAACGTCAGGCAAAAAATGAAGATAAAGGATGTGATGTTGCAATTTTACTTGCACAAACTCCAACTACAGTTAATGTGGAGCATTTAGGAACTAATATAAATAATAATTACACCGATTTTTCTCCTAAGTATAGTCCGGATAATAATTTAACTTATGCAGCCTTAGTTTCTGAAAAACCTATCGATCTTGGTCAGCAAGGCAAAACAGAATTACGTTCCAGAATTTTTACATCCACTGCTGAAGGCGATACATGGACACCATCCAAAGAACTTAAAGCTCCATTTAATAAAGGTGATGCTCATACAGGAAATGGTGCTTATTCCGGTGATGGAAAAAGATTTTATTATACAGAATGTCGTCCAAACGATTCGTTGGTGATGATCTGTAAAATATATGTAAGTGAATATGAAAGTGGTGAATGGCAAAGTGGAAAAGAAGTAAGTGATGTTAACACAACAGATTTTACATCTACACATCCTGCACTCGGCACATTTAAAGGAAAAGAAATATTGTATTTTTCCTCTAACAGAGCTGGTGGTCGTGGTGGAATGGATCTTTGGTATGTTGAAGTTCAAAACAAAGGAAAAGCATATTCAAATCCCATTAATTGCGGAACAAAAGTGAATACAATTGGTGATGAAATAACTCCATTTTATAATGATGAACAAGGATTATTATATTTTAGCTCCAACGGACAAATTAATGTTGGCGGCTTAGATATTTATAAAACTGCCGGTGGTATGAAATCATTTGATGCTCCACAAAATTTAGGATTTCCATTTAATAGTTCAGTGGATGATTTTTATTTTTCTACTAATCAATCGGGTAAAAAAGGATTTTTTGTATCGAACCGCAAAGGTGGATTTAATGTAAAAAGTGAAACTTGTTGCGACGATATTTATGCATATAAATATCCACCGGAATTTGTGATCATGGTACGCGCTATTGATGAGGTTACAAAAGAAGTAATCACAGGCGCCGGAGTTGATCTTAATCAATCGGGTGTGAAAAAAGATTCCGCTGTTACTAAAATGTCAAATCCATATGAAGACTTTTTTGTTGGAACTGCGCAAGATAAATTTGAATTGACCGGATATAAAGCAAAATATAAAAATGGTCGCGCTACAACCTCTACTATTGGATTAAAAGAAAATGATACTTTATTTGTTGACATCATGATGGAACCTATCATTGAATTAAAACCTATTGAAGTAAAAAATATTTATTATCCACTAGGCAAATGGGATCTTCGCCCGGAATCATTCAGAGCATTGGACTCTATGTATAATGTACTCGCATTAAGCCCGCAATTAAAGGTGGAAATCGGTTCACATACAGACAGTCGCGATACAGATGAAAAAAATAAAATTCTGTCTCAGCACCGTGCCGATACCGTTGTTAGTTACATGATCTCCAGAGGAATTGATCCTGCAAGATTAGTTGCTACCGGTTATGGAGAAACAACTCCAAAAACAATTTCCGAAGATTTTAAAGTAACAAGTGGTGCCGTTGTTCCAAAAGGATCAGTACTTACAGAGGCATTTATTTCAAAATATAAAGGTCAGGATTTCGAAGACTTACATCAATTAAACAGAAGAACAGAATTTACCATTATTGGTATAATTCCAAATGCAATCATCACATACGATGAAGCTACAATAGAAGCGAATGAAGCTCGTAAACGCGATGCAGAAGCAAAACGCCTAAAACAGCTTCAAGATCTTCAACAAGTTGATGAAACCGATGTAATTGAAACTCCGGATGTAAAAACAAATGACACAAAAACAACCGGTGATAAAAAGACCACTACTACCGCAACAACTGCAACTGCTCTTGATGCTACCTTAACTAAAAAGGGTAATATGTATGAAGGAAATGCGTCAGTTAACGGTAAAGAACAAACTAAATATATTCTAAACTTAAGCCCTAGTATTACAGTGGCAATGGTTGGTAAAGATTATTTTATCAGACTTTGGGAATCCGGCGCCATTACTGAAGCAGATATTAAAAATGATAAACCTACAGATCTTGGAAATGGAACAACCGTTAAGGGTGATGTATTTACCATTAAAACTCTTCAGATCGGTGATGTAACATTAACAAATGTGGATACTAAGATCAATATGACAAGTACTCAAAACCTAATTGTTGGTGTTAAGGTTGCTGAAAAAAGTGGATGTTCATTTGATGTGTCGAAGTTGAAGTTTAAATGTAAATAAAAAAATTAATTAATAATGAAAGCCTCGTGTAAAAGCGGGGCTTTTTTAATGTACCAATGAAACAGCCAAAAAGATGTACCAATGTACCGATGAACAGCCAATAAGATGTACCAATGAACAACCGAGAGTGCCCTCGACCTTCAAGGTTTTTTTTAACCCGGAAGGTCTGAGGGAAGGGAGAAGAAAATTTTCCAATGAAAAAGCCGACTTCCTATTGTTACTCCTAATTAAAGTCGTGAGAACAATAAATAACAATCAGAAAATAAAAAAAATAATCGGATCGAAAGCCTGAATCTAATTCAAACCAAAAAAAACTTTTGCCCGGAACCGAACCCAGAACTCAGAACCCCGAACCTGCCTGACGCTGACGCAGTCGGCAGGCAGGCCCAGAACTGAAACATGTAGTGATCGACGCAGGAGATCTACTGCATGTCAGAATCCGATTTAAATCTTCTCCTTCGAAAACGAGGCGGCAAAAAACAAGATCCAACCAGTTATAAGCGATAATCCTCCCAAGGGTGTAATTGCTCCCAGCCATGCCATTCGGGTACCGAAAAAGAATTGAGAAAGGGAAAGAAGATATAAGCTGCCGGAAAAGATGATGATACCGGCTATAAATGCGGTAACCGACCAATTTTTTAATTTAGGGTTTAAAATGTTGGCAAATGCAGCTACTGCCAATAATGCAAATGTGTGGTAGAATTGATAACGAACCGCAGTCTCAAATATCCTGATATCTTCAATAGTTATCCTTTGGGCTGTTTCCAATTGTTGTAACCCGTGCGCTCCGAATGCACCTAAGGCCACAGAAAGCGCTCCTGAAATTGTGGCGCAGCGAATGATCGTTTTTTGTTCCATAATCTGAGTTTGTATGTGCATATATGCGTATGCATAGCCGAATATTACATATAGCTTTGCAAAGGTAATCATCATAACATGGCGCGACGAAAAATTGGGATCATTGGAGGAATTTTAGCAGTAGTTATATTTATTACGGTTTATCTTTTATTTTTTAATAAAAGAAATGAAACGGTATTAAATGGAATGCCGCAGGATGTGATCTGTTTTTTTGATGTTAAAAAAACGGATGCATTTACTGTTTTATTAAATAATGAAGTTGCCATGCAGGAATTGATGCAAACGCAATTATTCGGCAATCTTAAAAATGATCTGGAGCTTTTTAATAAAATTTGTGGTACAAAAGCAGAATTATTATCCGACATACAAAATAAAAATTTTCTTACAGGTGCATTTGCATCGGGTGATAATAATGTTCAATATTTATTTTTATTGCAATTGGATGAGGCATCAAAATTAAATCTAAAACAATTTTTACCGGATTTTGATGGAGAACAACCTTCTGTTTCTGTACACAAATTTGAAAGGGCAGATATATATGAATTAAATTATTCGAAAAGTAAGGTAGCAGTCGCCTTCGCAAAAGTGAGCGGTGTATTTATTTTCAGTGCATCATCCGTATTAGTGGAAAATGCAATTTTACAATTAAAAAATGGCGATCCTGTAACCGAACACGCCGGATTTAAAGATGTATACGACAAAATGAATAAAAAAGCGGATTACAGTTTTTATTTAAATACAGATCAGCTTGGGAATTATCTTTCTTTATTTTCTACCAACGATAAATATGCTTCCATTATGCAGTTAAGCAGGTTTGTTTCCTGGATGGGATTCGAATTTGAATTTGGAGAAGCAGGTTTAAACATCACCGGATATGCAGCGTCTAAAAATGATGAATCTGACTTACTGTTAAGTAAATATACCGGTGAATTTTCCGTGGATATGAATGTATCAGTACCCGCAAATACAGTGGTATTGTATCGGTTAAATGCAGAACATTTAACCGAAAATATTGCTTCATCTTTCACTGATGAAAATCAGAACCGCGACTATTTTGATCATTGGATGCCCTGGATGACAAATAATATCTTGTTCGGTATTTCAGAATCGCTGGATCAAAATTTTATGAAAAGGAGTTTTCTCATCATTCCTGCCAGTGACAGAGTATTAGCTGAAAATAAATTAAAATCCGCAGTAGTGTCCGATACTTTGAGATATAGGGGTCACGTAATTATGGAAATGGCTGCAAGTAATATTCTTACCGGTATTGCGGGAGCTAAATTTCCGGAAATTTGTTATACTGCGTGGAATAATAATGATCTTGTTGTAGCCTTCGAATTATTGCAACTTAAAAATATGTTTGATGCCATTGAAAATGGAGAAACATTAATTGCTGATAGTGATTATAATGAATTTAAAAAACACGTTTCTGCTTCCTTTAATAATTCAATATACCTTAATCTCAGTAAATCGGAACAGGTTATTTCAAGTTTTGTTTCCGATAAACACATTGATTCCATAGAAAAGAATTTTAATTTATTACAAAAATTTCCGCGATTGGAATTGCAATTCAGCAATAATAAAAATATTTATCTGCTCAATGGTTTTATCAGTTACAATGCTGCTCCTCAACGCAGGAATGGGGTTTTATGGAAATTACAAGTTGATCATCCTATTGAAAGCGGTCCATTTACGGTGTATAATCAGCTTAACAAACAAAAAAGTATTGTTGTGCAGGATACGGCTCACCAATTGTATCTGATTTCAGCAAGTGGTGATGTTTTGTGGAAACAAAAATTACCCAATAAAATTACCGGTAAAATACATGAGGTTGATTTTTATGGAAACGAAAAATCACAGATATTATTTAATACTTCTGATGCTATTTATTTATTGGATATGAATGGTAATGCTGTAGAGGGATTTCCGATCACACTTACGGCGAAGATCACCAATCCCCTGACCGTACTTATGAATACAAAAAATGATTATCGCATGTTTGTTGCCTGTGATAACGATAATATTTATGGATTTTTTAAGGATGGCAAACCTATACCGGGCTGGAATCCACAGCGGAATACTGGGGATGTTACCTCACCCTTATTTGAAATGACTTCTGATAAATTAAATTTAATTGTATTTATTAATGCTAAAGGAATTCAATTTCGCAAAGAAGGAGGAAATTCAGTGCGTTCCATTCCTGTTAAAAATAATATTATTGCAACCAGTACAAACACTAAAACAAAATATTTTATGGATGCCGTGGGAAATATTATTCTTGCTGATGGTAATTTAAATACAAAAACTATTGCAGCTCCCGATAATTTTATATCAGGTAATTTTGCTTTGGTTAATGGAGATGATACAACAGATATATTATTTTTGGAGGATACCTATTTGAAAGCTAAAAATCTACAAGGCAAATCACTTTTTGTTGCCGAAATTGATTCGGTGTATAATCATATCGTTTCTTTTAATTTTAATGAGCAATCATACTTTGGTGTTGTATCTGCTTCAAATAGTTTATTGTTATTTGATGAAAACGGTAAAATAACGGAGGGATTTCCCATCGTAGCATCTGCCGATTTTTTAATTGATGATCTTACCAGAAATGGGGATAAAATGTTGGTTACCTGTGTAGATAATGCTGTAATAACCTACAGAATTAAATAACAGAAATCGTAATTTTGGCCTTTAATTTTGTGTTATGAGCGTTTTGAATACTGATTTAAAATTACCGGGAGCTAATTCAATTTATCACGGAAAAGTTAGGGATGTTTATACTATTAAAGATAAATATCTTGTAATGGTTGCGAGTGACCGAATTTCTGCATTTGATGTTATTTTGCCTCACCCTATTCCATTTAAAGGGCAGGTGCTCAATCAGTTGGCGGCATTTTTTTTAGAAGCTACAAAGGATATTGCTCCAAACTGGTTATTATCCGTTCCTGATCCCAGAGTTTCTATTGGAATAAAATGTTTGCCGGTAAAGGTGGAAATGGTGATTCGCGGATATTTGGCCGGACATGCATGGAGAGAATATAAATCCGGAAAAAGAATGATCTGTGGTGTTTTAATGCCGGATGGTTTGAAGGAGAATGATAAATTCCCGGAACCGATTATTACCCCTACATCAAAAGCAGATGCAGGACATGATGAGGATATTTCTAAGGAAGATATTTTAAAAAGTAATATCATAACACCCGACAAATATGAATTAATGGAATATTATACCCGCGAATTATTCAAAAAAGGAACGGAGATGGCAAAGGAACGCGGATTAATATTAGTAGATACAAAATACGAATTCGGTTTGCACGATGGAAAAATACTTTTGATGGATGAAATTCACACTCCCGATTCATCGCGTTATTTTTATTTGGAAGGATATGCGGAAAGACAAATTAATAACGAACATCAAAAACAATTATCGAAAGAATTTGTAAGAGAGTGGTTGATAGAAAATAATTTTATGGGAAAGGAAGGTCAAACAGTTCCAGAAATGGGAGAGGAGTGGCTAAAAACGATTTCCTCACGATATATTGAACTATATGAAATGGTAACAGGTAAAAAATTTATTCCTGTTGAAACTAATTCTGAATCCATAAGTTCCAATATTATAAATGGATTAAAAAAATTGGGAGTTGTTTGAGAGGAGAAAGGAGAAAGGAGAAAGGAGAGAGGAGAGAGGAGGCAGGAGAGAGGAGTAAGGAGTTTAAATTTCTTGCGAAATTTTGGGTATACCCATTTTTTGGATGTATGCCATTAGTGAGACCCTCGCTAAGAGCAAGAGCCTCACTGAAACCTTGTTGCAAACTCGGCCATTTGTATTCCTGTGTCCACTTTCCCTTGTCCTATATCAGTCCTACTTCCTATTTCCTACTTCCTACTTCCTATTTCTGCTAGTGCAAAAAAAATCCCGACCTTTTAAAGTCGAGATCTCAATATAAATTAATGTCTTATTTAGCAATAACCACTTGTTTATTTAATGTAAATCCATTTTGTTCTACACTTAATAAATAAATGCTGTTTGATATTCCGGAAATGTTTAGGTTAACAGTATAATTATTTTCTGTTACGGTAATAATATCTTCCAGAATTATATTTCCAAGCATATCAAATAATTTAATATTTGCTTGGCCTTCATTAAAGTTTTCGAGAGCAATGGTAAAATTATCGGAAGCAGGGTTCGGATAAATTGTGATCTGTGCATCAGCAATTGCATTTTCGTTTAAACGCAATAAAGTGGTAAATGATGCAGTGGCAGAATAATCAGAAAGTGTACCGGCAGCGCAAAGGCTTCTCACTTTATAATTGTAGGTGGTTCCGGGCGCTAAACCTGCTATTGTTTTAAAGTTGGATGTTGCATTTACAACAGTTGCGGTTCCTCCAACCGGTGCATAACTCACTTTATATTTAATTGCATCCGGATCTGCGGTCCAATGTAATTTAGCGGAAGTAGTTGTGATATTATCAGCAAATAATCCCGTAGGTGCTGAAGCGCAAGGAAAACATGAGGTGGTAAATGTTCCCATACTTGCAGGTGAAATTGCACCTGCACAGGTAGTAATTAATTTATAATCGTATGAGGTACATTCTGTTAATCCGGTTAATGTAACCGGTGGTGCAACAACCGGTACATTTATCCATGTTCCACCAGCGGTTGGGCGATATTTAAGAGTATATCCAGTGGCCCCTGCAACGGGAGTCCAATTGAAATTTGCAGTAGTTGTGCTTACTGTTGTCGTAATTCCGGTGGCAGCTTCACAAACAAATGCATCACCCGTTGTAGCAAGTGCTTCTTCCACAACATCGGGTGAAAATATGTATACAAATGCAATAGTTTCTGTTGCTCCTGCTGCAATGGTTGGAATGTAAAATGAAATTGAATTTGCTATATCACCTGTTGAACTTCCGATAATGGAATATCCGCTGGTTCCGTTCCAAACATCAGATGGTAACCCATCAGCAGTGGAAAAATTTCCATAAGATACTCTTGCATTGCTGTTTCTTGCGCCAATACCCAAATAACAACCGTAAGTTAATCCTTCTGAAGTTACAAGTGCATCGGAACCAATAGGTGGATTTGAAACTATAGTATTAGCAGTAGTAAAATCGGCACTCCAAGGTTGATCATTATCAGGATCGATATTACGCATATAATAAACATCATTTAATGCGGTTGCCCCTGTATTTGTAAGTGTAATTGTTGTGGTTAAAAATCGTTTGTTCGTTTTCACAACTGTTTTTTGCTGAATATTCAAACTAGGAGATACGATATTACCTTCCCAGGTAGCGGAAGAGGCAACGGGAGCGGTAGAATAATCGGTTAGTGAACCGGGTATATCACTACTGGCACATGATTGATCAGTATTTACCCAAACCGATGCGCCGATCTGAATTGCCCAGCCTTCAACAGGGGACCCTGGCACTGAATAATCACCACAATAAAGTGGAGACCCAATTTCCCATCCATCCATATCGCTGTCGGCAACAAAACTTACACCAGTACCCTCCGTTGGATGATAACCTACAGGAGGTAATGCGTCGGAACCAAAAGCACCGCAGGAATTAATACCGGCTTCCACATAAGTTCCCTTAATAAATACATTGGAGCCTACTATTTGGGCAAAAATTGTTTGGGAGGAGATAAACAGAAGGAGTGATAAAGTAAATATTTTCATATAGAAGTGTTTAATTATAATAAAGGTAAGGAATAATATGATACATAGTTAATCAGTCATTTATATAAAAATACTCAAATCTTGCTTATACCGATTCTAAGAACCAATATAGGAATGTTTCATCAACTTTCTACTTCATCAATCAATGGTTTGATGAAGATACAAAAATCAAAAATTATTGAACAAATGTTTTTTCAATCCTTACGTAATACACCTATGTCATTATTGCGAACCAAATTTTGTAATTTTGAATACTTAAATAAACCTTATTATTTAATTAAAATGACAAGCAATGTTTATAATTACTGATGACAATTTTTTTCAAGATATTGAAGCTCTAAATTTTGTTGAAGAGGTCCCTGATAAAAAATTATCTTATTTTGGTCCACTAAGTAAAATAAATTTCTTTGTTGGTGCAAATAACTCCGGAAAAAGCACATTCCTTAGGAATTTGCTTAATAAAACTTTTCATAAAGTTGTTCCTTCTTCACAAACAATAAACAATTTAGAATCTCTTAAAAAAGCAATAAAAGAAAATTTTAATAGATTTCAACCTGATGCGATTATTTCAATTAAGATAAGTGATGTTAGAAAAACAACTCCTTATGGCTCTTTTTTCGATGATAGATCACCTGCATTAAAGGATTATTTTAACAGTGGAAATATTGAGAATATAGAAATAAACAAGCAATATTTTCAAAACATTATAAAAAGTATTGAAAGTTTAAACGAAACATCGATCAATGTTTTTAATCGATCAATGGAGTATATAAATTCCCAATTACTTGTTGCGATTGAATTAGTAAATGACGAAGTAAGGCCAGTTTACCAAGAATATGCTCAGAGAAATGCAATTACATTATCCCTCTCAGATAGAAAAAATCTCGCCGAATATTGTAAAGAAATTTTGCCATTAATTCAGTATTACCTGGCAAATAAGATAATTTATGATTATCCTTCTGAACGAATTTACATCCCAATTCTTAGAACTTTAACAACACTTTTTAATGCTTCAAAAGGAACTGATGCGGGTAAGTTAACCACAAATATTTATGAAGGGACAATCCTTAAAAATTATTTTAAATATGGCGAGTTAAATGAAATAAAGATCAGTACAGGTTTAGATTTTTTCCAAGATATTTTATTTGCAAGAAATAATGAGAGAAAAATCCGCGCGGGGTTTGAGGCTTTTGAAAAGTTCTTGTCTAAAACTTTTTTCTCTGGTAAGGATGTTGATATTATTGCGAAACAAGCGCGTGAGGATCGAGAGAAGCATATTTATTTGTATTTGGATGAGGTGGAGCATGACATTCATAGATTCGGAGATGGAATTCAAGCCTGTATTTTATTATTATATCCAATTTTTACTGCAAAAGATGGCGCTTGGATTTTTATTGAAGAACCGGAATTAAATTTGCATCCAGGTTTTCAAAGAATATTACTAACTACACTTCTGAATAATATTGATCTAAATAAGAAAAATCTTAGGTATTTTATTACAACTCATTCCAACCATTTGCTAGACCTTACTTTAACTTACCAAACTGACCTTTCAATTTTTACTTTTAGAGAAAATAGATCCGGAGACAAAAGAGCCAGGCAAATTTCTAACGTAAAAAGTTCTGATATTGACGCTTTGGAATTATTAGGGGTGAATAATTCTTCTGTATATTTATCAAACTGTAGTGTTTGGGTTGAAGGACATTCTGACACATTATTTTTGCGAGCTTTCCTGAAGGCTTATGAAATATATTCAAATTCACCAGCTACTTTGAAGGAGGATTTACACTATTCATTTTTCGAATACAGTGGATCGAATGTCAGCCATTATTTATTTAGTGAAATTGATCACGAAGACGAAGAGGATAAAGCTAATATTGATGCCATTAAAGCGCGTTTTTTAAGCAATAAGATTTTGTTGATTGCTGATAGAGATTCGGATCAAGAAAGGAAACACAAGCTTCTAGCTGAAATGGAAAGCAAATATTTTACCTATGAAGCGCTTTCAGTTAGAGAAATTGAAAATTTACTCTCGCCACATGAGCTAAGAATTCTTTTGCCAATGTTACATGGCAAATTGAAATCATTAAATTGGGAAAGCTATAATCTTGACCAAAATGACTATCAAGCCCAATACCTCGGAGATTACTTAAAGATTAAATTGAAGGGTAAATTTCCGGAAGGATTAAGAGCAAAAAGCGGAACTATTAATTCATTTTATAAAAATAAACTTGCCAATTTAGTTGCACAAAATATATCTTGGGAGACTATGAGTGACCAAGCAAAATCAATAACAACAAAAGTTCATAAATTTATCACTGATAATAATTCTTTGTAAATCTCATCAAATTATATCTTGGGAATATTTTTTAAATAAATTTAATTGTTTACTTTAACTTTCAACTAATTAAGGGTAGAGACATTTGACTATTAAGTTTTATTTACCGTTGTTTTGTCAAAAACAAATCCTCCATAAATCTTAGATTTACCAAGGTTTGCAGAAGTATAAAGTGACCCGGATTGGATTCGAACCAATGACCCCCAGCTTAGAAGGCTGATGCTCTATCCAGCTGAGCTACCGGGCCGGAATGGCGCAAAGGTAATGGATTTTGGTGAAAATCAGAAAGCCAAATATCCAAATGCCACAGTTGGAACAGCAAAAAAGAACGCCCGTGCGTTTTTTATCGTATTGCCCTGCGGATAAGTTGAGGAGGAAATTTGATAGTCGCCACCCAATAATTCATTGTCGAAAGAGCTGTTTGTATGCGTATTATCTAAAAAATAACCGGCTTCTAACGATATATCCATGGTAACCTTATCCCAGAAGATTGTTTTAACTCCATAACTTAAGGAAATACCCATTGTAGTGCTTTGATCCCATTGATAATTGGCAAGTTCCTCAGGAACTTTATTTCTGCTGAATTCACTTTGCACCAACTCTGTAGAAAAAGAATAACGTGTAAAATACAAACCGAAATAAGTTCCAAGAGGGGCAGGGGTTGCTGTTGTATACATTTTATATCCCAACGATATCATATGTCCCTTGCTTTCAACGCCGATAAGATCAGTGAGATCATCATTAACAGAATAATAATTTATATTGGATGTATAATTAAAAGGATTATACCTTACAACCAATGAACCGCTGTTAAATAGTGTATATTCTACACTAACCTTAACTACATGTTTGAAAAGGAGTGGATCATTTCCTTCTGCATAGTGGTCATCTGCCAATGCATAACTGAAATATTTTGCAGCGATATTAGTAAGTGGTGAATAACCAAGTTCCGCCATAAACTTCTTCCCCTGGTATCCCACCGATTGCGCATTCATTTGTGTTACAAATAAAAATGGGATCAATAAATATATTATACGATTTTTCATTTTGTTGTGCGTTGGGATTTAATTTGAGGTGGTTGTGGTAACTGTGTTATTTGAATTTTTTGGTTCCGTGGAGATCTCATACAACATTTCGTAAGTATGCGAATTTAATATTGCCCTTGTATCATTATTGTCGAGGAATAAAAATTTTAATACGTTGGCTTCACGTGTCTTTACATTATATAAAAGACTAAGATAAAAGAACTCATATTCCGGTGAGGCTAATTCATATATGCCATAGGGTAATAAAGGCGGGAAGAATGGCGATAATGCAATATAAACCAATGGTCCTAAAATATTTTGTCTGTCGCGCATGGAAATAATGCCCGTCCATAAAAAATAATCGGTATTGTATTTATTGGCGATGGAATCTATCATGGCCTGATTATATCCCGGCATATTGATATTTCCAAAATCGAGTTGTTCAGAAAACCAGTCGTTAAGCTCCGTCATATCAGTGAACTTCTCGGCATCTGTATTTTCCAATGTTAAAGGGTCGATAATTTCAAGATCCATTTCCAATAATGCAGCATTGTCTTTCAGGATATCCATATAATTAATTTCTCCCTGTTCGCCGGAAACATATTCTATTCCTCCATTTTTACGCAGATCTATTCTTCTGTAAAAAGGATTTACCACCACTACTTTATCAATTCCGAGTTTGGAGGCATAAAAATAATCGCGTGTATCTCCTTTGTTCACATATTTTATCCCTGCTTTTTTATAGGCTTTTGCATTTGCTTCCCGTTCGTCGCGTTCAGCTACTGCATCGTTCCATAACTTACGGAATTCTTTGTTTTCCCAATAATCATAATAAGCGTAGAGCAAAGGTTTTTTGTATTTATCCGCTCTTATTTTTTCCGTTGATGCTCTTTTTGCTCTTACAGTAGCTAATTTGCGCGATTTTTTTGTGGACTTTTCACTAATGACCACTTTTATTTTTGGATTTGCGATATTTGATAAGGTATATAAACTATCTCTCGACACTGTTTTATCCTCATAAAAATCGTGTTCATCATTAAAATGATAAAAAACAAGGTCGTTCACCAAAGATTCACAAATTGGTAATATTTCTTTATCCTCAGGATATTTTAAATGTAAGTTAAAGGTATAGTTCAGCGACATTACATTTAATTCCACATCATTCATCGCCCACAATAAAAAATATAATTGTTGTTGTTCTCCCTCATAAGTTTCGAAACGGGCTTTTTCAGCATACACTTCATCATCCTTACTGTTTCTGAATTTCGTAAGTCCGGTAAGCGATTTTGCAATGATCTTTTCCAGATATTTATTTCCCGGTTCTTTTTGGAGGATGAGATAAGAAGAATAAATAGCATCCTGAAAATAATTATTGTGTAAATAAAACATCGGCAATTCATATCTTGCTATATTGCGCAATGCAAGAAATTTATTTTCAGAGATCAGATATGGTTCGCGATTATCGGTATTTACATTACGCATGAATTCGCGAACACCCTCTCTTCTTTCGGCTATACTTGGATGCGTGCTTTTATTCGCTTCTTTCGCCGAAACAGTTTCCGGTGTTCCGCTGATCTTTTTTACGGAATCCATTTTTAAATTCTTTGAAATAACATAATGAGGTCCTTCAAAAAATTCTATTGGGAAACTTACATTTTCATAGGGTAAATAGGAATATTTTAATACGTCGAATACAGCATCTAATGTACTAGTGTCAGCATAATATTTTGTTCTGATCAAAGTTTGAATACCGTAATCATCCGCCTCCGTTTCCAGTGTTTGTGAATACCTGTTTTTGGTGATCATGGTATTATCGAAAGAGGATTTTTTGAGCAAAGAATTTTTAGAACTTTTTTTATCAATCTCTGTGGCCTCCATATAAAAATCAAGACCGTGTTCACGTGCAATATGCCCAATTTCATGTCCCATTACATAAGCGAGTTGAGCTTCGTTGTCGAGCATGGCGATCAAGCCCATACTGATAAAAATATTTCCACCCGCGCCTGCAAATGCATTTACAACAGGTGAACGCAACAAATAAAAATGCACTCTGCTTCGTAATTCAGGATCACCTTTTAACAACTCATCTGCAATTGACTCCAGATAAGAATTGTATTCGGGATTATATAAAACCGTTCCGCTTCGCATCATCTCGTCGATTGAAAATCCGCTTTCCAAATAGTATTGTTGTTTGGTCTTTATTTCTTGTTTTGAAATGTCCGCTTCTATCAACTGAATTTCATCGTAATATTTTTCAGTGGAAGGGGTATACACTTCAGAAGGTAAGGTTCCTTTGTTTGTAATTCTTTGGTAGTCACCAGTGGTCTGACCAATGCAGAACTGTGCAATAATGCACAAAACGCCTGTCAATAAATACTTATTCATAATTGTGTGGATTAGAATTGTCTACAATATTAATAATTTTTAATGATGACGAGAAAATTAATGGCACAAAAAAAAGAGCGAGAGTATAAACCCCGCTCTTTCAATGTGTTAAAAAAATTATTTTACGGTTTGTCTTTTAATGTAAGATGTTTGATGCCAACGTTCCACATGGTAAAACTTATCCAATCGGCATCCTCCTGAATAATTTTTGCAAGTGGTTTTCCTGCACCATGTCCTGCCTCGGTATCAATGCGGATCAAACAAGGAGCACCGTCAGGAGCCTGTGCTGCTTGCAATGCTGCGGCATATTTAAAGGAGTGACCAGGAACTACACGATCGTCATGATCGGCTGTTGTAACCAAAGTTGCAGGATATTTTGTTCCTGCTTTTAAATTATGCAGTGGCGAATATTTATGTAAATAATTAAATGCCTCAGCAGAACTGTCGGCACAACCATATTCTGTTATCCAGCCATGTCCAACTGTAAATTTATGATAACGCAACATATCCATAACACCAACACCCGGTAAAGCAACTGCATAAAGATCGGGACGTTGTGTCATACACGCACCAACCAATAATCCGCCGTTACTTCTTCCTGAAATGGCGAGCTTGGTATTGGAAGTATATCCTTTATTAATTAAATATTCTGCAGCGGCAATAAAATCGTCGAAAACATTTTGTTTCTTTTCAAACATTGCAGCCTCATGCCAGGCTTCACCATATTCTGAACCTCCGCGAATATTTGCAACTGCATACACGAATCCTTGTTCAAGCATTGCTAAACGAGCAGTATTAAAATTTGGAGGAAGAGCGATATTAAATCCACCATAACCATATAATAAACATGGATTTTTTCCATCTAATTCAATTCCTTTTTTATGCACGATAAACATCGGAACTTTTGTACCATCTTTACTGGAATAAAATACTTGTTTCATCTCATAACCGGAAGCATCAAATTTTATTTCAGATTTTTTATACAGATCTAATTTCCCTGATTTGATATCATATTTATAAATGTCGGCCGGAGAAAGAAAAGTAGTAAAGGAAAAGAATACGAATTCATCATCTTTTTCACCATTAAATCCAGCAACATTTCCTCCAATTCCATCGTTGGGTAATGTGATCTGACGTTCCGCCTTTCCTGTTCTGGAAAATTGGAATACCACTGGGCGAACATCTTTTAAATAGGACGCAAATATTTTTCCCCCTGCTAAAGAAACATTACTTAATATTTCATCCTGTTCGGCGATAATCACTTTCCAGTTTTCAGGTTCCGGATTTTTTGGATCAACCTGAACCACTTTATAATTTGGTGCATTGTGATTGGTGAAAACAATTAATTTATCATCATCATTATCCAAAACAGTGTATTCATTTTCAAATCCTTCAAATAAGGTTTTAAAATTATCATTTGGAATTCGAAGGTCTTTCCATAAAATTGAACTTCCTGAAGTGCCAGGACTAATATTAATAAACAAATAACGTTCGTCTTCGGTTGTTTGTGCTCCCAAATAAAAAGTCGGATTTTTAGGATCCTTATAAATTAATTTATCTGTAGATTGCGGAGTTCCTAATTTATGAAAAAACACTTTTTGATTGATACTGTTTCCTGTAAATGTTTTGCTCGGTTTATCGTATGCACTATAATAAAATCCATCACCAACCCAGGCAGCACCACTAAATTTTGTCCATTCCAATTTGTCAGTTAAATATTCATTTTTTGCAACATCTTTAACCAATATATTACTCCAGTCGCTTCCTGCTCCGCTCTCTGTAATTGCAAGATATTTTCTGTCGTTGGAAAATCCAGCAAAATTCTGCACCAAAGTTCCACCTTCCGATAATTTATTCGGATCGATAAATACTTTTTCCGGGCCTTCTAATCCTTCGCGATAATATGATACACTTTGGTTTTGAACACCATCGTGTTTAGTATAAAAATAATATTTTCCCGATCTGTAAGGAACTCCCATTTTAGGATAATTAACCAATTCGGCAAGGCGTGTTTTTAACTGTTCGCGATATGGAATTTGCGCAAGATAATCGCCGGTAATATCATTTTCGGCAGTTACCCAGTTTCGCACAGCAGAATCTTCATTTGCTTCAGCTTCCAACCAACGATATGGATCGTTAACTGTGGTTCCAAAATAATTAGATGAAGAGTCAGTTGTTAAAGTTCCGGGATAAGTCACCTTTCCGGGACCCTGAACCACTTCCTCCGGTTCACTTTTGGTTTTACAGGAGATCATTGTTAAACATGCTGTAGCGATTAATAAATAGTTTTTCATTTGTGTAATATTTGCAGTAAAAATACGGGTTGCGAACTGAAGCCACAAGGATTAAAGCCTTATTTAACGTATTTTAATCAGCCGCGGCTGATTGATAATTGACAATTGATAATTGACAATTTTGTCGGCATGGAGCTGTTTGTTCCAATGAATAATTCAATAGGGAAAATGTTTTGATGAAAATGCGTTTTATTGATATTTATTGATTGTTCAAAAAAGGAGAGAGGAGAAAGGAGAGAGGAGTTTAAATTTCTTGCGAAATTTTTTTGGTTTATACCATTAGTGAGCCCCCCCCGGGGGGGGAAAGCCCCCCCAGCCCCGTATTAAGAAATTTGCAAAATTCCACTATTTGTTTTCCTGATACTAAAAAGGAGAAAGGAGAGAGGAGTTTAAATTTCTTGCGAAATTTTTTTGGTTTATACCATTAGTGAGACCCTCGCTGGGAGCGAGAGCCTCACTAGCTCCGTATTAAGAAATTTGCAAAATTCCACTATTTGTTTTCCTGATACTAAAAAGGAGAAAGGAGAGAGGAGAAAGGAGTTTAAATTTCTTGCGAAATTTTAGCAAAATCCCACCGTTTGTTTTCCTATGTCAATTTTACAATGTCCTATATCTGTCCTATGTCCTACGTCCTAGGTCCTATGTCCTATGTCCTTTATCCTATGTCCTGTGTCCAATCCTATGTCAATTTTACCATGTCCTATATCCAGTCCTATGTCCTTTATCCTATGTCCTATGTCCCCTTTAAAGCAAGCCACCTCATCATATCTTTCTTCGTAATTATGCCCATCAATTTATTATCCTGCACAACCGGTAAACTGCTGATCCAGTGGTCTTGCATAATTTTTAATGCGTCTTCAATTGCGGTGTCGGGAGTGATGGTGAGTATTTCTTTGCGCATTAATTTTTTAACGGGAATGGAATCTGTATTTTCCTGCGCTTCGTATAATTCTTTTAAATGTCCGGAAGTAATTACACCCATTAATTTCCCTTTTTTATCTTCTATAATTAAATGGTTTACGTCGTTCCACATCATAATATTTTTTACCAAAGCTATCGGATCGTCAGGATACACTGTTAAAACATCGGTGCTCATAAGTTGTTTGATAATGGTCATGTTACTTATTTGATGTTTCACGGCCTTTATAGTATCTATTGAATCCCAATTGCAAACAGGAGTATTCATTTGTTGATATGCGTGCATACTTTCGGTGATCACCTTTACGGCATCACTTACATTTATTTCTTTTTTTAATTTGCGAAAATTATTTACCTGCCATTGTGCGCCTGTATTAGTATGTAACCTTTTTTCTATAATGCCGAGGTATAAAAATATTTCCTCATCCGGAATTCCTGAAATCTTTAAACCTTCATGTGCAAGTGGCAATAATTCATTTAATATTAGATCTTTTGCAGATATTGCTTTATCCCTCCAAATAAAAACACTTTCAATTCCTGCACGGGCCGCTTTAAAAAAGTTGGATTTTACATCCTTAAAATCAAAGTGTTCCCATATTTTTTTTGTGTTTTCAGGTCTGGCTTTCATCAAGCCGATCCAGAATGCCATATTGGCAATTTCATCCTGAATAGTAGGCCCTGCGGGAACATATCTGTTCTCAATACGTAAATGTGGTTTATTATCAGAAATGCCATAACACATTCGATTCCAACGGTAAACGGTACCATTATGCAAACGCAATGCTTTCAATTCCGGTATCTTATTATTTTTAAGATCCTCCAATGAATTTTCATTTATTTCTGCAGGCATTAATACTTCAAAACGAGTTATATCTTCTTTGTAAATTTCTGTTATAGATTTATAGATCCAATCTTTTCCGAAAGTAACTCTTGGGCGTTGTTCTCTGAATTCATCAATGCTATGTCGTGTATCAATACTTTGTTGAAATAATGCGATGCGAATTTCACTCCATAATTCTTTTCCCAATAATAAAGGGGAATTAGAAGTTACTGCTAATACCGGCGCCGAAATTGCTAAAGCCCAATTATAAGCCGGCACAAAATCTTCGGGATTTATCTGCAAATGTGATTGAAAACTTGTATTGCAGGCTTCAAACATGATACTATCATGACGAATATGAATTTCATCCACCCCTTTTAAATACAGGTCGAATTTTCTTCCACGTAAATTGCGCAATTTTTTACTTAAATGATGATAGCGGTCAAGTGGAGTTAAATAATCAAGTGTAATTTCATTTCTCGAAATTGTAGGTAATATTCCCGCCAAAACGAGTTTTGAATTTAATTTTTCTGCAGATCTTTGTGCCCGGAAAAATTTTTCTGAAAGATCTTTTTCAATGGCTAAAAAACAACCGGCCTTTAATTCAATAGGGTGTAAATTTATTTCAAGGTTGTATTTTGCAAGTTCAGTTGTAAAACAAGGATCATTAATATCCGCCAATATTTCCAAAGAATTATTGGCAGGTTTCCATTCTTCATTAACAATACAGATCTCCTGTTCAGCACCTATTCTTTCAATATCTCCGTCAAATGCATGATCATTAACCATTTGTTCTAATGCTTCAATGTCGTTGAGTAATGCATTTACAAATTGCATGTATTTGCTCTTGGTCCCCTTAATTTTGGCATTAGTATCTCCCATGGTGCAGTCTTAATCCTCAAATGTAAAATTAAACTATCCCAAATAAAGTGATATTAATCATTAATAGTTGAAATAGTTGCATTAAATTTTCTAAAATTGCAGAACTAAAGGGGTGTATGGATCAATCAGAAGAACAATCACTTGCCAAAATCCAAATTGAATCAAGCTGGAAGCAAAAATTAAGAAAGGAATTTTTTTCGCCTTATTTTCAGCAGATAAAACATTTCCTGGAAAGCGAAAAACAAAAAGGTCAGCTTGTTTATCCTCCCGGCAAATGGATATTCAATGCCTATAATTTAACACCTTTTGACAAAGTAAAAGTGGTAATTCTTGGTCAGGATCCTTACCATGGCCCGGGACAAGCTCATGGTCTATGTTTTAGTGTTCAACGGGGTGTAAAACCACCACCATCCCTTGTAAATATTTTTAAAGAATTAAAAACGGACCTCAATATAGACCCTCCTCAACATGGTTCTTTGGAAAGTTGGGCTGAACAGGGCGTGTTTTTATTGAATGCGATACTCACCGTGGAAAAGGATAAACCCGCCAGTCATCAACATATTGGCTGGCAAAACTTTACAGATGCAACCATTCAGCAACTCAATGCAGAGCGCAGAAATCTTGTTTTTTTGTTATGGGGGAATTACGCCCAACAAAAGGCATCGATGATAGATCCTGAAAAACATTTGATCCTTAAAACCACACATCCCTCTCCCTTTAGTGCTTATAATGGTTTTTTGGGTTCAAAACACTTCAGTAAAACAAATGATTATTTGCGTTTGCATGGTATAGATCCTGTTGATTGGAGTATAAAACAAGGATAAGGTTTAATTAGGTAAACATTGGTGATTTAGGTTTAGCCCGGAGTGTAAAATTCAATAATTGGTTAAATTTTTATCGCCATATCAATAATTTTATTAATTTCGAATAACAATATTCAATTGTATAAAATTTTTTTTTTGAAAAATCAGCGATCCACAGGCATAGTTAGATCGTTTATTTATTTACCATAAAACTTTTGATCATGAAAAAAAATCTGATTTTTGGAATTTCCTGTTTAATAATCACACAAATGTATGCACAGGTCAGTGCTGTTAAATTACCGTTTTATGGATACGACTATTTAGCCACGGTAAACGAAAAATTATTATTTTTTGCAAACGATGGCACAAATCCGGAAGATTACGAATTGTGGTCGAGCGACGGAACTGAAGCAGGAACAGTTTTGGTGAAAGATATTAATCCGGGAACAAGCGGAAGTATTTTGGATAATAGTTATTGGGGGCCACAATATACCGATCGTATGCCGGTAGTTTTTAATAATGAATTATATTTTCTTGCCTACGACTTTGCTCATGGTATGGAAATTTGGAAAACGGATGGCACGGAGGCCGGAACACACATATTAAAGGATATTAATCCCGGCCCTTATGGATTTTTTGATCCGGAATTTAATTATCCTTATTTTACCGAATTGGATGGGGAATTATTTTTTGCCGCCAACGACGGCACTCACGGATTTGAACTCTGGAAAACCGATGGAAGCGAAGGTGGCACTGAAATGGTAAAAGATATTTCGGTGGATGGAATTTATGGATCTAATCCCGAACATCTGATAAATTTTAACGGCACTTTAATTTTTACCGCACGTGATGATGTTTATGGATATGAAATTTATAAAAGTGATGGAACCGGTGCCGGAACAATGATCATAAAAGATATAGTTCCGGGAATAAATGGCGCGATGAATAATGGATATGCCAGCAGTATCGATCCTCAATTTACTGTGATTGATAACTATTTATATTTTACCGGTAGAATAGATGAAACATTACCTGTTTTATATTATTTATACCGAACTGATGGAACAGCAGCCGGAACTATAACTTTAAATAATACCTTGCAAAATGTTACCGGGTTTACAAACTTTAACGACGACTGTTATTTTTATGCCTTTGATGGTGATTATTATAATTCTGCTTTTTGGAAAAGTGATGGAACACCTGGTGGAACGGAGATTATAGAAACAGATAATGAAATTCAGGCCATGTTTACCTCCAGATCTATTTACAATAAAAATGGATCATTATATTTTTACGGAAATGCAGAAGGATTTACTAAATATGGATTATGCAAAAGTGATGGCACCACTGCAGGAACTTCTATGATATATGAACTGGAAGGATTAGGTTCTGTTCCTGAAATTTCAAATTTTAACAGCGAAGATGACCGACCCGAATTTTATTGCCGTGCACTCGTAAAAGTTTCGGACTTTGCAATGCAAAATCGCATTATGCAGTGCAGTGGATCAGCAGCATCAACAATTATTTATCCGGGAGCTTCTCCATTCAGAACAACCGCATTTTTGGATGGTGATGTATATTTTTTTGGTATAGACACTACCGGGGATGAAAATTGGGGTTTATTTAAATTGGAGCCTATGCTTGTAGAAAATATAGTAGGTTCAAATTCTTTTGATCCATTATCTATTTATCCAAATCCAACTTCCGATAATATATTCATCACCCTGCCTGATAATATTAAAAATGGCGAATATGTTGTTTATGATATGAATGGAAAAAAAGTAATAGACCAACAAAATTTTTCAGGTGATGATTTAACTTTGACAACAAGGAGCCTCGATAATGGATTGTATTTTATTCAGTTACGGACAGCTGAAAATTCGTATTCCGGTTCATTTATGATATTAAAAGAATAATTTTATTTGCTAAGAAACAGGTTTTTTTAATGAAAGAGTAAACATATTTTTGCATTATACACCTATGCAAAATAAGGTGCTACTATTACTTTAATGTTGCGTTTACCCACAGAACTTGTAAGTTTGGATTTTGTATCAGATCAGTAAAACCACGACTTTTAATACTATTTCAACATGAAAATCAAAAACCTGATCGCCGGAATTTTAATAATGAGTTGTATTCCCGGTATTACTCAGAAGATAAATACAGATAGTTTACGAAATGTGGTATCATTAAATGTAAAGGATACCAATACTGTTGTTGCCTATCGAATGTTGGCAGGTCTAGTGGTACATCAGGATCAGCAGGAAGCATTGGAGTTTGCAAGAAAAGGAGTTGAACTCGGAAAAGAAATTAGCTGGAATAAAGGGATTGCGGGTTGTTATTTAAATATATCGGTGGCTTATGGGTTTGCTGCCAAATTTGATTCTTCATTGATATTTCAGGACTCCGCACTTATTTATGCTTATAAAGAGAAGGAACCTAAACGTTTGGCGCTTATCTATTTAAATAAAGCGGATATATATATGCAGTTGCGAATATTTGATAAGGCACTGCAATATTGTGATTCGTCATCCGTATACGCTGAAATTGCAAATAACGATGATAGAAAAGCACGGATATTTCAAACGATCGGTTCCATATATTATTATCAGGAATTGTATGATAAAAGTGTTGAATATTATAATAAAGCTTTAGTGCTTTATAATAAGATCAATAATATGGCAATGGCCTCAATTGTAATTAATAACCTCGCCAACATCTATAAACATCAAAAAAATTATGATCTCGCATTAAAAAACTTGTTTTCAGCAATTAATATTGGGGATAGTATTAACGATTTGAATAACATGTCGATGTATCATGGCAATATTGGGGATGTTTATATGGAACAAAATAAATATACTGAAGCAGAAAGATATTATTCCATGGGACTTAAATTCGCCCTTGGCCAGCGTGATAGTAATGATATTGCGCGAAACTATTCTCAACTGGCTGACGTGAATTTAAGTTTAAATAAGCCAGAACTGAGTATTCCATTCGCTACAAATGCATATAATATTGCAAAAAGAAATTTATATAACGAACATATTGCCTCCTCCAGCGATATTCTTTCCAGGGCTTATTATAAAACGGGAGATTATAAAATGGCATTCGACTTTCTTGAAATAAACAGAATCGTTAACGATACATTGAATAAACAACAATTCAATGCAGATATTATTGCCATGCAAACGCGATTTGATGTAACACAAAAGGAAAAGACCATTCAATTGTTGAATGAAAATGCTGCAATTCAGGAACAATTGATAAAACGAAAAAACAGTTTAAATTATATTCTTATAGCCGGATTTATTTTGCTGGCTATTTCCGCATTTACCATTTATAACAGGTATACACTAAAGCAACAATTAAAAGAATTTCAATTAAGAAACAGTATTGCCGCAGATCTGCATGATGATATCGGATCAACATTAAGCAGCATACGAATGTATAGTGATATTGTGAATGAAAAAATCAAAGAACAACATCCGGACGCATCTTCTCTTTTATCTATTATGAGCGAAAGCTCCAGGGAAATGATCGATAATATGAGTGATATAGTTTGGGCTATTAAACCATCAAACGATTCTTTTGAAAACATTGCAGATAGAATGTTCAATTTCGCTTCCGGCTTATGTAATACGCACAAAATTGAATTGCAAATGCCTGTATTTAAAGAATTGGAAAATATAAAAATAGGAATGGAAGAGCGACGTGATCTATATCTTATTTTTAAGGAGGCTCTTAATAATGCTGTTAAATATGCTACGGCTACTCAGATAAATATCAATTTTTCAAGATCAAAAGATATATTGATCATGTCGATAAAGGATAATGGTATTGGATTTGATCCGGAATCTAAACTTGATAGGTCGGGTGGCAACGGGCTTAAAAACATGAAAGAAAGAGCTGCGCTTCACAATTGGAAGTTAAATATTAATTCCGCCGCTGATAAAGGAACCGAGATTAAATTATTTATACATAATATTTAAAAATCTCATCTAAAAGAAAATAAACCATTAAAACATTTTCGAATAAAAGATGTTCTAATGGTTTTTTAATTTAATTAATTTAAAGATCCGGCTGTGGAGTTATACGTAAATAAGGTTTTATCTTTTTATATCCTTTAGGGAATTTTTTATAGGCATCTTCATCTGATACAGCAGGTACAATTATACAATCCTCCCCATTTTTCCAGTTTGCGGGAGTGGCAACACTATATTTTGCTGTTAATTGCAGCGAATCTATTACGCGTAATAATTCTGAGAAATTACGACCAGTTGATGCAGGATAAGTAAGTGTAAGTTTTATTTTTTTATCAGGCCCTATCACAAAAACTGATCTAACTGTGGTTTTTTCTGTTGCATTCGGATGTATCATATCATATAACATTGCGATTTTTTTATCTTCATCGGCGATCATCGGAAAATTTACAGTGGTATTTTGTGTTTCATTTATATCGTGCACCCATTTTTCGTGCGAATCCAGAGGATCAACACTTATTGCCAACACTTTTACCCCTCGTTTATCAAATTCACTTTTTATCGAGCTCATATATCCTAATTCAGTGGTGCAAACCGGAGTAAAGTCGGCGGGGTGAGAAAATAAAATTCCCCAGTTGTCGCCAAGCCATTGGTGAAACTGTAATGTTCCCTCGGTTGTTTCTGCCGTAAAATCGGGTGCGATATCGCCTAATCTTAATGCCATTTTGTAGGTTTTTTTGTTTAGTTAAATAGATAGTTTTTCAAAGTGCTAAAATAATTATAACGTGAATTGCCTGCATAAAATCTCTTTAAATTTTGCGTAAATAGGCGCCCGATTGGGTATGGAATTCCACAATTTTAGTTTGAAAATTTGCACTTTTCCTTCAAAGATGTAAGTATATCAGTGGTTAACTGTTGTGGAATGTGGATTGTATACCACTTAGGATAATAAATTAAGTTAACCCAAAAATTATTTTATGAAAAAAGCTGGTTTTCCTACTATTTGTGCGGCAGTGATGTTAATTATTGTCTCCTGCACAGATGTTATGGCTTCGGATCCAATTTCTGTTAGCTATTTAACTGATTCAAATTTTGCCAAAGATGAAGATGGTGATGGGGTAAAAGATAAAAATGATGAGTGTCCAGGCACGCCTGGCGGAGTTGTAGTAGATAATAAAGGTTGCCCTGTAGACAATGACCTGGATGGAGTTGCCGATTTTTTAGACAAATGTCCCTCAGTTATGGGAGCGGTTGCATTAAACGGTTGTCCAGATAAAGACAATGACGCAGTTGCAGATATTGATGATAGTTGCCCTGAAGTTCCCGGTCTTGCAAGATTTATGGGTTGTCCCGACAGTGATGGTGATGGAATTGAAGATGCAAAAGATAAATGCCCGAACGCAAAAGGTCTGGATCTTTTTAAAGGTTGTCCGGATACAGATGGAGATGGTGTTGAGGATGCTATGGATAAATGTGCTGATTCTAAAAAAGGAATTAAAGTGGATGCAACAGGATGTGTTGCTGATTCTGATCGTGATGGTATTGCAGATTCAGAAGATAAATGTCCAGACACACCAAAAGGTATTAAGGTAGATGCAAAAGGTTGTTCCTCTGATACTGATGGAGATGGAATAATTGATAGTGAAGATAAATGTCCAACTACAAAAGCGGAAGGAACAACAAATGGTTGTCCTGTAATTAAACCTGATGTAAAAAAACGTCTTGATTTTGCTGCCAGAGGAATTTTATTTGAATCGGGAAAAGCAACATTAAAACCAAGTTCTTATGATATGCTGGATGAAGTGATCAGTATATTAAAAGAATTTCCGGATTATGATTTAAAAATTGGCGGACATACCGACAGTGAAGGAAGTGATGAAACTAATATGCAGTTATCTCAAGCAAGAGTGGATGCTGTTAAGGCATATTTACTCAGTAAGGGAGCTTCTGGAAATAGAATGGAAGCAACTGGTTTTGGTGAATCAAAACCCATTGCAACCAACGACACTGCTGCCGGAAGAATGGAAAACCGCAGAGTGGAATTGGAATTATATCTCAAAAAATAAAAATATATATCATGATGCACTTACCAATTTTATAGTACATATAGATTTCAATTTAATGCTGGCAGCTTGGGTAATTCCAAGCTGCTTTTTGTTTATCGATGCTTTGTAAAATTATCTTCTATTGTTAAACCTGAAATTCTTTTAAAAGAAATATTTACATTTGTGAATAGCAGGAAAAAACATGTGGATTAAACCCAATAGATCCGGTAACTATCATATTTCCACGGTCTTTTATAAGATGTTGTGTATTTGCTTTTTGCTGCCCTGTTATTTTACCTCATATTCACAAAAATTCATTCTTGAAGAATTTGGTTCCAAGCAAGGGATTGCAAGCGCAGAGATCTACACCTTATTTCAGGACGAAGGTGGGTATTTGTGGATGGGTACGAGGTTAGGAGTGAGTAAGTTCGATGGACTTCGTTTCACCAATTATAACGGAAGTAATGAAAAACGTTTTGGTAAGGTATTTTCCATTACACAAGATGAAGATCACTGTATTTGGATTGGTGCTGAAAATGGCCTGTTTTTTTATTTTGCAAATGAGATTAAACAAATTAAGTTCGATAAGTCGTTTCCCGATCCGTGGATTTATTCTGTGCATTGCGCGGATGGGAAATCACTTTGGATAGGTACTGCAAGCGGCCCGGTTTTTTTAGATAAAACACTCGTTGATAAAGTTAAGAATGGTGATGTATTAAAATATAAACTGTTTGGCAATTGGCAAAACTTTGGGGATCCGGGTAATCAGGTTTTAAAGATCACAAATAACAATTCGGATATTTATTTTGGAACAAGAGGTTCGCTTATTAAATACGACGGAACTCAATATTCGTTGTTATGGCAAAGCAGGGAAGCTCGTTTAGAAGATGTTTCGGAAATTGAATTCTCTGAAAATAATGTTATTTATTTAACCACACGTTCCGGTTTTAATTATGAGATAAGTGAATCGAAAGTTGATACGCTTGATGAATTGATTTTTAGCGGCGGTATAGATCGTTTTTCTGAGGGGCATTATTATTTATTGGCAATTGACAAACTATTTGAAATTAAGAACGATAACCCAAAACAAGTTTATGACCTGGCATTAAAGGGATATGAAAATTTAACGGATATTTTAGTTGACAAAGAAAAAAATATATGGATAAGTACCTGGGAGGGCCTTGTTAAATTAAGAAGAAATATTTTCGTGACATTTTTTCCCAGTGAAAATGAAAATTTAAACGATATCTTCTCCATAACTCAGGCACCTGATGGTAAAATGGTTTTTGGGGGAAACAGAGGGAATGTAATCACATATGATGGTTCAGGATTTAAAAAATATTTGCCCGGTGATCTGAAACCTTGGAATTTTTCCGAAATATTTGGAATGTATATTAATAATGATGGTTCAATTTGGTTTGGATCCGGATATGAGGGGATCAGTATTTATAAAAATAACAGGATCACCAATTTTGATGAAAATAAACTTGGAGATACACACGGTCAGGATTTTTATTATGACAATAATGGTAAATTTTATTGCCTTACAGAGGGTAAATTAACGCAGATATTAAATGAAAATACTCCCGAAAATATCTCTTTTAAAGACTTTAGTTGGCCCGTTTATTACGGAGGCCAGTATATAAAATTATTCGACCAGGCTGTTCTCCCCAATAATGATACTTATTTCGCTTCGAATTTTGGATTGATCTACTTTAATGGTGATACACTGGTTAAAGCAAATTCCAACGATCTCGACCTAAACGGGGCAATTATTACTTCTTTGGAGATTGATAACAACAAAAACCTTTGGTTGTCCACCGGAAATTTCGGCGTGTTTCATGTTCGTGTGAATGGGGATAGTGTTTTTATTATAGAAAAATTTAATAAAGAAAATGGATTACTGGCAGATGCTGTTTTGGATTTGCTTCGGGATACTAAAGGAAACATATGGGCTGCACATTATAACGGATTGTCATTGCTTCAAAAAAATGGAGATTCCTGGAAGGTCATAAAGCGTGTGGATGAATCAGAAGGTTTTCTTTCTGTTGATTTTACTTATATTAAATTGGCGGAGGATAAAGTTAACAATTTAATGTGGCTGGCAACAACCGGTGGTGTGCAGTTTTTTGATCCGGCGGAATTGCAGTTTAATAAATATGATGCGAATCCTGTAATTGGTAATGTTTTATTATTTAATGGAGCTTTTCGCATGCAGGAGTACTCCTCCGGAATAAAAAATTTTAATGGACTCTTTCTCGAACCAAAATTACCGCATAATAAAAACAGTATCACTTTTAAGTTCCAATCCGTTTCACTTACAATTCCTGCAAAAAATAAATGTCGATATCGATTGTTAGGATATAGCTCAACCTGGAATATGGCTGCGGGTCTCGATGAAATTACTTTTGCTGCACTTGCTCCCGGAAAATATGAATTTGAATTGCAGGCTGCAAATAACGATGGAATATGGAGTTCAAAAACAGATAGATATGTATTCATCATAAATAAACCATTTTGGGCAACCTGGTGGTTTATTATTTCTGCAGTATTACTTACGGCACTTTTGAGTTTTGCCATTTATCGGTATCGACTCAACCAACTTCTGCAGATAACAAGTATCAGAAATAAAATTGCCGGCGACCTGCACGATGATATTGGATCCACCTTAAGCAGTATCAGAATGTATAGTGATATAGTGAGTGAACAGGTGCAAAATAAAAATCCCGAGTCTATCCCCTTGCTTCAAAAAATGGGAGATAACTCCAAAGAAATGATTGAAAATATGAGTGATATTGTTTGGGCCATAAAACCTGCCAATGATGCTTTCAAAAATATAGAAAGCAGAATGTTCAACTTTGCTGTTGAATTGTGTAATGTTAAAAATATTCAACTAATTATGCAGAAAAACGTTACCTTGGAAAGCATAAAAATTCCAATGGAACAAAGAAGGGATCTATATTTGATTTTTAAAGAGGCAGTAAATAATGTTATAAAATATTCAAATAGTACAAAATTGAATATCGAATTTTCAAAAAGCGGGCATTTTCTTATTATGATAATTGAAGATAATGGAAAAGGATTTGACCCAAATCAACATAAGAAAGGAAATGGGCTTGAGAATATGAAAAAGCGTGCAAATGATCATCATGGAATCCTGGAAATAAATTCGTCCATAGGTTCAGGCACAAAAATAATATTAAAAATGCCACTCAATTAATAACGAACTGTAAATAGTTATTACTACTGTTAACGGAAGGAATGCTAATATTAAAAAATTATTTGTTAAAGTATAGAATGAAAATTAAGATATATATTATTCAGGTTTTGCTCGTTGTGATGTTTTTACCATTGCAGGTGTCTGCACAATTAAATGTAGATTCGTTAAAAAGAGTTGTATTTCATTCCAACAATGAGGAGGCGTTGATGAGCGCTTATAATGATTATGCCTATTTATTGTATAGGTCGCAGGCCGATTCTGCAATTTATTATGCAGAAAAGGCTTTGAGCATTGCAGAAAAACTCAACAGCAATAAAGAAATATTTTCAGCTTATAATCTTCTTGGTCTTGCCTGGCAAACAAAAGGCTCCTATAATCTTTCGATAGAATATTTTAAAAAAGAACTTGAATATCTTCCCGAAAATGATTTGAATAGAGCTAAAACCTATCATAATATGGCGCTTACCTATCGGTTTTTGAATAACAATAATGAAGCGCTTACGCATGAAGTAAATGCACTCAAGATATCGGAGAGTAATCGCGATTCGGTTACTGTCGGTGTTATTTATCAAACCATGTGCAATATTTACAGAGACATGGAGGACTATGAACTTGCCGAGAAATATATTTTAAAATCCATCGACATTTTCGAAAAGGTAAAAAATACCGGTATCGATAACCGCCTTTCCATGTTGGCTAATGCTTACAGTAATTATGGAAACATGCTTCAAAAAACCGGTAGGTTAACTGAAGCAGTTGAAAATCACAAAAAAGCTGCAATACTTCAAAACGAATCGGGTGATCTTTACAACAAAGCAATTGTATATGAAAATTTAGCCGATGATTATAAATTTATGAAAAGATATTCTGATGCTCTTATTAACTATACTCTTGCAAAAGATATCATGCAACAATTAAATTCGGAAACGGATGTTGGTTATGAAATTATGAAAATTGCAGAAATTTACAAGGAAACAGGAGAATATAGTTTGGCATTGGCAAACCTTGATTCTGCACTTAATATCTTTACCAGAAATAATGCCGATGCTTACCGATTGGATGTTTATAACAGTAAATATAAAGTTTATGATCTGATTGGCAATACGGAATTAGCACTGCAATTTTATAAAAAATATAATGTTCTAAAGGATAGTTTGAATACAGAAAGTAAAAAACTTGAACTGTTGCGATTAAAAGAGGAATTTGAAGTAACACAGAAGGAACAGCAAATTGTATTATTGGAAACCGAGAATGCTTTGAAGGATAAAGAAAAACAGGTTCAGATCGTTTTTAGGAATATCGCTTTATTTTTGATAGGGATCTTATTTATTTTCGGAATTTTACTAATAAACCGTTATCGCATCAACCAGAAGGTTAAACAATTGGAAATAAGAAATTCCATCGCGGCTGATCTGCACGATGATATTGGATCTACCCTGAGCAGTATCAGAATGTATAGCGAAATTGTAAGTGATCAGGTAAAAGAAAATAATCCGGAATCCATTCCATTACTTCAACATATGAGTGAAAACTCTAAAGAAATGATGGAAAATATGAGTGATATTGTTTGGGCAATAAAACCGGCGAACGATGAATTTAAAAATATTGAAAGCCGCATATTCAATTTCGCCACGGAGCTGTGTAATGCCAAAAATATATCATTGGATATTGAGCAGAATGTAAACCTTACCGGCTTTAAACTTCCGATGGAAATACGGCGTGATCTTTATTTAATTTTTAAGGAAGCCTTGAATAATGCTGTTAAGTATTCAGCATGTTCGAAAATTGTAATTGCCTTCAAAAGGGAGGGTAACTTATTTGAAATGCAAATAATTGATAATGGTATAGGGTTCAATCTTTCCAATTTAAACGAGAATAAGGTTCTAAAACCCCGAATGAATGGTAACGGGCTCAAAAATCTTAAGCTTCGAGCGGAAAAGCATAATGGCAAGTTAACAATCGATTCTTCCCCGGGAAAGGGAACCAGAGTAATATTATCCATTCCTATCCCATGATTGTGGTATTAATCGTTTGTGAAACTCAGTTATCTTTGCTATAATATCTGAAGTATGAACGATATAACAGTAGCAATATTTGAGGATAATAAACACCTGCGTGAAAGTTTATTCTATCTTATCAATGGAACGCAGGGCTTCAGCTGTGTAGGTGCTTACCCCGATTGCAGCGATCTTCTTTTTCAATTGCGAAAAAACACTCCTGATGTTGTGCTCATGGACATAGAAATGCCCGGAATAAGCGGAATTGAAGGAGTTAAACTCATTCGTGAAAACTTTCCAACCATCCACGTTTTAATGCAAACTGTTTTCCATGATGACGAAAATATTTTTAATGCAGTATGTGCCGGAGCCTCGGGTTATATATTAAAATCCACCTCTCCTGCAAATTATGTGGAATCTATCCGCGATGTGAAAAACGGTGGCGCTCCAATGACCGGTTCTATCGCGCGGCGAGTTTTGGAATTGTTTCAGAAGGGAATAAATCCTGTGAATCAAACCGACTATCAACTTACTGCTAAGGAAAAAGAAATACTACAGCAAATGGTGCAGGGAAAAAGTTTCAAAATGGTTGCCGATGCTTTAAATATTACTTATGAAACGGTGAGAACGCATATGAAAAGTATTTATAATAAATTACACGTTAATTCCAATACCGAGGCAGTAAGCAAAGCAATTCGTGAAAAAATTGTTTAATTATTCACTATAGTTTTAACTATTTATTTTTTTCGAGGAGATGTAGTCTTCCACAATTTTATTGTGGTCAAATGCAAGATCACCAATATCTTTTATTGCAATTTTAATACAGGAAGCGGCATCTGATCCCGGCTTCAGTTCGCCGCCAATAATTTTTGCTTCGTATGCAACTGAAATATAGCGCCCACGTGGGTCACGGAATGGATCACTGTATACACCTATTAATCGTGTTATCTGAATGTCGAGTCCGGTTTCTTCTTTTGCTTCCCTTACAGCGGTGATTTCCAACATTTCTTCATTTTCCATCTTACCACCTGGCAATGACCAGAAATCTTTAAAAGGTTCATATTTTCGTTTTGTTAAAACAATTTCTCCATCATCATACACAATAATGATATCTGCTGTCATTTGAACTTTTTCTCTCATCTCATGAATTTTATATTTTAGTAATTAACCGTTTATTATTTCACCTCCGTTGGGATGCAATACCTGACCTGTCATATAAGATGCATCATCACTTGCTAAAAATACAAATGATGGGGCAATTTCTTCTGGTTGTCCGGGGCGTTTCATTAATGTCTTTTTTCCAAATGATCTTATCCGGGCAGCTTCAAATGATGATGGTACTAATGGTGTCCAAACTGGGCCGGGTGCTACTGCATTTACGCGTATCCCTTTTTTTGCCAGTGCCTCGGCAAGGGATCGTGTAAATGATATAATAGCACCTTTTGTAGATGCATAATCAATTAAATGACCACTTCCGCGATATGCCGTGATTGAACTTGTATTTATTATGCAGCTTCCCTTTTTTAAATGAGAAACAGCAGCTTGGGTAAAATAAAAGTAGGAAAAGATGTTGGTTCGAAATGTTGTTTCTAATTGTTGCTCACTGATTTTCTTTATATCAGTTTGTGACCAATGTACACCTGCATTATTCACAAGTATATCAAGTTTCTTAAATTCTTTTATTGTTTGAGCAACACAATCAAAACAAAATTGTCTCAACATTATATTTCCGGATATTAAAAGACATTTTCGGCCATATTTTTCAATTGCTTTTTTAGTCACTTTTGCATCTTCATGCTCATTTAAATAAATGATACATACATCTGCACCCTCCTTAGCAAATGACACAGCAACCGCTCTTCCTATTCCACTATCGCCACCTGTAACCAAGGCAACTTTTCCGACGAGTTTACCTCCCATTTTTTTTCTTCGGCTAAATTTTGGTTTGGGGTGCATTTTTTCCTCAATTCCCGGTTTTTGTTGATGTTGCGCAGGCAATTTTTTAGGATATTTAATTTTTGCCATAATTTTATAATTTTTCCATCGCTTTTATTGCTTTTTCTAAATTAAAACCTTTGCCAATTACAGGTTTCCAAAGATCTCCAATTTTCGAAATTCTATCCATCATATTAAACATCGTAAAAAGTTTAGGAGTCAGGTCGGAATTTACTTCCTTCCACATTAAAGGAGCAGAAACTGTTGCATCCGGTCTTGGCCTAACACAATATGGCGCAGCCAAAGTTTGTCCTCGCCTGTTTTGTAAAAAATCGATATAGATCTGTTTTTTTCTTTTTTGTGGACTTCTGATCACACTCGTTGTTTCCGGTAATTGTAGATGAATAAAGTTCGCCACCAATTCTGCGAATGTTTTTATCTGGTCATAATTATATTTGGCTCGTGCAGGAACATAAATATGTAATCCGGTTGCACCGGAGGTTTTGCAATAACAATCAATCCCCAACGAATCAAATACCTGTTTTGTGAGTAATGCCGTTTTTACAACTTCCTTAAAAGAAATTTCTCCCGGATCAAGGTCAATTACCATCCAATCAGGGTGCTCTATATTTGTATATTTTGAATTCCATGGATTAATTTCAATGCATCCCAGATTTGCCATATACAATAGACTAGCCTCATTCTGACATAACATATAATCGATATTTTTATCCCCCGAATCGGAATGTATAGAGGCAGTTTTCACATAAGTCGGCAGGTTGTCGGGTTCCACATCCTTTTGATAGAAACCGGGTTTTGTAATTCCATTTGGAAACCTGTTTAAAGAATGTGCTCTGTCTTTTAAATATGGTAACATATAGGAGGCAACATTTTTATAGTATTCCAACAGATCACCTTTTGTATATTTTTCTTTCGGCCAATAAATTTTATTGGTATTGGTAACCTTTACAATGCCCCCTACCATTTTTATTCCGATAGTATTTGTGTTTTTTTCCTCCACCTTTTTCTTCGCACTTCCTGTTTTAATTTTTTTTGGGGAGATTTTGATACAGTAGAGTTTTTTGATTTCTTCTTTTTGGGATCTGTTATACTCTTAGTATCCTTTTTTGGATTTTCCATATAGATATTTTTTGGAGTTTTATCTGTTCTAAGTCCCATAAATACAGCATTACGAAGAATTCCGCCCTGTGTAAACATCGCAAATTTAACTTCACAAACCAATTTGGGTTTTAACCAGGTGGTTTTTTTTTTTAAAGGGACCACTTCAGTAAAAGGGGAGGAACTCTGTATTAAAGGTTCCATTTTTTTATAAGTATCAATCAAAATATCCTCCGTAAATCCTGTGCCGCAATTTCCTACATATCGAAGCTTATTTTTTTCATATACGCCCAACACGAGTGAGCCGAATTTATTTCGTGATCCAGTAGGTTCTGTAAAACCACATATAATAAATTCTTGTCGTTTGTGCGTTTTTATTTTTTTCCAGTTTGAACTTCTCCCTCCCGGAGTATAAATACTATGAATATCTTTTGCAATAATTCCTTCCAAATCTTCCTTTTTAGCTTTCTGAAAAAGAGCTGTGCCTTTTTCCTTTACAAAAGGGGCAAGTTTAATTTGTTTAAAAGAATATTTTTGAAAAACTAGAGATAAAAGTTGTTTCCTTTCCTCTAAAGTAAGTGAAATGAGTGATGTCCCGTTTAAATAAATAATATCAAAACAATAATACACCAATTTTCCTTTAGGTATTTGCGCAAATCGCTGAAGTAACTGAAATTCAACTTTTCCATTTTCATCTTCTGCGATCACTTCTCCATCCAGAATTACACAATCTTTAACCGAATTAAATTGATCAGCGATCTTACTGAATTTTGAATTCAACGACAATTTATTGCGCGATATTAGCTGCGTTTCACCATAATATATGGCAGCAAGTGTTCTATATCCATCGTATTTATTTTCATATATCCAATTGGGATCGTCAATTACGGAATCCACTAATTGTGCGAGCATCGGGTTTGCAATTTTTTTTACTGCTTCTTCAAAGTCTTTTTTTTTACTTTACCGGTTTTTACAGCCGATACTTTTATGGTTGCTTTGGTGGACCTTGATCTCGCCTTAGTGTTATTACGCACAGAAGTTTTTTTTGGTGTTTTGTCCTCTTTGCTTTTTTCGAAACTTTCTTTTAATTTTTGAGAAACGGGTTTAATTGGATCAATCTTTTCAATATCGTATTTTTTTGTGATCGCAAATTCGTCCTTCTTTTTTATTAATAACCAATTTTTTTCCTCACCCGTTTTCATCCTCACCAAGGCAAATGCCCCTGAAATGTTTTTTCCTTTTAAAATAATTTTTAGATCGCCTTTCTTTAAACCCTCCTTTAATATTTTTTCTTTAGTAGCTCCGGCTTTCTTTTCATAAGGAATGTATGTGCCTTCATCAAAAATTTCAACTACCCCTGCCCCATAATTTCCGGCAGGTATAATACCTTTGAATGTTCTATACTCATAAGGATGATCTTCCACCTCCACTGCCAGACGTTTGTCTTCCGGATTTAAGGATGGTCCCTTCGGAACAGCCCAACTTTTTAATACACCATCTAACTCTAATCTGAAATCGTAATGCAAACGGGAGGCATTATGTCGCTGAATCACAAACCGCAATTGTTTACCGGAAGCTCTCTTTGAACTTTTTGGTTCCGGTGTATTTACAAAATTTCTTTTTTTATCGTAATCGTTCAATTTCATGTCAGGATGCTTTTTTTCTCTTTACTGTAAGACTGGCCTTTAATTGATCCATCAGATCTTTTGATTTAACCGTAGTAGGAGTGAGTTTCCGAATTTTTGTTTTTTTACCCGCTGCCTTTGCTTTTATAATTTTTAATAACTCGGCAGAATAATCATCTTTAAAAGCGGAAAGATTAAATTTTCCGGAAAATTGTTTGATCAAAGCAAGAGCCATTTTTAATTCCGCTGGTTTTACTTCCGTTGACGCCGGAACCTTAATGTCGGATGATGCTCTTACCTCTTCCTGAAATCTGATCTTATTGAGTATTAAAATTTTATTTAATGGTTTTATTACACAAAGTGTTTCTGTATTTCTTAAAACAAATGTGGCAACTGCGATCTTACCCGATTTTTTTAATGCCTCACGCAATAAGCCATATGCTTTAAACCCCGACTTTTCCGGTTCCAGATAATAAGGAGTTTCATAGTAGATTGTATCAATTTCTTTTTCTAAAATAAATTGTTCTATTTCTATAAGTTTGGTTTTTTCGGGCGCCGCTTCCAGAAAATCTTCTGCTTCGAGTATCACAAAATCATCTTTATAAAAATAACCCTTTACAATATTTTCAATATCAACTTCTCTATTGGTATTTTCATTTACCTTTTTATATCTTATGCGGGAATGGTCTTTTCTATCCAGCATATCCAGGTCTAATGCGCTGGATGAAGTGGCACTATAAATTTTAATTGGAATATTTACCAATCCAAAGGCTATTGATCCTTTCCAAATCGATTTCATAGTTGAATATTTAATGAATTAAAAACGGAAATCAACTCGTGAATTAATATCCCTCTGTTGATTCCGTTTTGGTGATTAATTGCGCAATATATTAAATAAAATGAACAATTATTTATTCTGCAGCTGCTTCAGCATTTATTCTTTTGCCTTGCGCTATTTCAGAAAGTTTGGAGTCAGCTCCTTTTTCTTCTTCCAGTATCTCCAACAAAATTTTTGTTGCTTCTTTATGACCTAATACCTGCGCTAATGCAGCCAATCCACCATAAGCTGCAATTTCATAGTGTTCCACCTTTTGAGCAGCTATAATTATTCCCACATCGCGAGTTAAGGTCTGATCATCCGTTTCATGAATAATTTCTTCTACTTCCTCTACTAATCCATGCATTGCAACACATTTTTTGGAAACAGCATCTTCACCAATTGATTCAAATACCTGCTCCACTTTTTCCACTTGTTTTTTAGTTTGTAACCAATGTTCATGTAATGCCTTTTTCAATAGTGAGGTAGTAGCAGCTTCTTCCGCTACCGGTAATTTTTTTACCAAATATTTTTCTGCCCAATAAACATCTTTAAGCAGGTCAAGAAACAATTTGTTAAGAGCTCCTTCATCGTCAACATCTTCAGTAAGATATTCTGATTTTACCGTTTTTTTTTCAGTAGTTTCTGAAATGTCAGATCCTTCATTGTTTGATACTTCAGGCTCACCGTTGGTGCTCTCCGTAGTTAGAATTTTATTTGTTTTTTTCATATTTCAGCTTTTAATTGTAAAAAATAAAAAAAACACAATTATTATACCACCGGTTATCAGCGGTGAATGATTCGCAGTAGCTTGGCAATTAGCCGGTTAATGAGAAAATTTGACATCGACATGTGGAAATCAATCTACAGAATATGAGCTCTTATATTAAAAATTTAAATATCAATCTTCTGCTCTAACCTTTTGAATTATAATACATTAATCACACTTACCGATAAAATGGTATATAATTTGAATTTTCAAAATTATTAAGGTTTAACAAAATTATTTAAATAAAAAAAACAAACAATTATGGCTAATTCTAATCGAAACAGAGGTCCTAGAAATCGGGACACATTTCAAAACGAAACACAAAATAATAGAACTCGTCGCACCTATCATGATGATGATATGAGAGATGACGATGATTATGAAAATGAATATGATGATTTTGAAGAAGATGATGAAGATGATGATCGTGGCAATTATGAAACTTCAGGCAATTCTCGTCAGCGCCAGTCAAATCTAGGCGGAAGGAATGATGATAGAAGAAATGATTTTGATGATGAAGATTATGATGATGACCGTCGATACGAGCGCGAAAATAACACACGTGATTATAATGATCGTGATTTTCGTGATGATCGTTACGGAAGAAATGATGATGATAGAAGAACCAGTGAGAATGATCGCCGGTATATGACTAACCAAAACGGTAGAAGAAATGATGATTACGGTCGTAATTCTGAAAATGAAAATGGTCGCAGAAATTATGAACGTGATGGACAAGAGAATAGAAGAAGAGAGGATGATGACAGAAGAGATCATAACGACGACCGCAGAGGTTATAACGACGACCGCAGAAGTTATAATGATGACCGCAGAAGTTATAACGATGACAGCAGAAATTATAATGAAGACCGCAGAAGATACGATGATGACAGAGGATCAGATAATGGCGGCAGAAGGAGAAATGATAATTATGATACACAAAGAGAACGTTCCGAAACAAAACGTTACGGAAGTAATACGCGCGGATCAGGGGAAAACGACCGACGTGAATCAGGAAGTAATGGAAGGCGCGAATCAGAATCAAATGGAAGAATGGATTCAAACTCAAACGGAAGACGAGAATCAGGAAGTAATGGAAGGCGCGAATCAGAATCAAATGGAAGAATGGATTCAAACTCAAACGGAAGACGTGAATCAGGAAGCAATGGAAGACGCGAATCCGAATCAAATGGAAGAATGGAATCCAACTCCAACGGTAGACGCCAATCAGGAAGTAACGGAAGAGGAGAATCAGAATCAGACGGAGGACGAGAATCAAAATCTAATACCAGAGGAAAAGAAAATTCCGACTCAGGAGAAACTCGTCAGCGACGTTCAACTTCCGGAAGTCGTAATTCATCTTCGAGCTCCAATAAGTTGACTTCAGGTGGAAAAAGAACTTCTGCAACATCAGGTAGCAAAAGTGCAAAATCTACAAAAACACAAAAGCGCAAAAGTCGCTGATCTTAATTTTTATTAAATGATCACCCCACTCGAAAATTTCGGGTCGGGGTGTCATTTTTTTTAATTTACCCAAAATAAAATAGCCATTAATTACAAAATTAACGGCTATTGATAATACTGAATTTAAATAATCAATCCTCTTACTGAGCAGTGCGCACTTTTTTCGATTTTTTCGATTTTGTTGAATATGCAGCTAAAAGTCCTCCAAGAACTAAACCGCTGAGCACTGTTATTAAAATACCTTTTCCCATAATGTATTATTTTTTAAAAATGAAAATATTAATTATTAATATTTATGTAAATGAAATTATTATGCCAGTTCAACAAGTGCTTTTACTGTGGTCATAATTAGTTGATTTTGAACATTCTACTCCGGTATTTTAACAATGTCAATTTTGTTGTATGTAGAATTTTTACGCAAAACCTCTAGGTTGAATTGGAACAAGTGTAAAAAGTTCTCCTCTAAAGCGCCTCAGTTCCCACAATTGTGGTATTTCAAGGGTCTGATTATGATGCCATTTTTGTGTTCTAAAACTTCTAATATGAAAAAATTACTTACCACTGCATGCATTTTATTTGTTATCACTCAAATAAAATTATCCGCACAAACAAATACATTTCCTTTAACAGGAAGTGCAGGTGTTGGAACCCTTACTCCTAACGCATCTTCCATAGTGGAAATGCAATCGACCACACAAGGTTTATTGGCGCCCCGAATGACAAAAGCCCAACGTGATGCAATTGCCGCTCCGGCACAAGGATTATTGATATTCCAAACAAATGCTACTCCAGGATTTTATTATTATACCGGCGCTGGATGGGCAGCAATATCCACTAAAGGAGCAAATACGAGTTTGTCGAATTTAGGGGGTGCGGGAACAGCCATTAATCAAAATTTAACTCCAAATGCAAATAACACTTTAGATCTCGGTTCTTCACTATTAAATTGGAACGAGATATATGTTAATGCAATTAAATTTATGGATGGTTCAACGCAAACCACTGCCGGTGGAGGTGGGGGAACCTATACTGCAGGTACAGGAATTAATATCGCAGGAACTGTTATTTCAAACACAGGTGATATTAATGCTGCCGATGATGTTACCAATACAACAAATCATACTGGCGATGTAACTGGTTTATATAATAATTTACAGATAGGATCAGGTGCTGTAGGAACATCAGAAATTGCAGATGGAACAGTTTCATCTACAGATATTTTAAATGGAACAATTGCTGCGGCTGATCTAAGCGCTATGGGCGCAATTTCTGGTCAGGTGATGCAATATAATGGTGCTTCATGGATTGCTACAACTCCGGCAGCCGGGGCAGAATCTGACCCTCAGGTTGGTGCAATTACACTCAATAAAGTACCTAAATGGGATGGCACCGCATTAATTACAGGATCAATTGGTGATGAAAATGGAAGAATTGCAATGGGCGATTTTAATACGAATGCAAAAGCAACTTTTAGGAACCGCTTATCTGCTTTCAGCACAGAAGATATTGCCGTTTACGGTGTAGACCAAACAATTTCCGGCGCTACAACAACTATACATGCTAACGGAAATTTGGGTTACAATACTACCGGATTAATATTTTTTGATGCACCTGTTTCTCATTCAGGTGTTTGGGGAAGTGCGAACACCACAACCAGTTCTGCAGGTGTTTATGCAACCAACTCTTCTACAGGAACAAGTAATTATGGTGTAGTAGCTAAGAGTACTGGAGTTGGCACTACAAATTATGGAATTTGGGCTAAAGCCAGCGGAGCTTCAACAAATTACGCAGGTTTTTTTGATGGTGATCTGGTAGTGGAAGGAAATGATCAAATATTAACGGTTCAAGGAACAGATCCATATATACAAATGGTAAGCGGCGCTGAAGATGTTGGTTATTTAAGAGCCGATGGGGAAGATATTATGGTTGCTTTAAATGCAGGAAACGATGATGGTAAATTAATCCTCCGCACAAATGGTGTAAATAGAATGTACATTAACGACAATGGAGATATAGTTATGGGAAGTTCCACTGTTGTTCCTAAAGCAGGATATAAATTAAGTGTGGATGGCAAAGTTGTTTGCGAAGAATTACTCGTTCAATTAAGCCCTTGGCCCGATTATGTTTTCAAACCCGATTATAAATTGGCATCACTACTTGAGGTAGAACAATATATCCAAAAAAATAATCATTTACCTGGTATTCCAACTGCTGCTGAAGTAGAATCAGAAGGATTAAATGTAGGACAAATGCAACAACTTATGATGGAAAAAATTGAAGAGTTAACTCTATATATGATCGACCTCAAAAAGGAAAATGATGTGTTAAAAGCAGAAGTTGAAGCATTAAAGAAATAATTGTTCACTATTGTTAAATACTAGAAAATGAAACGAATTGAACATAAAATAAAACGGCTGCTTTGCACTGTTTTATTATTAGGATCCTTAAGTGCTTTTGCCCAAACTGTTCAGGTATTAGGTGGAGATAAACCTCAACTTCAATGCGTTACAGAAAAGGATTACCAAGATTATATGAGGCCTGCAATTGAAAAAAATATTGCAAGACTGCGCGAGGAAGGTAAACTTCACGCTGATGTTGCTGCAAAAATGGGAGGTGAAGTAAAATTTGCCTGGCCATTGAGAATGACTCCTGAATATCAGGCAATAGAAGGGGTGAATTCCTATTTTTATATTGGAAACTTTGCTGATCTTAATCATGATGAATATTACAGAACGGATTGGCAATGCAATACTGCAATATATGATGATTATTATTTTGGAGGCGCAAAAAATTATGATGGCCATAATGGTGCCGACATCGTACCATATCCATTTCCATGGCAAATGATGGATGATGAAAGTGTGGATATAATTGCAGCTGCTGATGGTCAGGTTATTCATATGTATACCGGAAATACTGTGGATAGAAATTGTGATGAGCCGCATACTTTTAATTACGAACCATTTAACGGTGGTTATTATGGAAATTTTATCGCTTTATTGCACGATGATATGTCCATTACCGTATATGCACACATGAAAACTGGAACAGTTGCAGATCTAGAAGTGGATGATTATGTTGTTGCAGGCCAATACCTCGGAAAAATGGGTAGTTCCGGAAATTCTTCCGCCCCACATATACACTTTGAATTCAGACCAACGGAATATTATTCCTATCAGGAACCATGGTACGATCCGGAAGGATGTAATGACGAGTTGGTAGAAAGCAGATGGATTGATCAAATACCATATTATGAACCTGAAGTATTAAGAGTATCTACACATAATGCGCTGCCCGTATTTAAAACATGCGCAGAGTATGAAGCCGGAAGTAATGAAACCGTTAATTTTTCGAATCACTTTACTACCGGTGAAGTGTTAATGATAAGTGTGGCAATGCGCGATTTCTTTGAGGGTGATGATCTGGATGTTGATATTATTTCCAGTGCGGGAGTTATTCTCCAAGATATGGATTGGGTAGCAACGTCCAATTATTATAAGGAAATTTTTTTATTCACTGAATCACTTACAGGTTATGCAACAGGCACTTATAAAATAAGAGTTACACATCAAGGTAAATTTTATTATCACTATTTTACTGTCAATTGCCCTGCTGCTGTAACCCTTACCGGAACACATACAGGTGTAAAAGGATATTTAAATGGTGATTATATTGCGTCTACTGCTACAATTTCCGGAGTTAGTACGAATGATGTTCTTTATGAAGCAGAAAATTACGTGAAATTAAATGTGGGTTTTAAAGCTACAATGAATTGTGAATTTAAAGCACAAGTAGACCCCTGCACTATTGGTGGATTAAAAGATGTACAAACAATCGTAGAAAATAATCAAATGTCAGTTTATCCAAATCCAAATTTTGGAAATTTTGAATTGTATTATTATTCTGATGTGCCTTCAGATAAATATTTTTTGATTCGCAATCTTGTAGGAGAAATAATTTACTCATCATCGAAATTAAATGACGTAAATCTTTTTACCGAACAAATTGATCTTTCTGATCAAGCGAAAGGAATTTATTTAATTGAATTTTACAATGGAAAATCAGTGGAAACTGCAAAAGTGGTAGTTCAATAATTAATTAATATACCATCAAAAAAAACCCTGCAAAAATAATTTGCGGGGTTTTTTTATAGGCAAGTCAATTAAGGGAAAAAAAATTCTCCAATTATTATCAGGTTGGTATTCACTCTCACCATTTTGAAATTGTTGCCCTTAAATAACCCACTTACCCACCACAAAATAAAATTAGGGTGAATAAAAAATATTAACATCAGGGGCCCATTGTAATAAATTTCCTTATTTTAGTTCCATATTTCGCTTAACCCAAACCCATGGAGAGCAAACTGTAATGCACACAATACGAAATGGGCTTTTAATTATTATTGCAATTGTGAGTTCCTATTCTGGTTTTTCACAGGCAACAGAAGCATGGTATATTCGCAGAACAGCCCCGGAACCTTGGACCTGGTGCCCTGTGCTCAATACCAATATCACCGAAATGGACAATGTTTTTGGTGTGGGGGGATGGAATTCCGGGTATTTTACCTCAGTAGATCCTGCTGTTGCTTTTGGTCCAACATCCAAATTCGTTTTTTTAGAAGGAGGGGATGATCATGCTATCGAACTCAAAAATTTCCTTATTACAAACATAACCACAATCGAAAATTGGGTTTATAATGGAGGCTCCCTGTTTTTAAATGCCGCTCCCAATGAAGGTGGTGATATTAATTTCGGATTCGACGGAACAACACTCGATTTCACTCCGGGAGTTTATATGTCCAATGCCGTTGCAGCCATTGTTACTCATCCTATCTTTCTCGGACCATATACACCTGCCGGCACTTCCTGGACGGGCACGTCATTTACGCATGCAAAAGTTACTGGAACTTGTCTTACAACTTTAGTAAAGGATGCATTTTCAACTAACATTGCTGCAGCTGAAAAACATTGGGGAGCAGGTTGTGTAATATTTGGAAGTATGACCGTTACAGGTTGGCATTCTCCTTTTACAAATGCCCGAAATATGAGGCAAAATATTTTTGTTTATCTATACGATTTTGTAGGAGTAATAGCAGGAGATTTTTCTTATCCCGATTCTATTTATTGCCAGGATGAACCGAATCCTTTTCCCATAATTGACCCCGGAGCCGATACCGGAATTTATACTGCAACACCAACCGGTCTCATCATTGATGATGTAACAGGTGAGATCGATCTCAGCCTCTCCACACCGGGAACATATGTTATTACAAATGGAGCCGTAATTGATTGTGTTCCTTCCTCTTTCACCTTAATAGTAGGAGATGATCCTGTTGCCAATTTTTCTTATTTGGGAGCACCCTATTGCGTGAATGAACCCGATAAATCACCGTTATTTCCGGGAGGAGGAACACCGGGAGCTTTTACTTCATCACCACCCGGGTTATCAATTAACCCCACAACGGGAACAATATTCGTAAGTGCTTCCACTCCGGGAACATATACTATTACAAATACAGTTACAAGTTTGTATTGTGGAGTTGCAACTCATGATGTAACAGTTGTTATTTTGCCAACCTACGATATTGTTTTTAACGCAGATATTTGTGATGATATAACCTATACACTTCCCGATGGAACAATTGTAGCAGCAACCGGAACTTATATTAATAACTTTTTAACAGCAGCAGGTTGCGATTCTATTATTACCACAAACCTGGTTGTTCATACAGCTTCATCCACAACTATTAATGCAGCAATTTGCAGTGGGGATACCTATATTTTACCTGACGGCACCACCACCGGAATTTCAGGAACTTATACCTTGAATTTTCCAACACCCTATGGATGTGATTCTATTATCACAACTATTCTCGATGTTAATGATATTTATGCTTACACAGTAAATGAATCAATTTGTTCCGGCGAAACATTTACTTTACCCGATGGAACAATTGCAAGTGTAACTGGCAGTTACGTTTCTAATTTAATTACAGCAGCCGGATGCGATTCTATTATTACAACACATTTAATGGTGTTTCCTGCCTATGCAGTCCCGGTAGCCGCATCAATTTGTTCAGGCGATATTTATACTTTACCTGATGGCACTACAACCGGTGCTGCAGGAATATATGTTACAATTCTTCCAACAATTCACGATTGCGATTCTGTTATTACAACAACAATTACAGTTGATCCCGTTTATTTACCTGTAATTAATGCACAAATTTGTGAAGGTGAATCTTATATCCTTCCAGGTGGAATTACAACAACAGTAAGTGGAACATATTTAAGTAATTTTATAACCGTTAATGGATGTGATTCCATAATTACGACTAATCTTATTGTTAATCCTTTACCTGTAATTAATTTTCCGATCGACAATATTGTTTGTCTGGAAGATATTCCTTTTACTTTATACGCATCACCATCAGGAGGAATTTATACAGGTAACGGAATATCAGGATCCACTTTCGATCCTCTAGCAGCAGGTGTTGGTGGCCCTTATCAAATTGATTATACATATACCGATGCTAACGGTTGCACTTCATCTTCCAGCGTATTTATAAGTGTTGATCAAAATTTTGCCGACGCGTGGGGCGACACCACAGTGTATGCAGGAGAACAGGCAGTTTTATACAGTGAAGCAGGTGGCGATTACTTATGGACACCACCAACACAAATTATTTGTGATTATTGTTCAACAACAAATGCTTACCCACTCGAATCAATTACCTATACCATAAATTCGATAAACGAAAACGGCTGTATTGCAAGCGATAATATGTTCGTTACTGTATTGCCAAATCCGGGTAATGGTGTGTTTATTCCAAACACCTTTACTCCGAATGGTGATAATATAAATGATTATTTCTTTGCATATGGATATAACCTATCTATGATTAAAAGTATGATGATATTTGATAGATGGGGTGAATTAATATTTTATAAAGAAAATATGCCCGAAGGAAGCGAAAGCGAAGGTTGGGACGGTACCATGGCGGGTAAAGAATTAAATGAAGGTGTATATGCCTTTGTTACCGAACTCACATTTAATAATGGTGTTACAACAGTTTTTAAAGGAAATATCACACTCATAAAATAAATTGTTATTTCTTAAAACCGACAATTAAAAGATGATAATTTTATCTTTTAATTGTTGGTTTTTTTTATGGTATTAAAAGATGTAATAATGGATCAGTGGTAAAAATTGGGGAGTGAATAAATATAGTTGATTTGATCATACGAAATTTTGACATATTATCATTTTTTTATTTGCACTAAATAACCCTCAATTTATTAATTGAATTAATTCATAATGGGCAGTTCAAATTAAAATAAAGAATTTTGCTCCTCCATATTAGTTTACGGAGCTTCAAAGGGACTAATAAATTCCAATCCAGGTCAAAGGTCAAATTGTCAATTATCAATTGTCCATTATCAATTCTCAATTCCCCTCCCTATTTTTGCACAAACCTTTTCCAATGGCACTCAAAAAAATAACCGAATATCTTTATCAGATCCCGCTTGGGCCGGTAAACGCATATTTATTAATGGATGGTCAGGATGTGATTTTAATTGATACGGGATTTAAAAATGATCACCTCAAAATATTTAAAGCGCTCAACGAACTAAATAAGAAGCCTTCAGATATTAAACACATTCTTTTAACTCATAGCCATCCTGATCACGCAGGTGCTTTGGCTGATCTGGTTAACATTACCGGAGCTAAAACTTATATGCATTTTGAAGATGCTGCATTAATTCAACAGGGATTGGCGGGCAGATTACCTCATGAGGTTTCACCTGAAATCTTAAATAAGATTTTGTATCATCTTTTTATCAAAAGGTCTGCGAATAAAAACGATAAAGTTCAAATTGATGTTGAATTAAAGGACAAAGACCAATTGCCTTTTGCAGGAGGACTTAGTGTAATTTATACACCAGGTCATTCTTTAGGACATGTGTGTTATTATATCCCTGGTATGGACCTTTTAATTGCAGGGGATATTTGTTCAAACATGATGGGTCTTAAACACAGTACGGTGTATGAAAACACAAAGGTGGGGATTGATTCCATTAAAAAAGTTGCAGCTCTTCCTTTTAATATCGCAGTATTCGGGCACGGTAACGCGATATTAAATGAAGCAAATGTCGCGTTGCGAAATAAATTCAAATAAATTTGCTAACTCTTATTTTGCAATAATTCAAGAAAAGGAACTCCGGTAATTCGTGCGGTTAACCATCGCACAAGATTGAGATTAGAAAATGCCACGCGTTCCCGGTCGTTTTCGGTAAATAAACGATCTAGTTCATCTCGTAATTCTGTAAGTACGGTTATTTTTTCTGTTTTGTTTGCAGTAAATATTAATTTGTTAAAATATTTAATAAATACTCGTTCGGTCTCATAATAAAATTCATTGCTTTGTAAATATCTTTTTACGGAACGCGTAAGACTGTCTAGCAATAAATTATTTTCCAACTCAAAATGCAATATTAAATATACCATTCGCACATTCGCCTGTATATCTTTGCGAAGATCAATATCTTTTGCATCAATAAGAGTATCAATAATTTCCAAGCTTTTCTCGTATTTACTTTCCATCATAAACATCAGTGCATTTTCGTATCTTATTATAAGCCATCGCACTTTGTTGATATAAGAAGAAAATTTATGGATATCCATTTCGGTTTCTTCAAAAAACTTTTTATAGCCCACAAAATCCAATTCCATTTTATATCCATAAGCTTTCCATAACCACCAATGTTCAAAAAATATTGCTTCCTTCGATATGGAATTAAATTCCATTGGAATGAAATTATCAATAAAATCTTTATACTCTTTTTTCCTTTCAAATTTACCAAGAACCAATAAATAATTATTAACCGCTGCAATATATCTAACAGGTTCAACTTCTTTTAACGATGGATTATCCTCCCATAAATTCACGATCTTTGTAATAGATAAAAGAGCAGCTTCTTCATTACCCTGAAGTACATGATATAAATTAAAAATATACAAGTAATATAATTTTCCGTAAAAATCCTCCGGTTCGTTTTTCAATAATGGATCGTCAATATATTTTTCCCATTCTTTTTTCGTTTCTTCATCGCGAAAAAATGGTTGCGTCTTGTAAAATTTAATGATCTTCACATACTTTTGTTGCAACAGCAAAGTGTGTTTATAGCTATCCAGAAGTTTAAAACTATATTCAAAAGATGGATCCGTATTTTGTTCCCAATCTGATGCTTTTAGATCTACATAATATCTTCTTTTCCATGATTCTATATCTAGTATAAAAGGCTTTTCATCAAATGCACTGGCCAGATATTTTGCCTTGTCCCACATTTTAATAGCTTCCTCATAAAGTCCTTTTTCGAAAAGTACTTCTCCATTTTCCATTAATGCATTCAAACGCATAAATTTTGAAGAATTTGCGCGATAGGAGCGCTGACTTTTTAAAATAAGCTCAAAAAGAAAATTTTTGGCAACGGAAAATTGTTTCGAAAAAGCCTGGGTGCGAAATTTCTTAAGAAGAGCATCCTCATTGTATTCCTCCTGAGCATCAATTGCATCAAAAAGCAGAAGGTAATTTTTGTCCTTTCCCTTCGAAACTCCCTGAGCATTCTTCTTAAAATACCCTTTTTCATTTTTATCCAGAGATTTTATTAGTCGGAACAGGTCGTTACTTGGCTTCATATCTCGTTTTTCCTTGCCTAAAGATAAGCAACCTCAGGCATACTGAAACACAGTAATGTAAGGCATTTCATGAAATTTGACCCCTTCGGATTCTAAGAATGACCTCCTTTTTGGTTGGAATAGGTCATCGGGCAGGTCTAATTTTGAACCATCAATTCAAATAAACAAAAAACAAAAAAAATGAAACCTATTAAAGTTTTAATTATGGCGCTCCTTTTATCAGGCATAACGGGCAATGCGCAAACTATGTTCCTTAAAAATTATGGTGATGTGAATTACAATAATCATTCTGGTCATGCAACTGACTATGAAGGTAATTCTTTTCTCGTTGATGTGTTTTCGGGACCTGAATTAAATTTCGGGGGATTTACGTTGACAAGTGATTATGGTTACACACCCTATATTGCAAAAATTAACGGTGCCGGTGATGTGGAATGGATTTTTGCTGAAATTAATGAGGCAACTATTGAAGTTTACGATATTATTCTGGATAATGATAATAATATTATTATTTGTGGAATATTTTATGGTGCTGATGCGGTTTTTAGCGGGATTACCCTTACTAATAATGGCAGTAATTCTTTTATTGCAAAATATGACCATGATGGAAATATTCTTTGGGCACAATCTGTATCAGGCAACGGTCCTTCATTTTCACAAATTGCAGTTGATGATAATGATAATATTCTTGTAACAGGTAATAATTCAGGAGCACTCACATTTATGGGTGAGGAAATAGAAGAATTTGGAGACTATGATGTGATCTATGCAAAATTTGATAAGAATGGAAACGCACTGTGGTTAAAAAGTTTGGGATCAAATGGCTCTGATACGCCATATGAAATTGCCGCTGATCATGACGGAAATATTTTTCTTTCTGTTTTATATACTGCGTCTTTTTCCATTGACGGATTTAATTTTATGAATCACGGACTTTCTGATGCATTAATTTTGAAACTTAACCCCGAAGGTGAAGCCATGTGGGGGAAAATAATTTACGGACCATCTGATGGATATGATATTTCAGGAATAACCATTGATGAAGCAAATGATGTTTATTTATGCACGGAATTAAATTCTGATGATCTGTTATTCGGGGAAATAGTACCAAATTACGGATTAACAGATGTGTTTTTGGTAAAAATGCATGGTGATGATGGAGCAGTTTCTTGGTATAGATCAGGAGGTAGCTCCAATTACGATCATTCTGAAGATATTGTATTAGGTAAGGATGGTGTTTTTATTTCCGGAAATTTTATGGGAGCTGCCGAATTCGACGGATTGCAATTATATGGTGAAAATGTAGGCACATTTATAGTGGCATATACACGTGATGGTGATATTGTGCAAGTTTATCAGGCAACGGGTAATAATTTTGTAATCCCAAACGGACTGGATGTAGATAAACATGGTAATGTTTATTGCAGTGGTACTTTTTCCGAAAATATTATTGTGGAAGATGCTCCAGAATTAACCACGAATGGTACTTACGATATATTTTTATACAAATTTGGATCTGTATTAGTTGATATTAATACAACAATTGCAGATGAAAATAGTATAAATATCTTCCCTAACCCTGCAACAGAAAATATTACATTTCATATTTCAGAATTTTCTGATGCACTTGCGAAATTTAAAATTTTAAATTATGCCGGACAGGTAGTGAGTGAATCTCTGGAAATTAATTTAGCAGACCAGATCCAATTTAATATTCAACACCTGGCATCAGGAATATATACCGTTGTTATTTTTAATGAGGAAAATATTATTAATTCCCAAAAGTTTATTAAGCTTTAGGTTTCAAATATCGTTTAAATACGATGTTTTTTGTTGCTGCCGGTTATGCCGGCAGCTTTTTTTATTTTTAGACTTACACTTTTAAAAAATGCATTCATCAATTTCCCGGTGCAGGAAATTGCATATTCTGTACTTCCTCACGCAGTGATTCCACATCCCATCCTTCATCCTTATTCAGATCAATAGCACGCATATCGGCAAGTAAATATTCTTCCAATTCTGAAATGGTTTGTTTTGCGGTGGAAATAAATTCGTTTCTGTCGTGACGAACCGCTGCGAGTTTTTTCATATTCATTTCATCGTGTTTCCGGAAAGTTCTTGCAAGTCTTGTTGCACGATAAGTTCTATGACCTAATATATTTAACGCATCAACACCCATGCGCAAAGAGGTATCAAGCGTTTCTCTGTAAATATGTAAAATACCCTCGTCCATAAATAAAAAAGAATCTGGTCTGTCGTATGCGCGAACCATTATCTGCAAGTTGGGAAAATGTTTTTTCACCGTTTGTACAAGGGCAACACATTTTTCAGGCGTATCTAAAGTTACAATGATCAATTTTGCATCATCTGCTCCTGCACTTTTTAATAGATCATATCTTGTTGCATCTCCATAATAAACCTTACGTCCGAGTTTGCGCAATAACTCTACACGATCGCTATCAAGATCCAATACGGTGGTTCCAACATCATTGGCTTTTAAAAATCTTCCTACTATACTTCCAAATCTTCCAAAACCTGCAATAATTACCGGATTTTTTTCATCAATTACATCCGGTTCAATATCCTGCGCTTTTTCTTTTATACCTACACGCGGAATTATTACGCGTTCTGTGATAATATTTACTAAAGGTGTTAAAGCCATTGTTATGGCAACCACCGCCATTAATATATTAACGGTTTCGTTATTTATTATTCCAAGTTGTAAAACAAAACTTAATAATACAAATGCAAATTCACCCACCTGACTTAAACCCAAAGAAAAAATTGCATTTTGATCTGTACCCATTTTAAATGATTTGCCGAGGATAAATAAAACAAGTGATTTTATCAATGGAATTGCAATTACCAATCCTGCAATTAACAATGGATTCTCGATAATTAATCTGAAATTAATACTCGCTCCAACGGCTATAAAAAATAATCCTAATAATAATCCTTTAAACGGTTCTATATCGCTTTCCAATTCATGTCGGTATTCGCTGTTTGCCAGAACTACTCCTGCTAAAAATGTTCCTAACGCGGGACTTAATCCTACCAATGTCATTAATACAGTTATTCCTACAACCAATAATAAAGCGGTGGCAGTAAATAACTCCCGCAATCTTGTTGCTGCAACAAATCGCAATAATGGTCTTACTAAAGTTCTTCCTGCAAAAATGATAAATGCAACCGCACCTAATACGGATAAGGTTTGTAACCATCCTGGAAAATTTGCAATTAATGTTGTTGAGCCATGATCTTCTACAGGGTCCACTACAATTTGATGTACTACCAGTAATGGCATCAATGCAAGAATTGGAATTACTGCTATATCCTGAAATAATAAAACAGCAAATGAATTTTGTCCCGCCGAGGTTTGCATCATTCCCTTTTCATTCAGTGTTTGCAAAACAATTGCTGTACTCGACATGGCTAATATCATCCCGATCGCAATTGCCTCGTTCCATTGCAAGCCAATAAATATCGCAATTAAAGAAAATACAACTGTTGTAACTAATACCTGTAATCCTCCCAAACCAACTATAGGTTTTCGCATGCGCCACAATAAGGAAGGTTCCAATTCCAAACCCACCAAAAACAACATCATCACAACACCAAATTCGGCAAAATGCATAATGTCTTTTCCTTCCTCTCCAACAAATCCCATAACAAATGGTCCAATTACAATTCCCGCAATCAAATATCCTAACACCGAACCTAATCCCAATCTTTTGGCAATGGGAACAAAAATTACTGCGGCCAATAAATAAATAAAGGCCTGAAATAAAAAATTACTTTCCATATTTAATTGTTTGAAATTATTGTGGATGGAATAAGTTCGTTGAGGTAGGTTACCTTTTTCATCTGATCTGCTGTAAATCTCCCCTGCGTTAAACCAATCAGAAGTTGTTTGTAATTATCAGCATACATCTTGCGCTCCTCACCACTTGCCCGATGTGTGCCATGCATTACAAATGGAGGCAGATATAACATTTTACACAAGGTTGCGGTTTGTTCGAAAGGTGCTAAAAATTGGTTCAGCGAATATTTGTTAAAACCACCTTCCTGATATCCAAATTGAGGCCCGCCGGTGGAAATTGCATTAAACAACCATTTACCCTTCAAATTGTTGCCGTCTTTTCCATAAGCCCAACCGTGTTCCAGAACAAGGTCGATCCATTGTTTAAGTAGGGGAGGACAACTATACCAATAAAATGGAAATTGCCAAACTATAATATCGTGAGAAACCAATAATCGTTGCTCACGGTCAACATCTATATCGTATTCGGGATACAGTTGATACAGATCATGAAAGGTTACTGCCGGCAGATCTTTGATACTTTTGATCAATTCGATCTGTGTTACCGATTTCTCCAGCATTGGGTGCGCAAATAGCACTAGTACTTTAGCCATGGTCAAATTTAGTAAAGAGTTTTAAGGATATTTATTGGGAAAAAGTTTATAAAAAATCTAAACTTTTATGAGAGTCAGACTATAAGCTGCCAACGCACTTTTATTACAGGTCCACTTACAAGTCTAATTTGTCGGGTACGATTTTTTATTTCTATTAGGATATCATATTTCTTTAAACCTAAAAATATATCATTATGAATAATCCTTGGAGAGGACTTTTAGCCGGTGCCGGCGCCTATAAATGGGGCGGTGGCTGCGTTGGAACCGTAGTTATTTTCTTGTTATTGTATTGGTTGTTAGGCGGTTGTTAAAACGATCGCCTCGAAAAAATGGTGGGTAAAGTCCCACTTTTTTATTTACTGTGTGGAATTTTTTCCATAGAGAGATAATTATAATTACTTTATTGGCGAATGAATACTTTTGTGGTGGTTTTGACCATATTGGTATTGTCATCGGTGAAAATAAGTAATACAATACCATTTAATCCAGGTGGTATGCCTAAAGTATTATTGCCCTCAGTTAAGTTGTAGGAAATTATTTTTTGTCCAAGTAAATTATACAATTCAACTTTTCGAACATCCTTACATGGTAAATCTATTATTATGTTATTATTAACAACTAAAACATCCAAATTATCGCATAATGCATAATTATTAATCGTGATCATATTCGAATAAGTGAATGCTCCGTTATTATCTATTTGTTTTAAACGATAATAATTATATCCGATAAAGGGCTCTTCATCAATAAATGCATACTTAAGAGTTTCCGAATTACTTACCTCCCCGATAGTTGAAAATTGATTTCCATCTTCGCTTTTTTCTATATTGAAACAACAATTATTTATTTCATTTTCAGTAGACCATTGTAATAATACGGAATTATTCAGATCATCCGTTTGTAATGTTCCTGAAAAATCAATGAGTGTGATAGGTAATAAAGTAATATCGATCAAATTAACATCATCAATATAATAATACGCTCCAACTGTTCCATATGGAAGTGGTAAATAAGTTGTAGAAACATCATTCTTTAAATGCCCCAAGGTTAAAAATTTCTCTCCGCCGGTTGCTATATAAGTTCCCTCCACCAATGTCCAGTTTAAAGTGTCCGTAATTACGGAACCATAAGGATTTGATATTTGAGGGTAGGGAAGGCCGGGTAACATTCCCAAACCGGTTGTATTGGGAGCTGTAACAGATATATATGCCCCGAGATCGTCTATTGCTGTTTGCGATTTATTGTGTAAAACAACATACATACTAAAATAATAGGTATGTGATGCGATGAGAGGAGAGATCAATTGCACCTGAATAAATTCCCGATAAGTAGTTCCTGAAAACGTATAAATTCCTGTATACCCATTTCCGCTGTGGGCTACCTGATATCCAATTCCATTTTTTGGCATACCGGCAGGATTTGGATTTGCACAAGCATTCATATAGTCCGGTGTTGCTGTATTTGGATTTTGCCAATTGCTAACCTTTCCTGTAAATTCGGAAAAGCCTATTGGGCAAACAACAAAATTTTCAAATCCATTATTTGGAACTAATGTTTGGGCAACAATTTGGAATAAACTGAAACACAAGGTGAAGAAATACAAGATCAACTTTAGTTTAATCGACATCTTAAACAAATTTTAATTAACAATTAAAATTTAATATTTATTAAAACAAAAACTTTAACCCTGATAAATCAGAGTTAAAGTTCAGTTTAATAATAGACCATAAACCTTTTTTTAATAATAAAGTGTATGTTTCTGAGTTGTTAATGATCGATTATAATATTGGTGTGTGCATTTAAAAAGGAATTTTTAATTATTATTAATTAATGATTGTATGCAACATGAAAATTGAACACAAATGATGATCCACCAGGGTTTGTATAAGTGATAACCTCAGGAAAGTTATTGTCTGAAGTATATAAACTTATGGAAAATGATCCCATTTCTTCAGCTCCTAATAACGCATCATCATCAAAAAATGTAATGGTATAATTGTTAGTTACATTTTCAAAATTAAATGGAGTTCCTTCAGTAAACACTAAACTTTCTCCTGCTAATGCATTTGTTTTAATTTCAGATTGGTAAACTTGAGCTCCACCATCATAAATTCTGAAAAACACATCCGGTTCATCTGTAAGATCCCATGCAGATCCGTCAGCCTTAGTGCCCGGAAATGACATAACTTCCGATGAATTTAATGTAATACTTTGTGGAGTTTCTTGTATATCACAATCATCTCCCATAAAACCCAGTTTACAACTGGTTGCTTTGTTACAGGCAAAAAACATAGTGCTACTTGCCATAATCAATACTAGATATTTCATAATCTTAATTTGTTTAGTTAAATTATATTTTTTCTATTCTTCAGATTTATATAATTCAAATGGTAGTCCACATAAGTATATTAAAGTTCAAATGTGTTAAAAATTCAGATAAAATATTGAATTTCAATGATATACAATCTCATGGTATTATCAGGTGATGCAAGATTTCGTCTCGCTTAAGGTCTTGATTTATGTAAATTAATGCCCTAATTGGGGTATACATTCAACATATAAAGTCACAATTTAAATAAGGCTTAAAGTGGAATTAAAATATAAATATTTGTAGATTTAATTCGGTATAAATTTTGCAATTATTATTGGTTTGGAATATGTGTGAATAAATTATTCCACAAAAAAACGGAAGATCTAAAATTAGACCTTCCGTTTTTTATAAGGTAGGAAAGTGTTACATGTATTATAACAATTTTTATCTGAGGTCAATTACTTCTACTCCCGGATATTTCGTTTTATCGAAAGTGAAAGAACTGTTTGACATTTCAACATTTGATTTGAAATTACTGATGGAATAAGTGTAATGAATAGCATTTTTATCGAACACCACACCCTTCATAACAGAATTATCAGAAGTATTCACATACATCTTTATTTTGCTGAAACTCAAACTTTTATTTTTTGGAGTGAGTTCAATGATCTGTAAGGATTTTCCGCCTTCAGTTACCTTTTCTCCCATATATGCGAGATAATCTTTTTCCGCTATTTTAAATATATCATTAGGAGTCATAATATCCTGACCCTTTTCAAAATTATTGATCTGCACTTCGTTTACATCCTTCAGATAAGTCCATAATGTTTTACCATCACAAAATAATTTTTGATTGCCTAATTCCGCAATGAACATATTGCCTTTACTCATCACTTTTCCCGTTTTGGTTTCTTTGCTTTTAGAGTCCAAATTTTCAACAATTAAGGAAAGGTCCATTTGCATGGTTTTAAATCCGCCGTATTTCTGACTAACAGATTTCAATAATTTTACAGCTGCTGCATCAGAAGTTTGTGCAAAAGCAACTTGTGTCCCCAGGAACAGAATAAACGAGTATGCAATGATTTTTTTCATGACCGATAAATTAGAATAAGCACAAAATTAAGGTGAAACAGATGTTTTTTAAGATTTTAATCGAGATTTTGCAAATACTGTTCCAACTGTGTGATATCGTTAAATAAAACTTCCCTTGCTTTGCTTCCTGCGTTCGGGCCAACCACTCCTGCAGCCTCCAGCTGATCCATCAAACGCCCTGCCCTGTTGTATCCCAGCTTTAATCTGCGCTGAATTAATGAAGTGGAACCTTGTTGATGTTGAACTATGATTTTTGCAGCTTCCTCAAAAAGCGAATCGCGTTCGCCATCCAAAATTTCCGCTTTTTCCTTCTGTGCCTGTTCATCAATAAACTCGGGTAATTGGAAAGCTTCGGGATAACCTGGTTGATCTGATATAAAATCCACCACCTTGTCAACTTCCGGAGTATCAACAAAAGGACATTGTAATCTTATCATATCGCTTCCAATTGCAAGCAACATATCTCCTCTACCCACCAATTGTTCAGCTCCGCTGGCATCCAAAATGGTGCGTGAATCCACCTTACTTGCAACCTTGAATGCTATTCTTGCCGGAAAATTCGCCTTAATTGTACCTGTAATAATATTAACGGAAGGTCTTTGTGTTGCGATCACGCAGTGTAAACCTACTGCCCTGGCCAATTGCGCAATTCTTGCAATAGGCATCTCTACTTCTTTTCCTGCCGTCATGATCAGGTCGGCAAATTCATCAATTACTAGTACTATATATGGTAAGAACTGATGACCCTCTTTCGGGTTCAGTTTCTTCTTCATAAACTTGGTGTTATATTCCTTAATATTTCTAACCTGTGCATTTTTTAGCAATTCGTACCGGGTATCCATCTCAATAGTTAACGCATTTAAAGTATGCACCACTTTTCGTGTATCGGTAATAATGGCATCTTCCTCACCCGGAAGTTTTGCAAGAAAATGTTTTTCGATGGTGGAAAATAGACTCAATTCCACCTTTTTAGGATCCACCATCACAAATTTTAATTGCGAAGGGTGCTTTTTGTATAAAAGAGATATCAAAATTGCATTTATACCAACCGATTTACCCTGACCGGTTGCTCCTGCCATTAATAAATGCGGCATTCTGGTAAGATCTGCAATATAATTTTCACTTGAAATGGTTTTTCCCAAACAAACAGGCAGATCCATTTTTGCACTCTGAAATTTTTCGGAGCTGATCTGGCTGCGCATCGAAACGGTTTCTTTGTTTACGTTTGGAACCTCAATACCAATGGTTCCCTTCCCTGGAATTGGTGCAATAATCCTGATACCCAAGGCTGCAAGACTTAATGCAATATCGTCCTCCAAATTTTTAATTTTTGAGATACGCACCCCTGCTGCCGGAATTATCTCATATAATGTTACTGTAGGGCCAATAGTGGCTTTTATTTTTGAGATCTGAATATTGTAATTATTTAAAGTGCCGATGATCTGATCCTTATTTCTCTCTAATTCTTCTGTATTAATGGAAACGGTTTCACTGCCATATTCCTCCAGAAGTTCCACTCCGGGATATTTATAATTAGGCAGGTCAAGTATTGGGTCAAAATTGTAATGCTGGTTTTCCAGGGCTATCTTTTCTTCCTGACCTTCTTCAATATCTAAAGGAAGTTCCTCGGTATTTTCATTATCAATTTCATCCAATGTTTCGGCAATTACCGGTTCATCTAATTCCAGAGCAATTGGGGAAACTACATCCTTTACAGGGTCCACTTTTTTTAATTCCATTTGCACCGGATCTTCAATATCAGTGCGTGAGGTATACACAGGCGGAATAAAAATATTTTCTTTGGATTCTTTATTTTCAGATAATTCGTTCGCAACCAACACATCGTCTTCGGTTAAAGGATCTGCATCTGTAACCTTGGGTTTGTTTTTGAAAACATTAAGGAGAAAACTGAAATTGAATTTTGTGAATAAAATGAGATAAATTACAAGGGTTGCGGTGAGAATAAGTATTGCACCAATTTTACCTAATATACTTTCCAGATAATCGGCCGTGCCAACACCAAAGGCTCCACCAAATGCAAAGGAGGCATTGTTTAAAAAGAACCCAAGCATGATGCTGGTCCAGATCATAATTACCACTCCTTCGCCAATAATAACTGCATTATTAAAAACGCGTTTGCTGAAAAATATATTGATACCCAAAGTGAAAAACCATATTACGAATGCAAAACTTGCAATGCCATACCAATAATAGATAAATTGATGACTTACAACAGCGCCTAAGTTGCCAAGGTGATTTTTTACATCAATCGAGGTATTGAACACCTGTTTCCAAGGATGGTCGATGATCAAACTCTGATCTTGTTTCCAGGTTACAAGATAACTGGCAAAGGAAACCAGCAGAAAAAAACTGATGAGCACCATAAGCACACCCGTGATCTTTTTAAAACGCTCATCCTTTAAAAAAGCTAAACTGCTTTTCTTTGTTTTTTTACTCGACTTTTTAGTTTCTGCCATTCGATTTTAGGGTATACACTTTCTCAAGGTAAAGGTAGGCAACTACCTGCGGCAATTGAACGCAATTTTATCCCACAAACTTATTTGTTTGTCTAAGATTGTGGATAGTTTATTGCCTGATGCAAGTGGAATAGCCAAATTGACTAAAAGTTATCCGCTAATTTCTGTTTTCCGTGTTCAGCTGGGATAAATTTCCTCTTTTGCTTTCAAAATGCAGTAAGCCGTCTTAATTTTGAAAAAAATTACAAATGAGTAAGGCACCGGTTGAATACACGGAATATCTGCAGTTAGAAAAATTCTCCATGCACAGGCATTGGAAAGTGATAAGGAAAATGCGCATGCGCACGATGAAATGTTATTTATCATCATTCACCAGGCATACGAACTTTGGTTCAAACAAATTCATTTTGAAGTGGATAGTGCTCTTGCTATTTTAAATAAAGAAACAGTAAACGACAATTCACCGGAATTACAAACAATAGTACTAGAAGTTCTCGGGTTGTTACCATACTTAAAGTGCTTGTTCATCAGATAGATATTCTGGAAACAATGACGCCTCTAGATTTTTACGAATTTCGCGATTTCTTGCGTCCGGCATCCGGTTTTCAAAGTTGGCAATTTAAAATTCTGGAAGCCAAACTCGGATTAAAATTCGACCATCGTCACGGAAAAGAATATTATACTTCCATGCTTAAACCCGAATATGTGGATCTGGTGAAACAAGTGGAATCTCAAAAAACATTATTAGAATTAATTGACGACTGGTTAAAACGTATGCCATTTTTCCGGGATGAAAATATTTGGAAAAATTATAAGACCATTACACCAAATAATTCAATGTATCACGATTTTTGGAACGACTATATTCATATTTACGAAAACACACTGGTAGAAGGTGAAAAACAAAATGTAAAGGTTTTTGAGGATGTTTTTTTGAGTAACACAAAAAGTGAACACACTGCATTGAGCTCTGAAGCAATGCGCAACGCTTTATTTATTTCTTTGTATCGCGGTTATCCCATTTTACAAATGCCATTTCAGTTAATGCAAAATTTATTGGATATAGATGAACAACTTGCCACCTGGCGTTTCCGTCATATCAACATGGTGCACCGTATGATAGGCTCCCGCGTTGGTACCGGTGGAAGCTCGGGAAAAGAATATTTGCAAGGTGCTTTAAATAAACATTATATTTTTAAAGATTTTGCAATACTTTCCAGTTTTCTAATGGAGAGAAATAAATTACCCGAATTAAGTGCAGAGTTAAAAGGTAGGTTGGGCTTTAGTGGATGATTGTTAAATAATTTGTTGTTTTTTGGGAGGTTGCAAAACCCAATTTAAATTTCTATTTCCTCAGTATCTGCTAAATTCAGAAATAAATATGCACTTAAGTGAAAATGGAAGAAAACTGAAAATACAATTTATAAAACAAAAAACTTGAAATCTAATAACAGATTATTGCAATATTCCACCTTCGCTGTGAGTTTCCTCTTGCTAAAAGAAGCTGATAGTGAGGCAGTGTATACTGACATTAGCCCGGACACATTAATTGATCAGGAACTAGAAACTTTTATAGTTGATTTGAACAACGATGGAGTAATTGATTTCGCTTTTTTAAGAAGATCATTTTCATTTTTAAAGACAACATATTCGTCAGGTTATATTACCTCTCATTTTAGTGCGCAAATTGTTGGACCTGAGCAGTTTGGCAATCAAATTGCTGGCACAATGAATACAATTAGCCCCTCTTATGGAGCTACCACCAATTACTATCCATACGCCGTTCTTTTTAATGAAATGATCGATGAAAATATGAATTTTCAATTTGATGGATATCAATTCATGGCTTTCAGATTTAGAGGAGAATATAGTTCCTACTGGCCATTTGGAGGTCGTTGGTATCCCGAAGTAACAGATCGTTATCTTGGTTTCTATTTTGAAGATACTGTTAATTGCTTTCACTATGGGTGGATGCGATGTGATGTAAAAGATTTTGGAAAGGAGCTAGTAATAAAAGATTTTGCATACGAAACAAAATGCGATGTTGGTATCCATGCAGGAGATATAATAGGCGATACAACAACCGTTTCAATTTCCGAAATAAATACTTTAAATGCTAATGTTTATAGTTTTGAAAATATCATTTATATAAATTTGAATGAATTGGATGCTGAAGTAAAAGTATCCGTTTATGATATTACCGGAAAAGAAATTTATTCGAATTCTGTTCAAGAAAAGTTTTCAAATTTTGTTCTTAATCAACCTGCAAATTTTTATTTCGTTAAATTAACTTCCAATAAAAAGGAACTGATTAAAAAAATTTATATTAACAATTAATTTGGTGTGAATTATTCATTTTTCATTCCTTCATTCTTTCATTCTTTAATTCTTTCATTCTTTCTTTTTTATCCCCTTTAAATCCGCCCAATCCGCGTCATCCGCGCCTGTCCGCCCACTGGCGGATTCCCCATTTTTTTATTCATTCATTCCTTCATTTTTTATCCCTTTAAATCCGCTAAATTCGCGTCATCCGCGTTCCCCTTTTTTTTCATTCTTTCATTTTTGCACGAAGTGCAAATACCAAAGGCATCATCCCCTCCAACCCCTTTATCTGAAATTTATTCTCCCCAACCTCCACCGCATTTTGATAAATATTATAAGGCGAATGATCAAATTCTTCAAATTTTTCTAAAATTAATCCATGGTTCAACAAAGCAGAAATACTTTCATGTAAACTGTGATTCCAGCTTATTGATTTTAATTCAATAACAGCATCTTTATCGGCATAGGTATTTTTTTCTTCTTCAATAATATCTTTATTTTTGAAATAAGAATATTCAATTTTTGAAACTGCATTATCATACATCCAATAAACCGGATGAAATTCTGCGAAAATAAATATGCCTCCGGGTTTTAAACTATCGGCAATTATTTCTGCCCATTTATTAAGATCGGGCAACCAACCTATGGTTCCGTAACTGGTAAAAACTATATCAAATTTTTCTTTTAAATGTTTACGTGTTTCATAAAGATCGCAGCAAATAAAATTACCATTTAAACCGGATTTTTGTTTTAGTTCATTTGCTTTATTTATTGCCTCGTCACTTAGATCGATTCCGGTAACTTCAGCTCCCATTCTGGCAAAACTTAAGGTATCCATTCCGAAATGGCATTGAAGATGTAACAATGTTTTTCCCTTTACATCTCCAACAAGATCCAGTTCAATTTTATTCAAGGTGCTTTTTCCTTCCAAAAAGGTTTTTACTCCATAGAATTCGCTGTGGTAATGTACACCCGTTCTTTTGTTCCAGAGTTCTCTGTTGATCTCCAGGTAATTATTCTCATCCATAACATAAAGATAAGAGGATTGAAGTTCAGTAATAAAAAAATTTGTTGCTTTCTATTTTTTTATATCTTTATAAAAAAAATGTTATGAAAAATTCCATTATTACCCTATCCTTCGTGTTATTTTCACCTGTTTTCAGCCAGGCACAAAACATTGTTACTATTGAAAAAGGTGATACTAAATATCAAGTGCTTGATCTCACGGCTAATGAAAAAATTCAATGGGGAGGATATGATGAGATAGGTTTGCCGGCAAAAAGTGAAAAGGATGGAGCGCTCAATTCAAAGGCAATATTGTTGGCAGTTGGTGATAATTCGGGATATGAGGGAAGAGATTACGCCGCTAAAGTGTGTGATAACAGCATTGCAGGAGGTTTTGATAATTGGTATCTGCCTGCTAAAAATGAGGCGGAATTAATATACCTTAATATTGATAAATTCGGATGGTCTGGTAGCATGACCTTATGGACATCCACCGAAGCTTCCGGTACTCAGGCGGTTTCGTTATATACCTACAACGGTACCTGGTACGATGTGCAGAAAGTAGATTATTATAATATGGTTTGTGTTCGCAAAATGGAATAATAATTTCATTCTTTTATGAATGAAACGGTAGAATTAAATTCCTTGCCAATTACTTGTATAAAGTAGGTTCCATTCGCATAATCATTAATTTGTAATGTATAATTGAGTATTTGGAGATTTTCCAATGTCAATATTTTTCTCCCCTTAATATCATATAATATTATCGAATTAATTAATTCATTATTCGATATATTAATATTAATTAATTCTGAAGCCGGATTAGGTTGAATTATAATATTATTTTTTGGGGATGTAAGATCAGGTTGTACTGAAGTTAATTCATCCAACCTATAGCGACTGAAAAAATACCATATTTCTTTACATGCATTTATGTCGAGATTGGTTACTCCAAGAAAAGTAAGCGCTGTTCCCGGCCAGGTATGTCCGCCATCAATAATTTTATATAATTCCACATTGATATTCTTATTACAACCACCATAAACAAAATGTTCTGCAGTACAGGAATCGGAAGGAACTATGTCCTCTATAGCAGTAAATTCAGCAGCCTCATCACAATTATTAAAATTGGTCCAGTAATCAATTACAGATTCTACAGGTATAAAATCAGGATTTCCTTCATAAGGTACCACATCATCTGCTGTACCATGTATTTGCATCACAGGCATGGGATGTTGTGGATCACAAGCCGGTAATCTGTCTTCATCTATACTTCCGGCAACACTTGCGATGGCTGCAATTTTATTACTTAATTCACATGCAAGGGCATGACTCATAAATCCACCATTACTCATTCCGGTGCTGTAAATACGATTTGCATCAACATTATAATTTGCAGAAATACTGTCAATAAGATCACTTAAAAATGCAACATCATCCACTCCAATTCCTTTTTCAGTAAAACAATTCCAATAACGATTGCCAATTCCATCCAAAGTTCCATTTGGCAATACAATTAAAAAATTTGCCGTATCTGCAATCACCCGAAAATTTGCATAAAGATCTTGTCCAAAAGCATCGCTGGTGTAACCATGTAAATTCAAAACCAACGGAACTGGTTCAGATCCATCGTAGGCTGTGGGGATATATAAACGATAATTCCGCTCCAGCCCTCCACTTTCTATGGTATCTATTATCGTGATCTGCCCAAACGACGGCAGTAAAAATAAAAAAGAGAGGTTTAATACTATTATCTTAAAACGCATATTTACTTTATTGGGCACTAAAGATAAGGCCTTTTATCAGTAAAACACCTTCTTAAAATAATGGTTCAGTGGCTTTATTTAAGATTTTTCTTTATCACCACCCATTTATGGTTTAACACTTATCAGCAATTTTGATACACTTATCATAACAATTTGTTTTTAGCGGGGTTTTGGCACCTGTTTAACAGAAACTTATTTCCAACAGATTATTTTTATGTCACATTTCATTTTCTGTTTTTCGAGTATGAAAAGTTCTGCTATTTCCATGTTCAATTTAACCCCCAACTTAATTTAACATGAAAATCACCACACACAGCCTTAGGTCATGTAAAAAATAAACTCCTTTTTTAAGGGTTTATTTTTTATTGTTGGGGTTGATAGAATTTAGGTCCAGTCACAGTCACAGTCGCAGGTCTTCGCGAGCAAGATTTTGCTTCGAAATTAAGTTTCTACATCGCTTTGAATGAGTAATGAGTAATGAGTAATGAGTAATGAGTTGGTCAACCTAAAAATTATCGTTCGTTTTATAACCTATGGGTAAGTAGTGAATGGTCAGTAGTGAGTTAACCCAGAACTCAGAACTCAGAACCCAGAACTCAGAACTGAAACATGTAGTGATCGACGCAGGAGATCTACTACATGTCAGAACCCCGAACTGAAACATGCAGTGATCGACGCAGCGGCTGTTCAAATTCTCAATTCTCAATTCTCAATTGTCAATTATCAATTATCAATTGTCAATTGTCAATTATCTTTACATCTTACTACAAAATAAATCATGTCGAACGCATTTTTTCACGTCCCAAAGGCACTTAATGAACCGGTAAAAAGTTACGCTCCCGGCACTACTGAGCGAAAATTATTAAAAGAAGCAATCACCGAACTTAAGTCCAGAACGGTTGATATTCCTATGTTTATCGATGGAAAAGAGGTGAGAACCGGTAAAACGATCGCTATCCATCCGCCACATGAATTAGCGCATACACTGGGTGTATATCATAAAGGAGATGAAAGTCACGTAAAAATGGCTATAGATGCTGCCTTAAAAGCAAAGCTTCAGTGGGAAAATACGCCCTGGGAGCAAAGAGCTGCCATTTTTTTAAAGGCTGCCGACCTTCTTACAGGACCCTACAGATATAAAATGAATGCAGCAACAATGCTTGCTCAAAGCAAAAATTGTTTTCAGGCGGAAATTGATGCTGCCTGTGAGTTGATCGACTTTTGGAGATTTAATGTAGAGTTCATGACCAAGGTGTATACTGACCAACCGGAAAGTGGTGCCGGGATGTGGAATCGTATGGAACACAGGGCTTTGGAAGGATTTGTTTTTGCCTTAACACCCTTCAATTTTACCAGTATTGGAGGTAATTTGCCCACTGCTCCGGCAATGATGGGAAATACAGTAGTTTGGAAAACATCTAACACCCAGATCTATTCCGCATGGGTTATTATGGAAATTTTACGGGAAGCCGGATTGCCTGATGGAGTGATAAATCTTGTACATGTGAGTGGTACTGAAGCCGGAAAGGTAATTTTTTCGCATCCGGATTTTGCCGGAATACATTTTACAGGATCAACTTCGGTTTTTAGAACGATATGGACCACTATTGGCGAAAATATAGCACTGTATAAAACCTACCCTCGAATTGTGGGAGAAACCGGCGGTAAAGATTTTATAATTGCTCATAAAAGTGCACATCCAAACGCACTTGCAACAGCAATGAGTCGCGGTGCATTTGAGTTTCAAGGGCAAAAATGTTCGGCGGCCAGTAGAGCCTATATTCCTTCAAACCTCTGGCCTGAAGTAAAAAAATACGTGCAGGCAGACCTCGCAAGTATGAAAATGGGAGTTATTGACGACTTCTCTAATTTTATAAATGCTGTTATTGACGAAAAAGCATTTGACACCATCTCCGGCTATATAACTAAAGCAAAGGAGGATGGTTTGGAGATTGTTGCGGGTGGAAATTTTGATAAATCAAAAGGATATTTTATTGAACCTACGGTAATACTTGCAAAAGATGCAAAATACCGAAGCATGTGCGAGGAGATTTTTGGACCGGTGCTTACTGTTTATGTATACGATGAGAATAAATGGGAAGAAACGCTCGATATTGTGAACACCACCTCGCCTTACGCCTTAACAGGAGCAATTTTTTCTCAGGACAGGTATGAAATTATTACCGCGACAAACAAATTGCGTCACGCAGCCGGTAATTTTTACATAAATGATAAACCAACGGGAGCTGTAGTAGGACAACAGCCATTTGGCGGCGCTCGTGCCTCAGGAACCAATGATAAAGCAGGTTCCATCCTCAATCTGTTGCGTTGGGTATCTCCGAGATCTATAAAAGAGACCTTTAATCCACCAACTGATTACCGATATCCGTTTTTAATTGAAGAATAAATTTCTATTTTTGGATGATGATTAAACGAAGTGAGTTGAGATCTGCACTTTTGGTAGTATTGTTTATGTCTTTCGTATTTGTTTCGAAAGCCCAGCTTTGGATTACCGGAGATGATTCCTACAATATAATCGAAGACTATGAAGGAGCTGTTTTTGATGTGAAGTCAAATGATATAAATCTTACACTGGAATCTGACATTTATATTTTTATTTCTATTCCGCCTGTTCACGGATTGGCAACAATTGATGATGCGAATGATTGGATCATATACACGCCAAATGCAAATTACGCGGGTGATGATATTTTTGAATATACCATTTGTGCCGATACCGATCCCGACGAATGCGGAACTGCATTCGTAAATATAGAAATTGATTCAGTGGATGATGCACCTATTGCAGTTAACGATTTTGTAAATACCTATATCAATACCCCATTCAATATTGAATTATTGTTGAATGATATTGATGTGGATGAGCAAGGGTTGGAATTTGAAATACTGGATGACGCTTTTCCGGGTACTACCACCATTTTACCTTTTTTTCCGGAGATTGGGGAGTACATTTATTATGAACCCGCTTTTAATTTTGTTGGGGAAGATTCGCTTATTTATCGCGTATGTAAATTAGGCTCTGAAATTTATTGTGATACTGCTACAGTTTATATTAATGTGCTTACCACCAATTTTAATAAACCAGTTGCGGTAAACGATACCTTTAATATTTTAATTGATATACCTTCTGATTTTAATGTATTGGCGAACGATTTCGATGGTGATGGCGACGGTTTGACCATTACAGAATTGATCACTCCCGGAATTACCGGAGTTGCAGAAATATCAGCATCAAATACAATTAATTATAGTTCTTCTGTAGAAACTGTTGATGATTTTGCTTATGTGGTTTGCGATGATAATATTCCAGCTCTTTGTGATACAGCATTTGTTCATGTAGTTGTATCCGAAACGGTAATAATTGATGATCTTGTTTTTGTTCCAAATTCCTTTTCACCAAATGGAGATGGAATTAATGATGTATTGGATATTGTCGGTATTGAAAATTATCCTAAATACAATATTAAAATATATGATAGATGGAGTAGTTTGGTTTTTGAAACAAGTAACGACGTAAAAATGTGGAATGGTAAATCAAACACGGAATTTGTTTCCACATCAGGCGACGTTCCGGAAGGAACCTATTTTTATGTATTGCGGCTTGAAGAAGCAGTAGATCCATTCACCGGTTTTATAGTAATAAAGAGATGAAAAGAAAAGGTTTATTGTATATTCTGATATTGTTTACATTGCCCGGTTATGTATTTACACAAAATCTGCCGCTTTACGAGCAATATCATTTTAATCAATTGGTGTTTAATCCCGCTTATGCAGGTAGTAAAGGTGCGTTTGAAACAAACTTTTTTGTTCATAGGCATTCCGTTAATATTACAGGAGCTCCTTCCACCGAATCCTTTTCTGCACATCTGCCGGTTGCAAATGATAAAGTTGGATTAGGAATAAAATTTTATCACGATAAAATTGGTGTAACCAACTCAAGTTCAGTGGGATTGGATTATGCCTATCGTGCACATATAAATAATAAATTGGTTGTTGCAATCGGATTGGAGGCTTCACTTACCAATTACTCAATAAATTATCAGGAATTGGATGCTTTTAATGATGGCGATCCTGCCTTCGACGGTAAAGTGGATACTTATATTAAACCAAATTTTGGTGCCGGCGTATATCTGCACAGCGATAAATTTTATCTCGGATTTTCATCCCCAACATTACTCACAAGTAATGATGAATCTGCAACAGCAAGCGATTCTACTTATGACGATGCATTTGACCAGACCTCCAATATTTTTGCAACTGCAGGAGTGCTAATTAAAATTACAGATAATTTTTCAGTAAAACCTGATGCCCTTTTTAAAATGAGCAGCAATATTCCATCTCAACTGGATATTAACCTCAATTTAATTTTTTATAATTCACTCATGATAGGTGGAGGGTATAGAACAAATAACAGCTTTAATTTTGTTGCACAATATATGTTCTCCTCCGACAATATATTACAAAAACACGACGCAGGATTAGGTTATTCTTACAACACCTTAACTACGGATGATGTAGCTTTTTTAAGTCCTACACACGAAGTATTCCTTATATATCGTTTTCATAAAAATAATACCTTCATTAAAAACCCAAGGTTTTTCTGAAATAATAACTTATGTATAAATTAAAAATAGTTTTGGTGCTTTTTAGTTTGATAACAATACAAATTGTTGTTGCACAGGAAGATTATATAAAACGTGCCGATAAATTGTATGAAAATAAAGTTTACAGCGAGGCGTCAAAAATCTATCTTGCATATTTACAACAAAGTTATAATTATGATATAAACTATAAATTGGCTGAGTGTTACAGGAATATGAACATGAATATGGAAGCTGAATTTTGGTATGAAGTTATCGTAAATCAAAGTACTGCTGACGCCACGATTATATATAACTATGCTAACCTTTTAAAGAGTAATGGCAAATACAGATCAGCAAAAACCTGGTTTTTAAAATATGGTGCTTATGAGGATGAAGGATTTTATCTCGCATCTACCTGCGATTGGGCTTTGGCAAATGAAGGAAAACCTGCAACTTATATTCTTGACTCTATTGGAATAAATACAACAGGTTCTGAAATGACCCCAACCTTTTTTAAAAGAGGAATAATTTTTTCCGGCAGCGGGGGAAATGAAATTAACTATAACACCGGATTGCCATTTTATGATCTATATTTCAGTGAAATGAAAAATGATACGATATGGTCGGTAGTTAAATTAAATGCTGCAATAAACAGCGATCTGCATGAGGCTTCTCCATGTTATGACCCGGTTGACGAAACACTTTATTTTACAAGAAATAACCACAATAAAAACAGAACCATTACTTCCAAAGATGATGAAGTAAAACTCGAAATGTTTTATTCGAATTATATTGACAATAAATTTTTGGCACCAAAACCAATGTCGTTTAATTCAAAGTCTTATTCGGTTGGACATGCTGCACTTTCACCTGATGGTTCTATTTTAATTTTTTCTTCCGATAAACCGGGAGGATATGGTGGAGTTGATCTTTATTTCGTAACCAAAAAAGGTAATGGATGGAGCGGCGCAAAAAATATGGGACCGGTTGTGAATACTTCGGGTGATGAATTATTCCCTTATATGGATCCTGAAGGAAACTTATACTTTTCCAGCAATTGGTTACCAGGCTTCGGAGGTTTGGATGTTTTTAAAACACATCGGGAAGGTGAACATTGGTCGGTTCCTGTTAATGCGGGAAAACCTTTAAACTCCTCATTCGACGACTTCGGATTTATAATAAAAAATGGGAGAGGGTATTTGACTTCCAACAGGCCGGGAGGGGTGGGAAGTGATGATATTTATGGCGTAACAGAAGCTTTACCCATTACCCAAATTTATATTTACGATACAAACCTTAAACCAATTACCAAGGCGCTGATCACATTTGTGGAAAGTCCTAAAACACAACCAATATGCGAAACTGATGCAAATGGAAGTTGTGATATTTCTGCCTTGACAGGCTCAAATATGTCGATCAGAATTTCTAAAGAAGGGTTTTTAGATAAGGTGGTAAATAATCTTGGAAGCCTTAGGTCCAGTAATGGAATTTTACCTGTGGAACTGCAACCGCTTTTGGGAAATATTGAAAATACTCCCACTCCCGATTCAGAAAATATCACCCAAAAGATTGACAATTAATTTCTATCAGAATCGAATAGATATCAATTTTTTTTCGTTAAATTACTGAATATATCTATTTAAATTTTTTTTAATGTCGGATAAGAATAAACCTATTATATTAGTTACCAACGATGATGGCATCCATGCACCGGGAATTCGTGCATTAATTGAAGCGGTAAAACCTCTTGGGCAGGTAGTTGTTGTTGCACCTGATAAACCTCAAAGCGGAATGGGACACGCAATTACCCTGAATGATCCTTTGCGGTTAAAAAAAGTGGATATTTTCGGAGATATTGAAGCTTATTCCTGCAGTGGAACTCCAGTTGATTGTGTTAAACTTGCTAAGGATAAAATTTTGCATAAAAAACCGGAGCTCTGTGTTTCAGGAATTAATCACGGTTCAAATTCTTCGATAAATATAATTTATTCAGGTACAATGAGTGCTGCTGTGGAAGCAAGTATAGAAGGAATTCCCGCGGTTGGTTTTTCATTGTTGAATTTTGCTCAGGATGCTGATTTTAGCGGCGCTGCAAAATATGCAAACATCATTGCACAGCAAATACTCACTTTCGGTTTGCCAAACGCTACACTATTAAATGTAAATATTCCCGATCTGCCGGCAGCTGAATTATTGGGAATAAAAATTTGCCGACAAGCGGTTGCCAAATGGGAAGAAGAATACGATGAAAGATTTGATCCTATCGGTAGAAAATATTATTGGCTTACAGGAAAATTTGTGAATTACGACAAAGGTGAAGATACCGATGAATGGGCGCTTTCAAATGGTTTTGTTTCGGTGGTTCCGGTGCAATTTGATCTTACAGCACATCACGCGATCAGCTTTTTTAATAATACCTGGAAATTGGATGAACCCTCTGAAAACAAAGACCATATATTTATTGATACCTCCGATAAAATTCACGATCTAGGATAAGACTATGAGTAAATTACAGGAAGATAATATTTTTGTGGGCATGTTGGTTTCAACATTTTTTACAGTTACTGTATTTTATGCCTTTTATACTTTGAATAATAATCTTATTGGAAATATAACGATAAACGGAAGAGCGTTTGAGGGCGTAACAGAAAGATTTATTGCCACACTCGCCGTATTTTTTAATATAATTCCATTTGTTATTTATATACGCGTAAGAAAAGATAATTGTTTACGTGGTGTAGGAATAGTAACAGTTTTATTTGCAATTTTTATGTTGGTGTATTATTATGTATTGCATAATTCTAATTTATTTGCTTAATTGATGGTGATATGCGATATTATATAATTGCCGGTGAAGCCTCAGGTGATCTGCATGCATCAAATCTTATTGAGGAGATCCGTTTGTTGGATAAAAATGCAGAATTTCGAGGGTTTGGAGGAGATAAAATGAAGGAGCAGGGTGTTCATCTCTTCAAACATTATAAAGAAACTGCATACATGGGTTTTATTGAAGTAGCTCTCCACTTGCGGGCTATCTTAAATAATATTGAACTCTGTAAAAAAGATATTACTGCATTTCAACCCGATTGTGTGATATTGGTGGATTATCCCGGATTTAATTTGCGTATTGCCCCATTTGCAAAAAAAGTGGGATTTAAAGTATTGTATTATATTTCTCCGCAATTATGGGCCTGGAAAAGTTCACGTGCGGAAATATTAAAAAAATATGTAGATAAACTCTATGTAATTCTTCCCTTCGAAAAAGAATTTTATAAAAAATTTAACTACGAAGTGGAATATGTAGGTCATCCGCTTTTGGATGAAATTTCCGATAAAATTAAAGACCCTTTATTTTATAAAAAAATGCACTTACTTTTGATCCGATAATTGCAGTTTTATCAGGCAGCAGAAAACAGGAGATCGCTGTAAAATTGCCCATCATGTTATCGATGGCAAAACATTTTCCAAAATTTCAATTTGTTGTAGCATGTGCTCCGGGAATAGATAAAAATTTTTACACACAATTTGTACGGGAGCACAATGTACATTATCTGTTAAACCAAACGTACGATATTTTGCAACACAGTGAGGCTGCATTAGTAACCTCAGGAACGGCAACCTTGGAAACGGCATTGTTTAATGTGCCACAAATAGTGTGTTACAAAGGCTCCGTAATTTCTTACGCCATTGCAAAACAACTTATTAAAGTGAAATATATATCGCTGGTGAATTTAATTGCGGGTAAGGCAGTAGTCCCTGAATTAATTCAATTTAAATTAAACGAAAAAAACCTGCGTATTCATTTTGAAAGATTGGTTTATAATGATGAATACAGATCGACCATGCGCGAAGAGTATCAAATTTTAAAAGACAAACTCGGCAACGCCGGCGCCTCCGAAAGAACTGCCAAATTAATTTATCAATTTCTCCAATCACAAGTTGATATTAATACTTTATCTTTGCCCAAAACGGGGGTATAGCTCAGTTGGCTAGAGTACTTGCATGGCATGCAAGGGGTCGTGAGTTCGAGTCTCACTATCTCCACCGTAAAGCAGAAAAACCGTCGTGAAGTGAACTCCGTTCTACTTCACGACGGTTTTTCTGCTTTACGGTGTCCTGAAGCGAACGACCGCAGGGAGTTCTGCTTTAGGACTGAACGCAGATTTCAAATCAGAGTTATTTAAATTTAGAATTTTAATTAATAGTAATTAATTTTAAAGTGTTTAACCCCTTAAAGTTATGTGCATGCCCTTGCCTTTTTGTGTTTATATTCTTTTCAGTGAAAAAGATAAATTATTGTACACAGGATATACCTCCAACATTGAACAGCGAATTATTAATCACAATAACGGTGGAGCAATTAGTACCCGAAATAGAACTCCGTTAAAATTAATTTTTTGTGAATTTTATTTATTTGAAGAAGATGCCAGAAAGAGAGAAAAATATTTTAAAACAACCATGGGGAAAAAAACTATTAAACTTATGCTTGCGAATTCTCTTTTAAAGATGGGATACAAAAGCTTGGGTGTTCAAATATCGGATGATGAAACTTGATTTAGGGATTTTTTCTAAGCTCCCCCACCTTGAAACCAACAAGTAAAACCCACAATCTCCCTAAAAAACAGGCACTTTTAAAAACTTTGTTCTACTTTCACCAATATGACTCCAATCTCTCAAATCAAATACAAAGGCCACTCCATAGATATTCTGCGTTTGGATCTTGCATTCCCCGAAATACAGGGAAATAAGCATTTCAAGTTGAAATACAATCTGGAAGAAGCAAAAAGATCATCTATTGATACACTACTCACATTTGGCGGAGCATTTTCCAACCATATTCACGCAACAGCTGTCGCAGGAAAAAAATATCAATTTAAAACTATAGGTATTATTAGGGGTGAGGATGATATAAAAAATCCCACCCTGCAATTTATACGCAATGAAGGCATGGAATTATTATTTGTTTCCCGTGAACAATATAAAAATAAATACGACAAACAATTTCTGCAAACCCTCGAAGAAAAATACGGTCAATTTTATTTAATCCCTGAAGGTGGAACAAATCATTTAGCAGTAAAAGGCTGTTCAGAAATATTAACTGGACTTGAAAATAAATTCGATCAAATTTTCTGTGCATCCGGCACAGGTGGAACACTTGCAGGATTAATTTCCACCCCTGATTTAAAATCAAAGATCACAGGGATCTCTGTTCTAAAAGGAAAAGATATTTTAACGGATAATATTAAAACGCTACTCCAAAATAATAACAATTCGAATAATGTAGAATGGAATATAAATACAGATTACCATTTCGGCGGATATGCCAAATACGACCCAACATTATTAAAATTCATTAAACAATTTGAAAACAATTACACCATCAAACTCGACCCAATTTACACTGCAAAAACTTGTTACGCAGTTTTTGATTTAATTGACAAACAATTAATACCCTCCACCGAAAAAATTTGCATCATTCATACAGGTGGATTACAAGGTTGGATGGGATGGAATTATCGGTTTGCCAGGTGAGTTGTTTTTGTAGACCCTTTTTTTGCAAAAAAATACAAACATCCCGCCTCCGGATGTTTGTATTTTACGAAGTAAAATAGCGCCAGCCTCGGGCTGGTGCAACATTCAACGAAGCGTCCGCTTCCCAGGAAACGGGAAGTAATTTTAGTTGGAATGATAGAGTAATTTCCTATTGAATATTTTTTTTGCCACAAAGGCTCAAAGGGCGCAAAGTTTCGCGAAGAAATATATTTTGGAATGTTAATTTAATTTTTATTACATATTTTTTTTGCCACAAAGGCTCAAAGAGCGCAAAGTTTCGCGAAGAAATATATTTTGGAATGTTATTTTAATTTCTATTACATATTTTTTTTTCCCACCAAGGCACAAAGATTCTATGTTCACGAAGAATATTTCGAAAAATAAAAGATATATATTTTCCATGTCACATTAATTTATCATTTAGAAAATAAAATATAATTTTAAGTAAAAGTAATCCTATGTCCATTTCCCTTGTCCTTTATCAAGTCCTGTGTCCCGTGTCCTGTATCCCGTGTCCTGTATCCCGTGTCCCGCTTTTTGCTTAACTTTACCACAAAATAAACTACAATGGATTTCATCAATAATTACATTGAAACAAATAAGGATCGTTTGTTGGAAGAGTTGCTAACTCTGTTACGCATACCAAGCGTAAGCGCCGACCCAAAATATAAAGAAGACGTGGCGCGATGTGCTGAAGCAGTTGCCGAAAGTTTGCGAAAAGCCGGTGCCGATAATGTGGAAGTTTGCCCTACTGCCGGTCACCCGATCGTTTTCGGACAAAAAATAATTGATCCCTCAAAACCCACTGTTTTGTGTTACGGACATTATGATGTTCAACCTGCCGATCCTGTTTCACTTTGGGATTCACCACCATTTGAACCGGTAATTAAAGATGGAAATATTTATGCTCGCGGCGCTTGTGATGATAAAGGTCAGGTTTACATGCACGTAAAAGCATTTGAAGCAATGATGCAGAATAATGCCTTGCCTTGTAATATTAAATTTATTATAGAAGGAGAGGAGGAAGTTGGTTCTGCACATTTAGGAGGATTTATTTCAGAAAATAAAGAAAAATTAAAATGTGATGTGATATTAATTTCCGATACTTCCATTATTGCAAACGATGTTCCGAGCATAACTGTTGGTTTACGTGGATTGAGTTATATGGAAGTGGAAGTAACAGGCCCGAATCGCGATCTGCATTCCGGGGTTTATGGTGGCAGTGTTGCAAATCCTATTAATACTTTATGTGATATGATCTCTTCATTAATTGATAAGGACGGTCATATTACTGTGAAAGGATTTTATGATGATGTGGAAATTGTTTCCGAAGCAGAAAGAAAAGAAATGAGCAAAACTCCTTTCGATCTCGAAGAATATAAAAAAGATCTCGGTGTAAATGAAGTGAAGGGAGAAAAAGATTATACATCACTGGAACGCGTTTCTATACGTCCAACATTAGATGTGAACGGAATTTGGGGAGGATATACCGGTGAAGGAAGTAAAACAGTTTTACCTTCCAAAGCCTTCGCAAAAATTTCGATGCGATTGGTTCCTAATCAGGAATCACATAAAATTGCAGACCTTTTTGAAGCACATTTTAAAGCTATTGCACCCGATTATGTAAAAGTTAAAGTAACACATCATCACGGCGGTGAACCTGTTGTGGTTCCGATGGATTTTCCGGCATTACAGGCAAGTGCAAAAGCAATGGAAAAAACTTTTGGTAAAAAACCAATTCCAACTCGCGAGGGAGGAAGTATTCCAATTGTTGCTTTATTCGAAAAGGTATTAGGAGCAAAAAGTATTTTAATGGGATTTGGATTAAATAGTGATAATATTCACTCACCAAATGAAAAATACGGTTTATTCAATTATTATAAAGGAATAGAAACTCTGCCCTGGTTTTTTAAATATTATTCGGAGATGGAGTAATAATTTAATTGCCACAAATGCATGAATATTTTATCGGTGCATTTGTGGCAATTTTTATCCGTAATATGTAGTAAAAGAAAGCCACTAATTCACGAATAAACAGCCAGAATTTTGCCGGCGCAAAAAACAAGGTGAATAAAAGACTTTAATTACGAAGTTTATTAATTTGGTATAACCAATTCCTGTCCAACCTTTATCATATTCGGGTCGTTCAGTTTATCTCTGTTGGCTTCAAATATTTTCATATAACTATTTGCATCACCATAAGCGCTTTTTCGGTTATTTTAATATCAGCTACCAGATCCGTAGGATTTTCTCCGCCATCTTTTTTAATTGCATCCCATAATCTGTCCTTTTCCCAATTGATACTGCGTAAGTACCACCAATTTTTAATTTGCCATTTTCTTCAGTTACATAACCATCTTTGATCTGTAACTTCTCGCCAAGTGCAAGAGCGTTTTTATATTTATCTTTTAATGTCATAATTTTCGAAATATAATAAATATTTTGTTTAAATCCAATTAATCACACAAATTAATTTCAACGCACCAAGATCTCTCCGCTCATTTCAGGCGGAATTATCAATCCCATAATGTTTAATAGGGTAGGAGCAATATCACCCAGCTTTCCATCTTTTATTGAAGTAAATCTTTTATCATTGGAAATATAAAATACCGGAACAGGATTTGTGGAATGTTGTGTATTCGGGGAACCATCTTCATTTATTTCATTATCAGAATTCCCGTGATCTGCTGTAAGTATCACATTGTAATTATTATTTAATGCAGCTTCCACAACTTCCCCAACACAGACATCAACTGCTTCACACGCTTTTACCGCTGCGGAAAAAACACCGGTATGTCCAACCATATCAGCATTGGCGAAATTGAGACAAATAAAATCCGCCGACTTATTATTCAACTCTGCAACTATTGCATCTTTTACAAGATAAGCACTCATTTCCGGTTGAAGATCGTATGTTGCAACTTTAGGTGATGGTATCATGATCCTGCTTTCACCTTCAAATTCTTTTTCTCTTCCTCCGCTAAAGAAAAAAGTAACATGCGGATATTTTTCTGTTTCGGCAATCCTTATCTGTGTCAATTTATTATCCTCAATTATTTCTCCCATCGTTTTGGTAATATCTTGTTTTTCAAATAACACACCAATATTTGTCCAGCTGTGATCATACATCGACATAGTAATATAATACAGATCTTTTTTAAACATTTCAAATTCCGGAAAGTCATGTTGTGTTAATACGGAAGTAATTTGTCTGCATCTATCAGTTCTGAAATTAAATACGATCACAACATCTCCTGCAATAATTTTTGTTATTGGTTCATTATTATCATCCACACAAACAATGGGTTTTATAAATTCATCCGTAACATCTGCCTTATAATTATCCTCCAGACTTTTTGCCGGATCTTTAGTGGGAGTGCCGATACCGTTTATTAAAAGATCATAGGCAAGTTTGATCCGTTCCCAGCGTTTATCTCTGTCCATTGCAAAATATCTCCCACAAACACTTGCAATTTTTCCACCGGTAATTTTTAAAGTGGATTCCAATTTATTAATGAAACCACTGCCGCTTTTAGGATCACAATCGCGCCCATCCGTAAATGCATGAATAAAAACTTTATCCATGTTCGCATTTTTTTCTTTTAATATTTCACATAGACCAATAAGATGATTTATATGCGAATGCACACCACCATCACTCACCAAACCCATTAAATGAATATTTTTATTATAAGTATTCGCATAGGTAATTGCATTCAATAACACTTGATTTTGAGCAAGAACACCATTCTTTATATCCTTGGAAATTCTTTGTAATTCCTGATACACAATTCTTCCCGCTCCTAAATTAAGATGTCCAACTTCACTGTTTCCCATTTGTCCTTCCGGTAATCCAACAAATTCGCCATCCGTTCTCAATTCAGCGTTTGGGTATTTTTTGTAATAACTATTTACATTCGGAGTATTCGCCTGAGCAATAGCAGAAGCCGCAGCATTTTTACCATGTCCCCACCCATCCATGATGATGAGCATAGCACGTTTATTTGGTTCCATTACTGCAAAGATAAGGGGATTGGACAAAGGACACAGGATGCAGGACACAGGACATAAATGAAAATTTCACTTCAATTTTATTAATAAATTCAATTTCATCCAATATTTTTTATTTTTTTTTCTCCCAAATCATCGTCATCAGCGCCTGTTCGTCCACTGGCGGGTTCTCCCTCTTTTTTCCACCCTTTTTTTGCCAAGGTCAAAAAAGGAGAGAGGAGAAAGGAGAGAGGAGTTTAAATTTCTTACGAAATTTTGTTGTCCTATGTCCTTTTCCCTTGTCCTATTTCAAGTCCTATGTCCTTTGTCCTATTTCCTACTTCCTATTTCCTACTTCCTATTTCCCTCTCCCTTGTCCTACGTCCAGTCCTATGTCCTATGTCCTTTATCCTATGTCCCCCGCCGGATTGTTAAACTTTTCTTAATTTTGGTATGGTTTTAGCAAATTCAGTGCATTGACCAAACAATACAGCCATGATAAAATTTAAATTTAAAAAAGCATCTATTCTTCTGTTGGCATTGCCACTTATGATATTTGCAACAGCAACAGGCGATCTGGATAATATTTCTGCCGCTATTAAAGCCGGAAATTCAAAAGCCTTAGCTGAATATTTCGACAATACTGTTGAAGTTAAGATCGCCAATAAAGAAGGTGCATACAGTAAAAGCCAGGCAGAAGCGATCGTAAAAGACTTTTTTGCTAAAAATCCACCTAAAACATTCAAATTTATTCACGATGGACCATCAGGTGGTAATAATGCCCATTATGCCATTGGCTCACTGGGAACAGATAAGGGTAAATTCAGGACTTATGTTTACCTGAAAAAAGTGGGTGATAAATTCGTGATCCAGGAATTAAGTTTCGAAAATGAGTAGTGTTGAGATATGGGATATGCTCGATATTATTGACGAGGCCCTGATAGAAGACATACAAGAAGGTGACCATACCACATTGGCCACCATTGATCATGAAGCCACAGGTACTGCGAAACTTTTGGTAAAACAACCAGGAATAATTGCAGGTGTCGAATTAGCAGAACAGATTTTAAAACATGTCAACCCCGAACTCGAGGTTGACATTGTTATTCCCGACGGTGCCAAGGTGGAACCGGGAGATATTGCTTTTACTGTTTTTGGTAGAGTACAGGCTCTTTTAGTTGCCGAGCGCACCATGCTCAATTTTATGCAACGAATGAGTGGTATTGCAACAAAGACCAACACTTTTGTGCAAAAGCGACATACCAATGCCAAGATCCTGGATACCAGAAAAACTACCCCGGGCTTGCGGAACTTTGAGAAATGGGCGGTAAGAATTGGTGGGGGACATAATCATCGTATGGGTTTATACGATATGATCATGATCAAGGATAACCATATTGATTTTTGTGGAGGTATTGAGAATGCTATCACTAAAGTTCGACAATATCTTCAGGACAATGAACTTGAACTAAAAATAGAAGTGGAAACCCGCAATATAGAAGAGGTTTGGCAGGTGCTTAGAACCGGTGGAGTGGATCGTATTATGCTGGATAATTTTGCTGTTAACAATATGAAGGAAGCCGTAGAAGCAATTTCCGGGCAATTTGAAACGGAAGCCTCCGGGGGCATCAACATAGATACAGTGCTCAATTATGCTGAAACCGGAGTTGATTTTATTTCCATAGGTGAACTTACACATTCGGTGAACAGTCTTGACCTTAGTTTTAAGGCAGTTATGGACTAAAATATCCTGGAAACTACTGTTAATAGTTGTTATGGAGGTTCGAATTACCGTTATTTTCATCTAACGCCTCAATTATTTATTACCTTTGTATAAATTCTTTAAACTTTGAGGGAGCAACTTTTTCATATACAGGTTTTGTTAAAAAGGCTTGGCATCCTGTTACTGCTCTATTCGGTTTGCCGTGTACTGTTTTTTATCTTTAATAAAGATCTTTTCCCGCATATTCCGCCGGGTGATTTTCTGCAGATCATGTTTCATGGTATGCGGTTCGATATTTCCTCCATTATTTATGTGAATTTTATTTTTATTCTGATGCATATTTTGCCTAGCCCTTGGTTTGACAAAAATTGGTATCAGCGAATTCTCAGAATTTTGTTTTATGTATTTAATGGGATAGCATTGATGTTGGAAGCCTGCGACTTTATATATTACAGATATGGTTTAAAACGAACATCCACACATGAACTTGGATTAACCAGTGATACTAATATTTTACCTCAGGTAATTCAGGATTATTGGATAGTATTTGTGATCGCATTTTTATTAGTGGCTGCAATTGAATATTTATATCGCAAAACCGATCTGCACCGCGCTAAAAAATTAAAATTTACACTGCCAAGATTAATTCATTATCCCTATCAACTTGTATTTATGTTGGTGATCTTGGTTTTTTCTGTAATTGGAGCACGTGGTGGCATTCAGGCTAAACCATTATCACCGAACTCCGCCTCTTTATATGTAACGGATAGTCGTTTAACGTCTCTCATTATTAATACACCTTTTTCCGTAATTTATGCTTTCGGTCATAGACAATTACAAGAGCCAAAGTATTTTGAGGAAGAAGAACTTAAAAGAAAATTTTCACCTTTTCACGAGAATGCAAATTTTTATCAATGGCCTGATTCCATACAAAAGCCGGATCAACCTGAAAATGTTTGTGTAATTGTTCTCGAAAGTTTTTCCAAAGAATACATTGGATATTTTAATGGTGGAAACGGATACACTCCATTTCTTGATAGTTTATTAACACAAGGTTTATGTTTTACCAATGCGTTTTCCAACGGAAAATCATCCAACCAGGGAATAGTTGCAATTACAAGCGGAATTCCGGTATTAATGGAAGAACCATTTGTTTCTTCAGTTTATCAAAATAATCAGATTGAAGGAATAGGTACTATTTTAAAAGGAGTCGGTTATTCATCTGCTTTTTTTCATGGGGCAAACAATGGTTCCATGCAATTTGACCGATTAATGGCGCAAGCCGGTATTGAACATTATTATGGTAGAAATGAATATGGTAATGATGCCGATTTTGATGGTAATTGGGGGATTTTTGATGAACCTTTTTTGAAGTGGACCGCTAACGAAATGAGTACTTTGAAACCACCATTTTACAGCCAGATATTTACCATTTCATCCCATCATCCTTTCACAGTACCACCACAACATAAAGGCCAATTTAAGAAAGGTGTTATACCTATGTTGGAAGTTGTTGGATATGCAGATTATGCTCTTAAACAATTTTTCGCAGAAGCAAAAAAACAACCCTGGTATAATAATACCTTATTTATTTTAACTGCAGATCATCCCGGACCACCACTTCCTGAACATGAATTTTATCAGGAACAAGTTGGATCGCATTCAACATGGATGTTGATTTATAAACCAAACGGACAATTTCAAGGAGTTAACGACAAGGTTACGCAACAAACCGATATACCTGCAACAGTTTTAGATTATATCGGTTATACGGGTAAATTCATGGCATACGGAAAATCTGTTTTCGATACTACAGAAGCGCGTTTTGTGTATAATTATCACTCTTCTGATTATATGATAATAACGGATGATTTCGCCTTACAATTTGATGGGTCAAAATCAATTGGATTATATCAGTATAAAATGGATAGTTCGTTAAATGATAATCTGATATTTGAATATCCGAATATCACTGCAACAATGGAAGAAAAATTAAAAGCAATTATTCAAACCCACCACGAAGCGATGGTTAGGAATAAATTGATGCCGGAGTGAAAAAAAATATTTTATTTATTGTTAACCCTGTTGCGGGAGTAAAAAGAAAGGATAAGATCCCTCCGCTCATAAATAAATATCTCGATCATAATAAATTTAATTACGAAGTAATTTATACAGAAAGCCGCGGTCACGCTACAGAAATTGCGCGACAGGCAGTGCTTGATAAATTTGACGTAGTTGCTGTTGCAGGTGGAGATGGTAGCGTAAATGAAGTTGCAACGGGTTTACTGGGAAGTGAAACTGCACTGGCAATTATTCCCAGTGGTTCCGGAAACGGACTTGCAAGGCATCTCGGATATTCCATAAATATCAGATCAACTTTGGAGATTATTAATGAGTTTCAATTAAAGAAAATTGATGTTTGTAAAGTGAATGAGGCGTATTTTTTTAGCCTGATCGGAATTGGATTTGATGCATTCGTTGCAAAAGTTTTCAGCAAAGAGGAAACAAGAGGTTTTTTAACTTATTTCTGGAGCGCCATTAAAAGTATTTCCTCTTTCGAACCCTTTGAATATTCATTCAATTCAGAAGAAAGATCATTTAAAGGCAAAGCTTTTATGATGAATTTGTGTAATTCAAATCAATATGGATACAATGTAAAAGTTGCGCCCTTCGCAAGTTTGAACGATGGTTTAATGGATATTGTTTTGGTGGATAATATTCCAAAATGGAAAGTACCCTTTGCTGTGATACAGGTTTTTACCGGAACTCATTTGAAAAGTAAACATTTTACTACCTTCAAAACAAAGGAAGTATTAATTGAATCTCCAAATTATATTTATTTACAAATAGACGGTGAAACAGTGCCAAAAGATAAATCGTTTAAGGTAAGTATTATTCCGGAGGGATTAAATGTATTGGTAAATTCAAAAAAATAATTATTCGAATGGCAAAAAAGAACAACGATAAGTTCGGTTTTGTTTTTTCTACAGATCCGGATTTTAAATTTGAAAAAGATAAAGAAAAACAAAATACACTTCCGCCTCAACAACAAGATCTAAGGGTGTGGTTGGAAAAAAATCACCGGGGAGGTAAAACTGTCTGTGTAATTAAAAATTTTATAGGATCCGATGAAGACCTCGAAAAACTCGGAAAGGAATTAAAAACAAAATGCGGCACAGGTGGCTCCGTTAAAGATGGTGAAATAATTATTCAAGGCGATCAACGTAAAAAATTGGGTGAGATATTAACTAAACTTGGATATAAATATAAGTTAGCAGGTGGGTAATTAATGAAAGAATTAAGGAATGAAAGAATGAATACCCTCGACCTCACAGGTTTGGGAAACCTGTGAGGTCGAGGGGTAAAAGATTTATAAAAAAAGGTGGAAGGATATTTAATCGCTTCCACCTTTTATATTTAGTTTGATCTCAATTTATTTTTGAATCACAAGTTGATCGGTATATTGGATCATATCATTGTAAACTCTCACCAAATAAATTCCCGCAGATAAATTTTGCAGATTTAAATTTATTGATTCTCCTTTTAAAATGATATCGAATTGTTCATTATACACAATTTCTCCTGTCATATTTAAGATATTACAAGTATACTTCCCTGATTCAGGTAAAATAATTGTTGACGTATTTGTGGCAGGGTTTGGATAAAGCAACATTTCCGCATTTGTAAGTTCAGCTATTTCCTCTCTGCATACTGCAGTTGTGAAATTCTGAACTGCAGAGAATGCTGATACAAGATCAACTCCAACAGTATCACAAATTGTTCTTATCTGCCACACATAATTTTTATTGCACTGCAGATTTTTTAGATTTAATTTGTTATTGATGCCGGGTACAAATTTTTTCTTCCAAACTGCTGCGGTAGATTTTTTGTACCACACTTCGTATTGAAATGCACCTGGAACTATGGTCCAGTTTAATCTTGCTTTTGTTGTTGTAATATTATTTGTAAACAGACCAATAGGAGTATCGCAGGTAACTATTGGATCTTGAGTGAAGTGCGCTGTTGTTATTCCGCCAACAACATAAATACTATAATCATTTCCAAAAACAAAACCGTTTGCATAACCACCTGAACAATGTGCAACCCAATCGCTGCTTCCATCGGCATTTACTTTACAAACTGCCATTTCAAATAATGTTCCCGCTGCAAAATATGCATTATTTGCAGGATCCAATTTCATTATTGCGTGCAGCAGCAAATTAAATCCGGCACCGTCGGCGTCTAAATTTTCCCAAATTATATTTCCAAGTTGGTCGTATTTGATCATGGCAACACCCGGTGATCCACCATTTGGAAATCCGGCAACTATCGGGTTGTTGTCATTTCCAACTTCCACTTTTGTTCCGGCTATACCGTTTATTTCATCCCATACAACCGTTCCCGCAGGTGATAATTTTGTGATGACACTTCCTGCATCAACAACTACATATTCACCATTTATTATATAAGTATTACCGAATGCGTCTCCTGCTGCATCACCAACAGTTAGACTCAACACTCCGGCAAAACTCCATAATTCATTTCCATCAAGATCTATTTTGGCATATCCGTTTACGCTGCCAATTATTCCTCTTGCTGAAATTAATAATTTATTGTCGGGTGTGAATTTAAAATTTTGAGGTGCACCAATTCCCGCTACATTAAAATAATTCCATACTGTAGATCCATCGGGTGCAAATTTTTTAACCTTGGTTACCAAACCTGCACCGTTGTTGCCTAATCCCAGAACATAAATATTATTATCCGCATCAATAAGGCATTTTTTTGTATAGGAACCTTCAAAGGCAGATTCGTAAACAACACGCCACAATAATACTCCGGATGGATTAAACTTCATGATCACACTTGCTGCATTTACAGGTGAAGCAAATCCTGAACGAATTGTTCCTGTAACAATAATATTGTTATCATTATCTGTTTCCACCCAGGTTGCAACTTCATGTCTCGTGATGTCAGTATTATCGAAGGAAGTTACCCATTGAAAATTTCCATCTGCATCAAGTTTAGTAAGTGAAATATCGCCTGCGGGATTATAATCCCAGTTTACAGTATATACATTATCGGTGGCGTCTGTGGCGATAGCAACACCTCCTGTAAATTCCAACCAATCAAGTGTTACTTGCGTTGTGCCGATGATCGGTATAAAAAATAGAAATAAAAGAAAGGTTTTCATAATTGTAATTTTTATTTTGATATAATAAATCTCTCATTAATGATGTTTTCGTCAGTCTCGAAGCGTATTATATACATTCCGGAAGTTAATGCACTAACATCGATAGTTTTTGTACCAGTATTTATATTTTCAATAACAATCAATACTTTTCCTGATAGATCAAGAATTGTAATATTATTAACTGTAATATCTACAATATTTATATTTAAAACATCTGTTGCCGGATTCGGGAAGAATGAAATATTTTCCTCCATTACAGTTTCCATCTCTCTGCAAACCAGAGTTGTGAAATTTTGTAGTGCAGAAAAATCAGATACCACATCAACACCAACTGTATCACAAATTGTTCTGATCTGCCATTCATAATTTTTATTGCACTGTAAATTTTTAAGATTTAATTTATTGGTTATACCGGGAACAAATTTTTTCTTCCAAGCCGCTGCCGTTGTTTTTTTATACCATACTTCGTATTGAAATGCATCAGGATCAACTGTCCAATTAAGTCTCGCTTTTGTTGTTGTAATATTATTGGTGAATAATCCTACAGGAGTTTCGCAAAGGGTTGGAAGCGCCTGAGTATAATGTATTGTAGTTGCATACATTTGAGCAACAGCATAAATAGAATTATCAGAGGCAAGACAAATTGCTGTCCCTACATTGGTATAATAATCATGTAAGGCTGTCCATTCCGCAACTCCATCAGGTGTATATTTAATAGTAACCATTTGAGTTAAACTAGTCCAGAAATATCCCGGCCATGGTCCACCTTGTCCTGTTACATAAATATTATCATCATTATCTTTTACCATCTTCATTGGTATTTCATCATTACCTGTGTGCTCATCATATTCCTGCGACCATTGTAGAATTCCGGTACTATTTATTTTAAATGTTATCCAGTCGAAATAAAGTCCACCATATCCTATTATATATGCACCACCGGAATTATCGCTTTCAATTTGACGACCAAATTCTTCATTGCCAAAATCGTAATGTTGCGACCATAATAATGATCCGGAATTATTATATTTTTTTACTGTGAAATCGCTTGAAATAAACGGAATCACGCCAAAGGAACCATGTGATAAAACAAATATATTTCCTGACGGATCCAGATCAATATCAATAATTCCATTTTCAATGCCGCTTAAATACCATAATATGGTTCCGGCAGGCGATATTTTAGCCATGGTTGAACCATAAGATGCTATAACAATATTTCCTGCTGCGTCAAATTCTAAATTATTAAGTGTTCCCGGCATTGGATTTCCAAGATTGTCTGCAATAATTGTCCAAATTTCATTTCCATTGGTGTCATATTTTTTTACCATCATATTACCCACTTCTCCGTGGTAGATCATCCATGCATTTACATCACCACCAACATAAATATTTCCGGATGCGTCCGTTAATACTTTGCGTCCACGGTATGCAACTCCGGTGCTGTATGTTTCTCTCCAAATCAATGCACCATCTTCACCATTAAATTTCATAGTAACTGCTTGAACCGGAAACCAATCTGATCCAAATCCGGTATTTGTATATCCCGTTACAATGGCATCTCCATTAATATCGATGGCAACACAACTTGCCACTTCCCATTGAGATGGTGTTGTATTGTCGTAGGTTACAGCCCATAGAATGGTTCCGTCCGGACTTCTTTTCGTAAGGTAAATATCACCATAAAAGATGTCGCTAAGAGTGAAGGCATTATCTGCCTCATCAACTACTACCATGATGCCGTCTTTACCATAATAATCGTCCTGCGAAACCCAGTCTTCCGTTACCTGAGCATTTATGGCTATTGTGCTAAGGGATAATGCCGCAATAAATAATATTTTTTTCATAAAAGTTAAATTTATATGTATATACAAAGAAATTGGTTAAATAGTAAAAATCGGATGACTTTTGTTCTGTAAACAGGAAACAATTGTCACCATTTATTTGGTGTTCATCTTAAAAATTAAATCGAATTACAATGGTAATTGTAACTGCAACAGGAAGTAGCATCTATCCTAAAGTCAAGAGATTATCAGATTATGCAATGCGTAATCCGTTTTCTATTACTTTATCTGTTTGGAGTAATATAACAGAACCATCTGTTTGAATTGCACCTAAAACAAGGCACTCACTGAAGAAATTAGCAATTTGTTTAGGTGGAAAATTTACCACGGCAACAATTTGTTTCCCTATGAGTTCTGCCTTTGAGTAATGTGATGTGATCTGTGCACTCGATCGTTTAATTCCGAGTTCTCCGAAATCAATTATTAACTGAAAAGCAGGTTTTTTTGCTCCCGGAAAGTCATTTACCTCCAGTATTGTGCCTGTTCTCATTTCCACTTTTTCGAAGTCGGAATAATTTATTGCCATAGATCAAATAGATGTGGCTACAAATATAGTTTTTAAACAAATTATTTCAAATAACGTTTATTCTAAAATGCCCAACTACTATACCCTACTTCCGTTTCAGGATGTTCTTACAAAAAATCGTTTTTGAAAAGGACTGTTTATTAATCTGAACTGTTTGTATATCCCTTCCAAGATCCACTCACAAAGTTGCAGCAGATATTGAGGTCAATAAAATACAGATTTATCCATTTTCCGAAAAAATGGCGAAATTTTTCAATAATAGAAGCTCGTAAATATATTTTGAATGGGAGGGAGAACTTGTGGCTAAATCACTGATAGTAAGGGAACTTTATTATTGACATCAATTTTTTACAAATATTTTTGAGATAGCAGAATTTTCATTTTTACATTCCACAACATAAATACCTTTGCTAAGGGAAGTAACATTAAAAGAATTGAAAAATTCTCCATACGTTTCTTCCATAATATATTCTAAAACAAGTTGTTTCCCGGTTATGGAATACAAGGAAATATACATAGGATTTATTGTAGAAATGGTAACAAGATCGCGACATGGATTGGGAAATATATTTACCACATCATCAAATGATCCTATTTGGTTTGAGGAAGTATAAATAGCCATACCACCAAAGGTACCTGCCCATACCTTTCCCGCATCATCTATATACAACCCATCCGTAGTACTGTGTGGTAAATTTGAATTAGTACTGTAAAATTGATCCCAACTTCCTGTAGCATTTGTTTTTGTAATTCCATTGTGTGTGGCAAACCAAATATTTCCCTCCGCGTCAATTGCCATGCGGTTTACACTGTTGTGTGTAAGCTGGGAGGTAAGTGTGTTATATACAAACAACCAAACATCAGAAACCGGATCATATTTTTCTACACCGAGAAAATCTGCTATATATAAAATGCCTTCATCATCACTTATCATGGTGCGTATAAGATTTGAATTTAGTCCTGAATTATCATAATTATAATTTGTAAAAACACCATCAATTAATTTTGAAACGCCTGAAAATCGTGATCCTATCCAAAGCGTATTGTTTTTATCATTCAATAAACAAGTGAGATCATTTGCGCCCAGTTCTGAATTGGTTGAATCAAATATTTGCCAACTATCATTCTGAACCTTTGCAAGACCTTTATTTGTTGCGATCCATAAAATGGAATTGACACTGTCGAATGCTACATCATTTACATTCATTCCCGGTATAGGTGAATTGGAAGTATCAATCCAACTCCAGCTATCATTTTCATAAATATATAATCCACCAAAAAAAGCGCCGGCATAAATTTTATTATTCAGTGATCTGATCATCCTGAAATCATTAGTTCCCACCTGTAAATTATTTTTATTATAGGTTGTAATTTCTCCTGTGGTTTGATCAAAAATCTTTAACCCCGCGTTTTGAGTTGCAGCCCAAATTTTATTGTTGAGGGAAGTGATACTAATTACTGTATCGGTAATACCGGTGAAATACCAGGTATTATTTTGTCCGCTTGCGAAACCGGGTATAAAGAATAAAAAGACAAGAAATGATCGTTTTCATCAGGACCCACAATTTATTTAAAATTACATTTTTTCAGTGAGTTTATGCAGTTTTATAGACAATTCAATGTGCTGAATTACATTTACTTAGCTTAAACGAAACTTTTTTATTTAATCTTGTGCACAACCTGTTTAAAAAATCCCGTCATTTTTTTTACCTTCATTTGGGCTTCTTTCTAATTTAGCCGACCTTTAAAAAAAATGAAATTTTCACATCTTCACAATCATACCATGTTTTCGCTGCTCGACGGAGCCAGTGACATAAGCAGGCTATATAAGAAAGCAGTTGCAGACGAAATGCCCGCGCTCGCAATTACCGACCACGGCAACATGTTTGGCGCATTTCAATTTGTGGCAGAGGCCTATAAACACAAAAATGCCGATGGAACACCAAAGATCAAACCTGTAGTTGGTTGCGAATTTTATATCGTGAGTGATATGTACCGGAAAAATTTTACCCGGGAAGAGAAAGATGTGCGATATCATCAGGTGCTGCTTGCCAAAAATGAGGTAGGATATAAAAATTTAGTAAAAATGTGTTCCCTGGGTTATACGCAGGGCATGTACGGTAAATACCCTCGCATCGACAGATCCATTATTGAAAAATATCATGAAGGATTAATTGCAACCACCTGTTGTCTCGCTGCTGAGGTTCCCCGAGCCATCATGAAAAAAAGTAAGGAAGAGGCAGAGGAAACATTCAAATGGTGGCATAATTTATTTGGTGAGGATTATTATATCGAATTGCAGCGTCATGACATCCCCGATCAGGTTTATGTGAATGATGTTTTAATGCAATATGCAAAAAAATATAATGTTAAAGTGATTGCAACCAACGATGCACATTATGTTGATCAAGGTGATGCAAACGCACATGATATTTTATTGTGTATCAATACCGGAGAAAAACAGGCAACGCCAAAAATGAAGGATTTTGGTGACGATGATATGCAAAGCAAAGGCAAACGTTTTGCTTTTTATAACGATCAGTTTTATTTTAAAACATCATCAGAAATGATAACTCTTTTTGATGATGTACCTGAGGCAATTGAAAATACCAATGAAATAGTTGATAAGATACAATTATTAGATCTTAAACGCGATATATTATTGCCCGCATTTCCTGTACCCGCCGAATTTAAAATTCATGAGGATGATGTTTTAAATCAATGGGAATATTTAAAGTTCATCACCTTTGAAGGTGCAAAAAAACGGTACGGCGAAATTGAAGCACTCACTGAGGAACGCATCAATTTCGAATTGTTTACCATTAAAACAATGGGTTTTGCAGGATATTTTCTCATTGTAATGGATTTTATAAAAGCAGGGCGCGACATGGGTGTATTTGTTGGTCCCGGAAGAGGATCGGCTGCAGGATCTGTAGTTGCATATTGTATTGGGATAACCAATATCGATCCCATGAAATATAATCTGCTCTTCGAAAGATTTTTAAATCCTGATAGAAAGTCGATGCCAGATATTGATACGGATTTTGATGATGACGGGCGGCAAAAAGTTATTGATTATGTTGTGCAGAAATACGGAAAAAATCAGGTTGCACAATTAATTACCTATGGTACCATGGCTGCCAAAACAAGTTTAAAAGATGTTGCACGTGTTTTGGATATGGCAATTTCAGATAGTAATGCACTAAGTAAATTTATTCCTGAACGCCCGGGTATTTCATTAAACAGATTTATTAATGCACCCCTAAACGGTGATAATTCCTTATTTGAAAAAGAAAATTTATCACCGGATGAAATGGCAAATGCAAAGGCGTTGCGCAAAATATTTGAAGATGGTGATGATCTGAGAAGTAAAGTAATTAAAGAGGCTTTAGTTTTAGAAGGATCGGTGCGCAATACCGGTGTGCATGCTGCAGGGTTAATTATTGCACCATGCGATCTTACCGACCTGATTCCAATTGCAGTTGCAAAGGATTCGGATCTATATATCACACAGTTTGAAGGAGAAGTGATAGAAAATGCAGGTGTAATTAAAATGGACTTTCTTGGTTTAAGAACTTTATCCATTCTTAAAACTGCATTAAATTTAATTAAACAAAATCATGGCGTAACCATTGATATCGACACAATTACTTTAGACGATAAACCCACCTTCGAATTATATCAGCGCGGCGAAACAAACGGAACATTTCAGTTTGAAAGTCCGGGAATGCAAAAATATCTGAAAGAATTAAAACCCGATAAATTTGAAGACCTTATTGCGATGAACGCTCTTTATCGTCCGGGTCCTATTGAATATATTCCTACTTATATCAAACGCAAACACGGGCGTGAGGAAATTCATTACGACCTTGTGGAAATGGAGGAAATATTAAAGGAAACATATGGTGTTACTGTTTATCAGGAACAGGTAATGTTACTTTCACAACGCCTCGCAAATTTCACAAAAGGAGATGCGGATACCCTGCGTAAGGCAATGGGTAAAAAACAAAAGGATGTGCTCGATAAAATGAAATCGAAATTTATCGAGGGTTGCGAAAAAAATAATTTTGATAAAAAAATATGTGAAAAAATATGGGGCGATTGGGAAGCATTTGCACAATATGCATTTAATAAATCGCATTCAACTTGTTATGCTTTAGTTGCTTATCAAACTGCCTATCTTAAAGCAAATTACGCTGCTGAATATATGAGTGCAGTGCTCACACATAATCAGGGGAATATTGAAAAAGTGAGTTTCTTTATGGATGAATGTCGCCGTATGGGAATTTCTGTATTACCTCCTGATGTAAACGAAAGTAATGTAACTTTTGCCGTAAATAAAAATGGTGAAATTCGTTTTGGATTAACCGCGATCAAAGGGGTAGGAGAGGCTGCAGTTGTTGAGCTGATAAGAGAACGCAATGCAAATGGTCCCTATAAAAGTTTATATGATCTTACAAGAAGAGTTAATCTGCGCAGTGTAAATAAAAAGACCTTGGAGTCGCTTGTGCTTGCCGGCGCTTTTGATAGTTTTAATGTTTTTCGTGCACAATATTTTGCGGTTGGAAAAAATGAAACTATTAATGTTTTAGAAAATGCAATACGCTACGGAAATAATTTCACCGATAATGTCAATAATGCTCAAAATACTTTATTTGGTGATACCATTGACAGTGAGGTTGCGGAACCAAAAATTCCGGAATGGCCTGAATGGAACACCGTAGAAAAATTAAAAAAAGAATTTGAAGTAATAGGTATTTATTTAAGCGGACATCCACTTGATGATTATAGAATTGAAGTGGATGCATTTAAAACATGTGCCATAAATGAAATAGAAAAATTTACGGATAAAGGCGAAATTTCTATTGTAGGATATATCGCATCTACTGATACCAAGATCGGAAAGTCGGGTGATAAATACACCATTTTTTCATTGGAAGATTTCAGCGGCCATTTAGAACTTGGATTATTTAAAAGCAATTATATTAAATTCAAAAATTACGTTGACCAAACCGGTAATGTATTATACGTAAAGGGAAATTATCAAACAGACAGAAATGATCCGGAAAGAAAACGTTTTTGGGTGACGGATATTCAATTGCTCAGTGAAATGCGTGAGAAAAAGACCATGAAGATCACCTTAAGCATCTCACTTTCCGATTTGAACCATTCCTTTATTGATGCCGTTGGAGATCTTATCAAGGCACACCCGGGAAATGACAGGATCGCACTGAAAATTGTGGAGGAAACCGAGAATTTTGACGTCTATTTCAGAACCCAAAATGGCTGTATCAAAGCAGAAAGTCCAGTTTTGAACAGTTTGGGGAAATTTGGGGAGGTAACTTTAAAAGTAGCTGGTTAAATTTGCAGAGCCGGGATAGGAGGGGAAAAATGAGTGGTGCAGGAACTAATCCCACACTTGATTGTTACAATAATGTTCTTAATTAATAAACCAATAAAATCAAAAATTACTATGGCATTAGAATTTAACGATGCGAACTTCAAGCAAGATGTTCTTGAAAGTGAAAAACTTACTGTAATCGACTTTTGGGCTGAATGGTGCGGACCTTGCAGGGTTGTTGGACCAGTTATCGAAGAATTGTCGAAAGACTACCACGGTAAGGTGAACATCGGCAAAGTGAATGTTGACTTTAACCCTGAGATCTCTATGATGTACGGGATTCGCAACATCCCAACCATTTTATTTATAAAAAATGGCCAGGTAATCGACAAACAGGTGGGTGCAGTTGCTAAAAGTGTGCTCGATGCGAAGGTGAAACAACATATGTAATTTGTTAAACATACTTAATTTAAGCCTTCTTGCGTTAGTAGGAAGGCTTTTTACGTAAGCCCTGAATTGAAAATTAGATAAAACAAATGGTTTGAAGTAAATTTCAAATTTTCTAATTCAGGGTTATTTGCATAGAATATGGCTACAACCCAACAATTGATGTCCATTCAGGACCTGCGCAGTATTGAAAACCTGGAGCTTCTTGCTAAACAGGTAGTGGAAGGTTTTATTTTAGGATTACATAAAAGCCCCTTTCATGGATTTTCTGTAGAATTTGCAGAACATAGAATTTATAATCCCGGAGAGGCCACACGTCATATCGACTGGAAAGTTTACGGAAGAACGGATAAGTTATTCACAAAAAAATATGAGGAAGAAACCAATCTGCGTTGTCAGATCGTGATCGATGCTTCCTCGAGTATGTATTTTCCCGAAGCAGAAAAAAATGAACAGGGATTACACATTAATAAACTCATATTTTCTGCCATTTGTGCCAGTTCTATCATGCATCTATTAAAATTGCAAAGAGATGCTGCGGGACTTACCATTTTTGCGGATGATATTTTGCTGCATACAAAAGCTGCAAGTAATATTGTTCATCAAAAATTATTGCAATCTCAGTTGGAGAATTTTATTGGAAGATCATCCAGAGATCTGAAAACTGAAGCTGCAAAATGTTTGCACGTAATTGCGGAAAATGTGCATCGCCGGAGTTTGGTGATTGTTTTCAGCGATATGTTTGAAGGCAATGAAAACACGGAAGAACTTTTTTCTGCGCTGCAACATTTAAAACACAATAAACATGAAGTAATTTTATTTCATGTAGTGGATAAAAAACACGAAATAGATTTTACCTACGATAACCGACCATATGTTTTTGTTGATATGGAAAGTGGTGAAAAAGTTAAAGTTAGAAGCAATGAAGTTAAATCTCACTACATGGAACAAATGGTGAAATTTATGAAGAATTTAAAAACACGATGCGATCAATACAAAATTGATTTTATAGAAGCTGATATGAATAAGGAATTTAGTCAGGTATTAATGCCTTATTTAGTGAAAAGAATGAAGATGAAATAATGGAACTCAATTATATAAAATCAGGATCCGGATATCCTATAATTATTCTTCATGGATTATTCGGAATGTTGGATAACTGGAAAACCATAGCAAGATCCTTAGAAGAAAAATTTACTGTTTACCTTATCGACCAACGCAATCATGGAAAATCTCCACATACTCCGGAGCATTCATACCAATTAATGGCGGATGACCTTAGTGTATTTTTTACACACCATCAAATATCAAAAGCGCATATCATCGGACATTCCATGGGTGGTAAAACGGCAATGCAATTTGCACTTCAGCACCCCGAAAAGGTAAATAAACTTATTATAGTGGATATGGGAATTAAACGTTATCCGGGAGGACACGATTCCATTTTTGATGCGTTACAGTCTATAGATCTTAAAACCATCCATTCCAGAAAAGATGCTGAGATACTTATGGCTGATAAGCTGTCGGATATTACAGTACAACAATTTCTATTAAAAAATTTATCAAGAAATGTAAATGGGAGTTACCGGTGGAAGTTCAATTTGGAAGCATTATCAGCCAATTACGATGACGAAATTCTTGCACCCGTAAAAGTTTTAAATACGTTTACAGGAGATGTATTGTTTGTAAGAGGCGAAAATTCCAAATATATTGTGAATGAAGATTGGGATGATATTCAAAAAGTTTTTCCAAATGCCATCTTAAAAACAGTGGAAGATTCAGGGCATTGGGTGCATGCTGAACAACCGGAGGCGTTTTTAGGGATCATATTAACATTTATTACCTAGTCATTTATTAACTTTGCTAAAAAAAATACTATGAAAAAACTTTTTACTTTATTAATGGTAACAATTAGCATAGCTTGTTATGCTCAGCCAACAATTACATCCTCGGTTGCTGGTACCATCGGAGATGAATTATCTTATGTGAATGTAAATACTACTGACTTTGACCCTGGTGCTGCCGGTGAAAATGTTACGTGGGATTTTTCCGGCATCTCTACCTCTGGTACTACAGTAGGTTATACTCTAGTGGATCCTTCCGCAACAGGTGAAGCTGCGGAATTTCCAGGTGCAAATACTGCAAGTGATGACGGATCAGGGAGTTTTGGTTTTTTTAAGATCACTCCTTCGGAATATACTGTGTATGGTGTTTATACCCCGGCAACAACAATAAGTTATAGTGACCCGGAAGAAATACTTATTTTTCCTTTAACTTACGGAACAACCAATTCCGATGATCTGCATGCTGAATTTTTCTCAGGGTATGATATGATTCGTGACGGATCAAATGAAATGAACGCAGATGGTTACGGAACCCTAATTCTGCCATCAGGAACTTATACAAATGTTTTAAGAGTAAAAATTGAGCAAGATTTCAGTGATGAAGCGGTGGGTATACCTTTTACATTTGTATATGATTACACTCTTTATTATTGGTATAAAGCAGGAGTAAAGGGACCTTTATTTCAGTATTTTGATCTTAAAACCGATGTTGGTGGAATTCCAAGTAATTCGGAATCATACGGAATTAACAGCGATGTGGAAATTACTGGGTTACAGGATAATTTATTGAATAATAAATTAGATATTTTTCCTAACCCGGCTGTAGATAATATACAAATTGCATCTGCCGATGTTAACCTTTTAAATGCTGAAATTTATGACCTGAAAGGAAGTTTGATAATTAGTCAGGATTTATCAGGACATACCTCAACATTACATGTTGCTGATCTGACTTCGGGTATATATTTATTAAAAGTTTTAACATCTGAAGGACTGCAGATAAAAACAATTACAATTCAATAAATACACTTAAAATAGAAAAACCCGCCAGCTTTTGTTCTGGCGGGTTTTTCTATTTTAAGTGCTTCGACACCTGTCAATCATCATCATTAAAATTGGTGATTTTAATCATCTATACCTTTGCGGCATTTTTTCATTTTTGCAGTTGGTAAATGCAATAAAAGTTTGCAATGAACCATGTAGGAGGAGTTTAATATGACATATCCGGTAAGTTTTAATGATGAAAAGAATAGCAAAAGGTTAAAAATGGATATCCAGGGAAATAAATTAATTGGAGAGTTACAGCAAGAATTTAACAGGTATTTCCCTTTTTTGCGAATAGAATTTTTTCGCAGACGCACAGGAGATGAGAAATCAAGTATTGAAAAATTAGGGGCGAATCAAAAAATACAATTTTTAAATGGCAATTCTGATAAAGTTGCGATACATATTGATAAAAACGATAGAGTAGTAACCCTAAAGGATCACTTTAATAAATTCGGTATTGGAGTATTGGTATTTAGAAAAGCGGGCAAAGTTTGGGTGGAAACTACTTTAACTGAGGACTGGACTCTGGAGAGACAGAACATAGAAGGGGAATTATTCAGCAGAAAATAGACATCTTAAAATGGGAGGTTTCTGAGTTTTTTTTCATCCAATATATAGATCTTACCTTCCTTAATATCTATTAATTTTTCATCTTTAAAATCGCTTAATGTTCTTATCAGCGATTCTTTAGCGGTACCAACCACACGTGCAAGATTTTCTCTGGAAATTTCTACTTTTGAATTATTGGGATCCGATTTTTTAAAGATATCATATACTTCCATCAAACTGGCTGCAACACGTTTCCGAAGAGAATTATATGCTAATGCAATAAGCTTTTCTTCTTTGTCAGAAATATTTTTTGTGAGCAATTTAATAAACTGTTGTGCCACTATCATATCCTTGTTAATAAGCGCAGTAAAATCCTCCGCAGGTATAAGCATTAATTCAGAATCCTCCATAAATTCTGCATTTTCTGCATAGGGTTTATTTTCCAATATAGCTGTATACCCAATAAAATCTCCGTTGGTATAAATTGCATTGATCAATTCTTTTCCATCTTCATTTATTAAATAGGTTTTTACTTTTCCTTTTATTACGTAATAAATATTATGAGGCCTGTTGTTTTCTGAATATAAAAACTGCTTTTTTTTGTATTCTCGCACTTCCCGAAGATCAGATGTCAATTCAAGACCTGCTGTTTCATTCGCTAAATTTATAAATTCATTCACTCCATGAATGTCGTTTGTAAATGCAGAACGCAGCAATTCATGTTTTTTAAATCGCACCTCTATTGCTCTCAGTAATTCAATATCGTCAAACGGTTTTGTAATATAATCATCAGCACCCATTTCCATACCTTTTCTGAAATCCGACTTTTCTGTTTTAGCAGTTAGAAAGATAAATGGGATATTTTTTGTCTCATCGTTCTGTCCCAATAAATGTATCACACCATAACCATCCAGAACCGGCATCATAATATCGCAAATGATGAGATCAGGCTTTTCCGCAAGTGCAATGTCAACTCCAATTTTGCCATTCTCCGCCGAAAATACCGTGTAATTTGCAAGTTCCAAAATCTCTACAGTATTTTCACGCAGTTCTGTATTATCTTCAATTAATAGTAATTTCTTTTTCATGTTAATATTATAACTTATGAATTTATATTTGGAATTTCCAAAGTGAAAGTAGTTCCTTCATTCAATATACTTTTTAATGATATTTTTCCATTCATCAACTCCAGATATTTTGAAACTATGTGTAATCCCAAACCGGTTCCCTGAATATTGGAGGCATTTTTAGCTCTGAAAAAACGTTCGAACAAGTGTTCCTGGTCTTCTTCCGAAATTCCTATTCCATTATCTTTTACTACAATTTTAATTACGGCACCGTCTAAAATACAATCTATATTGATCACTGAATTTTCAGCAGAAAATTTAATGGCATTTGAAATTAGATTTACAAGAATATTTTTAATCATATTTAAATCAGTAACAAGGTTTCCTTCGCCAACATGTGTAAATATAAGTTTTTGTCCTGGTTTGCAGATCTGCTGTATATCTTCAATTAATATTTTTATTGCATGTACACAGTCTTGAACCTCTAAATTTTCATACCTGGCAGTAACCAATCCGTCTTCCAATTTTCCCAATGAAAGAAAATCTTCCAAAATATTTTTCATACTACCTACCGCATCCTTAATTCGCATTATGTGCCGGTCGCGTTTTTCTTGCTCTTCTGTTTTAGTATATTTATTGAGGAGTGACGCAGAAGATAAAATTGTGCTTAATGGTGTTCTGAATTCATGTGAGGCCATGGTTACAAATCGCGATTTAAGATCACTCAATTCTTTTTCTTTGTCAAATGCCTCACTTAATTCCTGCCTTGAATTTTCCAGTTCCTGTAAGGTTTCCCTTAACATTTTTGTTCGATCCTCTATTTTGTTTTCTAAACCAATATTCATCGAGGAAATTTCGATCGTTTTTTTCTCCAGTTCGTTTTTTTGAGCAAGCATAAATTCCTCATTGGCCTTTCTCTCCGAAATGTCTATGATAAATGCAATGGCAAATAACTCCTCCTTAATTTTATAATAACTCAAACTAATTTCAACCGGGAACGTAGATCCATCTTTTTTCCTGGCATTCAGATCCCTGTTAGCACCCATAGCACGATTATGTGGATTGGAATAAAAGGATTCACGGTTGTGTTGATGAGAGTGCTGGTATTTTTCAGGAAGTAATATTTCTATTTTCTGTCCTACTAGTTCATCAATTTGATAATCAAAAAATTTGCATGCCATGTCATTAGCGTTAATTATTTCACCCAATTTATTGGAAATAATAATACCGATCGTTGCATGATGAAATAATGCCTCAAATTGTTGCAGTGAATTTACATTTGAATTTCTTTCAAAATTTGTTTCCACTCAGATGTAATTTAATTATTATATTTTAGATTATCAAATAATGACTTTAAATTATAAAGTACCGCGCAATTCCTGTTCTCTTTCAATTGCCTCAAATAATGCTTTAAAATTACCCTTTCCAAAACTCTTTGCACCATGTCGTTCGATTATTTCATAAAAAACTGTTGGCCTGTCCTCAACCGGTTTTGTAAAAATTTGCAAGAGATATCCTTCCTCATCGCGGTCGATCAAAATATTAAGTCGTTTCAGGTCTTCAAGATTTTCGTCAATATGTCCAACACGTTCCAATACATCTTCGTAATAAGCTCCGGGAACCTGTAAAAATTCAACACCGCGTTTTCTTAATTCAGCTACCGTCTCCAAAATATTATCCGAAGCCACGGCAATATGCTGAACACCCGCTCCTTTATAAAATTCAAGGTACTCATCTATCTGACTTTTCTTTTTTCCCTCGGCAGGTTCATTTATAGGGAATTTAACAAATCCATTTCCATTAGAAACAACTTTGCTCATCAATGCTGTATATTCTGTAGATATATCATTATCATCAAATGTTATTAATAGTTTGAATCCCATTACATCTTCATAAAATTTCACCCACTCGTTCATGCGCCCCAACTCCACATTTCCCACGCAGTGATCAATATATTTTAATCCTATTGGCTGTATATTTATTGTCGACTCCTTTGCTTCAAACCCTGGCATGAACGCACCGGAATAATTTCTTCTCTCCACGAATTTATGAATGGTTTCGCCATAAGTGTGTATTGCTGAAACAACCACTTCTCCGTAAGCATCTTTCATTACGGTAGGTTGCATCGCGGGTTTTGCTCCTCGTTTTACAGTTTCCTCAAAACTTTTTGTTGCATCATCCACCATTAATGCCAAAACCTTTACACCGTCACCATGTCTTTTAACATGCATCGAAATTTCACTTTCAGGATCAAAGGAAGAGGTTAATACGATTCTTATCTTTTCCTGTTGCAAAACGTAACTCGCCCTATCGCGAACTCCGGTTTCCAATCCGGCATATGCCACCAATTTATATCCCCACGCCGACTGATAATAATACGCCGACTGCTTCGCATTTCCCACATAAAATTCAATATGATCCGTTCCATTTAGTGGAAGGAAGTCGAGTGTTTCGAGAGGGGAGGAGGTTTGATTTAGATTTAAAGTTTCCATAATTTTTTTTTGATGTACCAATGTACCAATTAAATTAATGTACCGATTAACAGCCAAACCCGCACAACCTGCGGTTGTTTGGTGTCCGTGTTTTTATTTTTTTATTATTGTTTTTTTGAGGATTTTATTATTTTTCCTAAAGTTCTGTTAATTCTATTTAGTTTCACAATTAAATAATCACAATCGGGATAGTTTGGAGCATGTTTACATAAATTTAACCAATAAAATGTTTCTTCTCCTTCTTTTGCAGCAATTTTCATTTTATGTATGAAATCCGCTTTACTTTCCGCATTTTGAGCCTCGTTTGCGTTTGCCCCAATCGAAGTTCCTGATCTAAAAAGTTGTCTCGCCATAGGATACTTTCTCATTTCCTCCAACTTTTCAGTGTATTCAATAATCAGCAAACTAAATTCAAAGGTCAATTTCAAGATGATATTATCATCACTAAAATAATCATTCATCGTTTTTAAGGGTTAAGGGTTAAATCAATAAATAAATTCAATAAATCAAGTCTCTTTTTACATAACTATCTATTTTTTATAAATAATTTAATTTTATTTTTTTTTTCGAATATTCATCCTCACATTAGTACATCATCCCCATCTGTTCCCGTCGCAAGACGGGCAGGCATCGGTACATTATCCACGGCTGTTCATCCTCACATTGGTACATCATCCCCGGCTGTTCCCGTCGCAAGACGGGCAGGCATCGGTACATTATCCACGGCTGTTCATCCTCACATTGGTACATCATCCCCGGCTGTTCCCGTCGCAAGACGTGCAGGCATCGGTACATTATTTTCGGCTGTTCATCGGTACATTGGTACATCATCTACATCTCTTCATAAGAAAATCAAGTTAACCAAGAAAGATAGTATTCCCTATCCTCAATCCCCAACGCCTCTTCCGTTAATTGAAGCGGGCGAAACGGATCTACCATGAGTGCGAGTTCGTGGGTTTCTTTTTTGCCTATGCTGCCTTCGTAGGTGCCCGGGTGTGGGCCGTGGGGAATACCTCCGGGATGAAGTGTTATCATACCGCGTTCAACGTGTTTTCGGCTCATAAAATCTCCATCAACATAATAAAGAATTTCATCGCTGTCGATATTACTGTGATTATATGGAGCTGGTATTGCAAGTGGATGATAGTCGAACATACGTGGCACAAAACTGCATACAACAAAATTACGTGCTTCAAAAGTTTGATGTACCGGAGGTGGTTGATGAACGCGTCCCGTTATAGGTTCGAAATTATGTATGGAAAATGTCCATGGATAAACATATCCGTCCCATCCTATCAGATCAAATGGATGATTTGCATAATGGTAAGGATAAATTATTCCCTGTTTTTTTATTTTGAAAAAGAAATCACCCTGAACATCATGTGTTATCAAATTAGTTGGTGTTTTAATATCGCGTTCACAAAATGGTGCATGCTCCATTAATTGTCCTACTTTATTTAAATACCGTTTAGGAAATTCAATTGGTGAAAATGATTCCAAAATAAATAATCTGTTATTTTCTGTATTAAAATGGATCTGATATAATGTTCCTCTTGGGATAATAATATAATCACCGTATTCAAACTTTAATTCCCCATACATTGTCAATAAGGTGCCACTGCCTTCATGACAAAATATCATTTCATCTGCATCCACATTTTTATAAAAATAATCGGTCATGCTTTTGCGGGGTGCTGCAAGTGAAATATGAAGATCACTATTCACAAGCACTGCTTTTCTGCTTTCCAGATAATCATCTGCAGGATTGATTTTAAATCCGTGTAAGGAGCGGTGTTTTAATTGTTTGGAAAGTACAACTTTCGGTTCCACCGAATAGGCTTCTCCAACCTGTTTTATTTTGGTTGGCGGATAAAGGTGATATAATAAAGAATAGGTATTGCTGAATCCCTCCGTTGAAAACAATTCCTCATGATACAATGTGCCATCAGGCTTTCTGAATTGTGTATGGCGTTTTTCCGGTATTTCCCCCAATTTACTGTAAAATGGCATATCTTTTTCTTTAAAATGTCCTACACAAAGTTACTCGAGAAATTGACAATTGACAATTGATAATTGACAATTGTGTAGGCCAAATAGTTCCTTGTTCCAATGAAACATAGAATTTGACAAAAAACAACCTTTAACAATGTAGTTTGGAGAATTAATTGCTCAGAATGTACGAATCGAGAGAAATCCCTTTTTCAACCTTACCCACCTCTTCCTTCCTTAGAACCTTCTTTCCTTCCCCTTCGAATCTTCTCCCTTCGAATCTTACGTATTCTTCCTTCCTTAGAACCTTCTTTCCTTCCCCTTCGATTCTTCGAATCTTCTCCCTTCGAATCTTCCTATAAACCTCTTCTTTTTATCTCCTTATAAAGCAAACCCAACTCCCTGCTCATTTGCCCACTTACGCTTTTATTTTCCTGGGCTCTTCTGATCAGGTAGGGAATAACGTCTTTTACCGGACCATATGGTAGGTATTTGGTGGCATTATATCCCCCTTTTGCAAGATTATAGGTGATCTGATCACTCATTCCGTATAATTGGGAAAATGAAATATGCGGATGATTGTGAGGGATATTTCTTTTATGTAATTCTTCTGCAAGGAATAAACTGCTTTTTTCGTTGTGGGTAGCAGCGCAAAGAGCAATTTTTTCTATATTATTTATGGAGAATTCTAATACTGCGTCGTAATCTTTGTCTGTTGCTTCTTTATCCTTTTGAATTGGAGAGGGATAATTCATTTCTTCAGCGCGTTTTCTTTCTTTTTCCATATAAGCACCACGAACCGGTTTTAATCCTAAAATATAATTATGTTCTATTGCATCCTGCAGCGATCGTTTGCAAAATTCAAGTCGGTCGTGGCGATACATTTGTGGAGTACTATAAACAACAGCATTTGTTTTATTGTATTTGCGCATTAATTCAAACGTGAGTGTATCAACTGCATCCTGAATCCAACTTTCTTCTGCATCAATAAATAATCCAATATTGGCATCTGCCGCAGATGCCGCAATGGCGTGCATTCTGGCATATAAAGCTGTTTTTTCTTTTTGGTCTGATTCTGTTAATTCTGATCCATTATTTATTTTTTCCAAAATACTAAATGGCGTTAATCCGGTAACCTTACAACTTAAAAACGGAACTGTAACTTTTCCGTTTTTATTTCGACTTTTAGCAAACTGAATTATTTTGATCAATTCATTTTTTGTTCTTTCAAATTCCTCTTCATTTTCTTTGCCCTCCACGCCATAATCAATAATAGCTCCTATATTAAATGATTCTAATTTTTGGATAACAGGAATAGTTTTTTCCAGCGTTTCACCTCCGCAAAACTGGTCGTATACTGTTTTTTTAATTGCCCATTTAAATGGCAGATGCAATTTTATTGTTAGTTGTGCCAATCCCGTTAAAACAGAAGTGATACCGGAATTATTCATTACCTTAAATAACCAATATTCCCATTTTAATGCTGCATTACTTTTTCCTGAAAACGCAGTTTCAGTATCGTTGAAGTCCAATTTCGGAGAAGGTTCCAAGTGTAGAAAATTTGTGCAAATATAATTCAATTGGTATTGTGCTTCCTCCTATCTTTGACTTTAAAGTAAATTGTATGCGTTTTATACTTTTAGTGTTGTGCGGTTTGAATTATTTTCTCGGTTTCGGACAAGCTTTTACTAGTTATTACACCGGCGATACTATTGATGTGGTGAGCAGTCCAACCTCCGGAACTGTTTTAATGGGTGGTGCGAGTGAAAACGATTATGCAATGCGTTGGTTCTTGGAAAGAGCTGATGGAGGTGATGTTTTGGTGCTCAGGGCTTCAGGAGAGGATGGGTATAACGATTATTTTTATTCTGAGCTCGGAATATCGGTAAATTCAGTTCAAACCATTGTCTGTAATTCAGCTGCTGCCTCTATTGATCCATATCTTATTGCCCAAATTGAAAATGCGGAAGCACTGTGGTTTGCCGGTGGCAATCAGTGGGATTATATTTCCTTTTGGCGCGACACACCTGTAGAAGATGCAATAAATTTTGTTGTGAATGAAAAAAAGATTCCCATCGGTGGAACGAGTGCCGGTTCGGCAATAATGGGAGAGGCCTATTTTTCTGCAGAAAATGGAAGTGCTACTTCCGCACAATCTCTGTATGATCCTTTTAATGATTACATGACTCTTGGATATGATGATTTTATTCAGAACCCTGTTACAATGGATCTCATTACAGACACACATTACGATAATCCCGATCGCCGGGGTAGACATGTTGCTTTTTTAGCGCGATTATTTAATGATTATGGTCATCCATTTTATGGCATTGGATGTGAAGAATATACTGCAGTTTGTATTGATGAAAATAATATTGCACATGCGTATGGATCTTATCCCGGAGAGGAAGATTATGTATATTTTATTCAGGTAAATTGTTTCGAACCACAGGAACCTGAATTATGTGTGGATGGAGAAAAATTAACCTGGAATAGAAATGATGTTGCCCTGAAAGTGATCAAAATGGGCGCTGATAATTTTGGTTCCGGAACCCTCGACCTCAACGACTGGAAAACCGCTGCAGGTGACGATTTTACCTGGGAAAACTGGTGGGTGGAAGATGGGATTCTAAATGTTTTATCTGATGCTTCAGCTATTGATTGTACTGTTGCAAATGAAGATTTAATTCCTGACCATCAATTTATAAAAATATACCCAAATCCTGTATCTGAAAAATTAACGATAGAAATAAAGGATAATTCTGAAATTATATTTTATCAATTGATCAACATGAATGGAAAAATTGTAAAAAGCGGAGATTTACGGGGAAATATAACAGCAATTGATATTGAAAAATTTCCCCCGTCCATTTATACTTTAAAAATCTTTAATTCTAAAAATTACTTTGTGTATAATGTGATGGTATATTAAGAGCTTATTTCAATAGATTAAAGTAACATAACCTTTTTTACTTTCTTGTTTTTCTGTTATATTAGTGGAGTATTCCAGTATATATAAATAAACTCCAATCTCCGCGTTTTTGCCATTTATTTTACCATCCCATCCGGTGAGTGCATCTGTGCTTTCAAAAACTTTAATTCCCCATCTATTGTAAATATCGAATCGTTTCACTGTGATATTTTCTTCAATGATCCTGAATCTGTCGTTGATGCCGTCATCATTTGGAGAAAATGCATTTGGTATCATAAATATTTCAGTGCAATCAACTTTGAAATGAATATTTATTTTGAGAGTATCAGTAACACAACCGTTCTGTATTAAAACTGTGTAGACACCTTCTTTCGATAGAGATTTTATGGGATCTGAAGTTCCATCGTTCCAGGTATATTGAGATGTAATATTTTGAGGTTCCTGAATTAATTCGGATGCGTTTATTACAACTGTACTTCCTTTGCAGATGATGGTATCAACTACAACAGTTTGCACCTGCAATGGTTGAATTGCAATATTATCTATATATAAATATGCTGTTTTATTTCCACCGGTCTCACTTAAACAAGGAGCATAATCATTACTGAAACTATTTCCAATAGTAATGTATCGTTCTTCACCTGTAGCGAGAAAACAGGCATATATTTTTTCCCATTGGCCTATTGAGTCAAAATAATTTTCCGGATCGCTGCATATGGTATGAATAATATCTGAAGGCTCCATCAGGATACTATTTGTAGTATAATCAGACAGAAATTCTGAGGAAATAAATGCGCATACGGTTTTAGGTTTACAGGAACTCAGATCCGAAATATTTGCATAAAATGTAAGAGTATAAGGCATCCCGGCAACCAGTGTGGATTTAAATCCAGTTTCAATATATTCTCTGTAAATTGGCCCGCCGGTTTGTGCAATAAAAATTCCGGCATAAGCATTTCCTGATTGTGCTGGCTGATAACCCATAAAATTTGTTGGCACAGAAACTGTATTTGTTGTATCGCACATATTAAAATAATCAGAAGTTGCAGCAGTTGGGTCAAACCAATTTTCTGCATATGAAATTTGAGATGTTTCAAAGGGACAGGTAGAATACATTTCAAAATCTCCATTTTCAATCAGATTTTGTCCGTTTAAAGACGAAAGACCAATTAAAGGTATATAGATAAGATATTTCCTGATCCACAGATTAGCTGAAAAGATATTTAATTGCAGATAAATGAAATTCATCTTGAAGGCTTCATTGTAAAATTAGGTAGATTATTGATACAGTATGCAAGTGGAATTTTTCTTCCGGTAAAAATTTTGTCACAATGTGGTTTTTCAAACGGGGCAAAATCGTTATCTTTAAGCCGTGCAAAGTTTTGTAGTATCGGCAAGGAAATACAGGCCCGCTTCCTGGGATGATGTGATAGGGCAGGATCAGGTGGTGATAACCCTTAAAAACGCCATCAAAAACAACCATTTGGCGCAATCCTTTTTGTTTTGCGGTCCACGCGGCGTGGGAAAAACAACCTGTGCCCGTATCATGGCAAAAACCATTAACTGTGAAAATATCACTCCTGATGGTGAAGCTTGTAATGTTTGTGGCAGTTGTACTTCCTTCAACGAAAATGCCTCTTTTAATATTCATGAAATAGATGCTGCCTCTAATAATTCAGTGGAGGATATCCGCAGTTTAGTGGAACAGGTTCGATATGCACCAGCTTCGGGCAAGTTTAAAATTTATATTGTGGATGAGGTGCATATGTTGAGTTCAAGTGCATTTAATGCATTTTTAAAAACATTGGAAGAACCACCACCTTATGTAAAATTCATTCTTGCAACAACCGAAAAACACAAAATAATTCCAACCATATTAAGTCGTTGTCAGATATTTGATTTTAACAGGATCAAGATCAAACACATGACCAAACAACTGGAGATCATTTGCAAAAATGAAGGTGTTGATTGTGATGAGGAAGCCATGCATCTTATCGCTCAAAAAGCCGATGGCGCTATGCGCGATGCACTTAGTATTTTTGATCGTATCACCAGTTTCTCCGGAAAAAAGATCACGGCAAAAGATGTGATCGAAAATTTAAATATTCTCGATTATGAATATTATTTTAAAATTACGAATGCCTTTGCATCCGAAGATGTTTCCTCTTGTTTATTATTATATAATGAAGTTGTAAATAAGGGATTTGAAGGGGATACATTCATTAACGGATTAGCGGAACATTTCAGAAATCTGTTAATGTGTAAGGATGAACAAACAATTCAATTACTCGAGATAAGTGAAAATCTAACCGAAAGATATAAAGATCAGTCTGCATTAATTACATCATCATTTCTGTTAACTGGATTAGATGTATTAAACACCGCAGATGTAAATTACAGAACCAGCAAAAATAAAAGGTTACATGTTGAGCTTGCCATTCTGAAATTGTGTTATATGCACAATGCAGTTTCATCCCTTGAAGCGGGAAATACGGAAAAAAAAACTCCGCGACTGACTGAAATAAAACTGGAAAAGAAAATTGAAATATCAGAAAAAATTATTACTCCTGCAGAAATAATAACATCGAAAGCGGAAATATTAAAAGAAGTTACAGTTGAAAATATATCTCCTCTACAGGAGAATATTTCTCACATTAAAAAAGTTGTTGTAGAAAATAGCACGGTTTTCACTCCCAAGATGGATGATGCGGAAACCGTGATCATACCCAAAAAGACGGATCTTAGGCAAGTAATTAAAAAAGAAGACGACCAACGTCTTGCAGATTCACAAAAGGTGACTGTTGAAGAACCGATGGAAACAATTTCCCCTGAAATGTTTTTTGTTGTTTGGAAACAATATGCTGATAAAATAAGAAAAGACCATCATCGCGTTGCAATTATAATGGATCATGCAGAAGTTACAATAAATGAAAGTAATGCAATTTTAATTCGCCTGGATTCTTCTGTTGAAGTAAGTATAATGAAAGAAATGATCAGCGAAATGAGAATGTTTATAAAGGAGGCGTTGGAGAATAATCAGTTTGAAATTGCGTTTGAAGTTGGTGCTGCAAAAAATGACAGATTAAAAAGACCATACACAACACAGGAAAAATATAAAAAAATGGAGGAATTAAATCCTCTTATTAAAGATCTGAAGGATACTTTAGGTTTCGAACTCGATTATTAATTAATTAAATTTAAATTAAACGATACAATAAAATGAAAAAACGATTTGCACAGATTCAATTATTGATTGCGCTTCTTTTTGTTGGGCAGTTTGTTATAGCACAAACAGGTTCAAGCAGCAGTTCATCAAGCTCATCCAGTTCTTCTTCGTCTTCCTCGAATGCAAGCAGTCAGCAATCTGCTTCAGCCAGTGGAATGAGCGGGCCGGTTAGGGTTGAAGTAGGCGTGAAAGATCCTGTTACTATATTTAAAGAATCGAATGGATCGCCAAATGTAAATGCAACATTTAAGGCAGAAAAATATCCATTTATTTCCGTTCCAGATGATCCTTCCAAAACAAGAATTTATACCTTAAAAAACGGTCTGACAGTTTATTTATCTCAAAATAAAGCCGAACCCAGAATTCAAACTTATATCGCAGTTCGTGCCGGTTCAAAAAATGATCCAAAAGAAACTACCGGATTAGCACATTATCTTGAACATATGATGTTCAAAGGAACAGGTAATATCGGAACTACAAATTGGAATCGCGAGAAATTGGTGATAGAAAGCATTTCACAATTATATGAAAAACATCGTTTGGAAAAAGATCCCGAAAAGAAAAAGGAGATCTACAAACAAATTGATAATGCTAGTCAGGAAGCAGCAAAATTTGCAGTGCCGAATGAATATGATAAAATGATCAGTTCCTTGGGTGCAAAAGGAACTAATGCATATACAAGCAAAGAACAGACTGTGTATGTAAATGATATTCCAAGTAATGAAATTGAAAAATGGCTGGTTGTGGAGAGTGAAAGATTCCGCACTTGTGTATTGCGTTTATTTCACACGGAACTCGAAACAGTATATGAAGAATATAATATGGGTCAGGATCGCGACGGAAGTAAAATGTTTGAAGCATATTACAAGGCTTTATTTCCAACACATCCTTACGGAACTCAAACTACTATAGGAGATGGAGAACATTTAAAAAATCCATCCATGGTAAATATCATGGGATATTTTTATACTTTTTATGTTCCAAATAATATGGCAATTTGTTTGAGTGGTGATATTGATTATGATAAAACAATTGCTTTGATTGATAAATATTTCGGAGTTTATGTAAAAAGGCCCATAGGTGATCAGAAATTTCCTACAGAACAACCATTATCTGAAATACAACGCCGCGATGTTTATGGTTTGGAAGCGGAAACAATGATGATGGGATTTCGTATGCCTGGTGCAAATACAAAAGATAATACCATTGCAAAATTAGTAGCAGGAATTTTATATAATCAGCAAGCAGGTTTGATCGACCTTGATCTTAATCAACAACAAAAAGTTTTGGATGCAGGTGCGTTTTACAGCGAATGGAAAGAATACGGAGTTCTTACCTTATCAGCTGATCCACGTGAAGGACAAACTTTAGAGGAATGTGAACAGTTATTATTGGCTGAATTAAATAAACTTAAAAAAGGGGAATTTGATGAATGGCTGATAAAAGCGGTGGTAAACGATTTTAAACTTTCTCGTACTAAATCATTTGAATCAAATTCAGGAAGAGCAAATGCATTTGTAAATGTATTTATTAAAAATATTGAATGGGGTGCTTATCTGAACGAATACAATATGATGGAAAAAGTAACCAAACAAGAAATTATTGATTTTGCCAATAAATATTTTACTGCAAATGGCTATGTGGTTATAAATAAGCGCCAGGGGGAAGATAAAAATGTAAAAAAAGTGGATAAACCGGTAATTACCCCCGTTGAAGCTAACAGAGAGGCACAAAGTGAATTTGTAAAAGGATTTTCGGAACTTCCTTCAACGCGTATAACTCCCGATTTTATTGATTACGAAAAACGTATTGCAACACAAGATCTGGGAAATGGAATTCCATTTTCTTATATCAGAAATGAAGAAAATGAATTGTTCGAGTTGTATTATATTCTCGATATGGGTACTGATAATGATGATATGATCGGATATGCAATTAATTATTTACCATATTTAGGAACCGATAAGTACACAGCTGCGCAACTGCAGCAGGAATTCTTTAAATTGGGATTAACTTTTAATGTTTTCAGCAGCCGCGATCGTGTTTATGTTTCATTAACTGGTTTGGAAACGAGCCTGGAAAAAGGCCTGGAATTATTTGAACATTTATTAAATTCAGTAAAACCGGATACTAAAGCATATAAAGAATTGGTGGAGGGAATTTCAAAAGAGCGTGCAGATGCCAAGACAAGTAAAAATGCAATATTTAATTCTGCATTGGCTGGATATGCAAAATGGGGTTCCGTTTCTCCGGTTACCGATATTGTTGCCGAAAACGAATTGAAAAATACTTTGCCTCAAACCTTGGTGGATAAAATTAAATCTTTGGAGACATTTAAACACCGCATATTCTTTTATGGTCGCCAAAATCCGGATGATGTTAAAAATTTGATCGTTAAATATCATAAAACACCGGCAGCTTTACAGGATTATCCGCAGGCAAAACGTTATCCTGAATTAGAAACTAAAACAAATAAAGTATTATTTGTCGATTATGATATGGTGCAGGCTCAGATCATGTTCATTGCAAAAGATCAGAATTTTTCAACACCGCTTTTACCTGAAGCCAGATTATTTAACGAATATTTCGGAAGTGGATTATCCAGTATTATTTTCCAGGAAATTAGAGAAACAAAAGCTCTGGCATATTCCGCATATGCAAATTTTACTACTCCTAATAATAAGGATGAAGCGCATTATGTAAGAGCATTTGTTGGAACTCAGGCCGATAAAATGCAACAGGCAATTGAGGCAATGTTGGAGATCATGAATAATATGCCTCAGGCAGAAGAGCAATTTAATGCCAGTATCGATGCAGTATCAAAACAAATTGAAAGCGAACGTATCATTCGTTCAGCAATTTTCTGGAATTATGAAAATGTAAGGAGAAAGGGATTAAGTCACGATTATCGCAGAGACATTTATTTGCAGGCCAGAAGTTTAACGCTTCAGGATATGCAGGAATTTTTTGACGCTCATATAGCTGATCGAACCTTTACAATTATAGTGATGGGAGATAAGGATAAACTCGATATGTTATATCTCCAGGGTTTGGGTGAATTTACTGAACTAAGTCTGGAAGAGATATTTGGATACTAAATAGTATCAATTTCAATAACAAATTTAACCCGGGGGGTTATACGTAAATGTATAATCCCCTTTTTTATTGAGAATTATTGATGCGTTGCTCACTCAAATGTGGTAATCATGCAACTTTTACATTTAAATATGTAACAACGCCCATGTATTGCTTCGCACCTTTGTTCCACTAATTAATCTAAACTAATAAATAACACAAGCAAGTATGAAAAATAGAAATGTATTTGCAACCATTACAATGATAGTGGTTGTTTTGATCGCAGGATGTGCAAAAACGGAACTGGCTGATATGGCGAATATTGAATCTCCTGAACCTCAGTTTGACATTGCTATGGCAGGTCCTTCACCTGTAAATCTTGGTAGTGCGGGAAAATTTGTAATTCTTTCAAAATCCGGAATTACCAATGTGTTCCCATCTTCCGTTACCGGTAATATTGGTTCTAGTCCTATAACCGGTGCTGCAATTCTTTTGAGTTGCGTTGAAGTTACCGGCTCAATTTTATCTGTGGATGCTGCAGGTCCATTGCCATGCAGTGTAGCAAGTCCAAGTAAATTAACGAATGCAGTTGGCGCTATGCAAACTGCTTATGTTGATGCAGCTGGAAGAGTTGATCCCGATTTTTTGAATTTAGGCGCAGGAACAATTGGTGGCCTAACTTTTACACCGGGGTTATATAAATGGACCAGTGCAGTAAATATGCCTACAGACATTACTATTTCCGGTGGACCAACTGATGTTTGGATATTCCAGATCTCCGGTACTTTAACCGTTGGATCAAGTGTTAATGTAACATTAATTGGAGGAGCTAAGGCAAAAAATATTTTCTGGCAAACAACCGGTGCAGTTACTTTAGGAACTACCAGTCACTTTGAAGGTAATATTTTATGTAAAAAAGCGATCAATTTACAAACTGGCGCAAGTATAAATGGAAGATTATTAGCTCAAACGGCTGTTACATTACAAATGAATTCTGTTACTTATCCGTTTTAATATTTTATTTTATTATAAAAAAAGGGTTTGTCTATTAAAGGCAAACTCTTTTTTTTATGGTTAAATTATCCATACTTTTTGTGTTGAGATGATGCATAAAAAAACAAAATAATTTAATTTAAGTCCACATATAAATTACTACCAATATTTAAAGAACTCAACCTGTTATCCTAGGCTTTTTTTCGCCATTCTCGACCAGGTAATTGCAACGGCAAACCCTGTCACCAGATCCCAGATTCCCCACCACCCGGCAACTACAGCAACTCCACCGAGCATAGGAAAAAAATTAGCCCACACTATTAATCCTAAAGTTGCATTGTGGATACCCGTTTCAATGGCAAGACACTTTTTATCTTTAAAGTCGAGGCGAAATAGTGATGCAATGCTATATCCGCCAACCATGGCCAGTCCATTATGTAATAAAACCAAAATAAATATGGCTCCAATTATTTGAACAAATTGATCGTAATTACTTACAAATAGAAATACTACAAATCCTAAAAATAAAAATATGGAGATCTTTTGAATGGGTTTAATAATTTTAGCCGTAAAACCCGGGAATTTATAGTTGATGAACATTCCTAAAATAAGTGGGATCCCTAATATTGTGAGTATCTCAATAATTAAATGAACAGTATCAATATTAATGGATTGCATAAGTTCGCGGGTCGGTCCATAAATATTTGCGCAGAGTGCGAAGGTAAGCGGTGTCATTAATGGTGCAAGAATAGTTTGAGTGGCAGTAAGGGTTACCGAAAGTGCAACATTTCCTTTTGCGAGATGGGAAAGAAAATTGCTCATATTACCACCGGGACAAGAACCCAATAAAAACATTCCAAGAGCTATACTCGGACATGGTGTGAAAATTAATACCAAAGCAAAAGTGAGCAAGGGGAGGAAGATATATTGGCTGATCAATCCTGCAAATGCCTTGCGTGGTGTTTCCACTATTCTTTTAAAATCGGCAGCCTTTAAACTTAACGCGATGCCGAACATTAAAAAAGCCAATAAAAGATTGAGCAAAAATAATTTGTCGCTCGCAAAATTCAGTTGTATGCCATCTATTTCTTCACACATGCCATGATGATTTAGGTAGGGTAAAAGTAAGATAAAAATTTATTTGGACAAGTTTATTTTGTTTCACGATAGGCAGCAAACTCTGCTCTGGCAATGTCAAATTCGGCAATTATATTTTCGCGTTCGGCGATCAGATTGGCAATAAATACTGATTTTTTATTAAAAATATAGAGCAAAAGCCAACGCGCTTTTATTTTTTTAATTGTGTGAAAATAGCCGAATGCATATAATCCGGAAACGGGTAAACTCAGAGCATAAAATAATGTGATCCAAAAATGATCAAAAAATTTACCCACTAAAATTATCTGCAAAGTATAAAATATAATAAAAGTAAGTAATCCCATCGCCATTCCAATAGAGCCAATAAATTCTTTACGTGAGGCAACTTTGGCAGCGATCCAACCCGGTATTATAAAAGGAAGGATGTTATTGATAAATCCATAAATAAAAAAAGGCAACCCGACTATAATACCAATCAACGAAAATATAATTTTGCCTAATGACATCTTTTTTTTATCTTCCAGAATTAGGTGCTCATCCTTTAATCCGGTGGCTGCTACATTGCGAAGATATTGTTTAATTCGTATGGCCATTTTTTCAGCACGCAGCGGTTCTGTATTTATAAAATATGTTACTGCAGCAATTATATTTTTGGTTAACAGAAATCCGGAATGCTGATCATCACCCCAATCCCTAACAAGTTTATATTTGTATAAATATTCAATGTCCCGTGAAAGTTCATCAATCTTTTGATCGCCGATCGCAATGATATTTTGCTCCAGTTGCACTTTTATCATTTCTGTTACTTTTAGCACAGAGTTTACGTTATCAGTTTCATATTCGTTTTGGAATGTTGAAATTGATATTGGTTGAGCGATATTGATGAAAAGGCCGCGGTTGAATTTATGTGGATTTGCATAATTTAATCCAACAGTAATGATCTGAACATTCAGTTTAAAATTATTTTTTGCCTCTGCACCCAAAGCTATTCTGGCTGCACCGGTTTTTAATTCGCCCAATTTTCTTTCGGTTTTTGTAATGCCTTCCGGAAATATTAAAATTGCAGCACCTTTTTCCAGATACTGATAACATGTACGAAAGGTATCCTCGTTTTTATTCATTTCCGAGGGGTCATCAGCGCGCCGGTAAATAGGTATCGTATTAAATTTAGGTAATATCCATTTTCCTAATTTAGATTTAAACAAAATCCCTTTCCCTAGAAAATATAAATTTCGTTCAAAAATAGTTGCAATAACTATGGGATCCATAAAAGCACTTGGGTGATTGGCAACTACAATTAATGGTCCTGATCTCGGAATTAATTCTTTATTTCGAATAGTAATATTGCTGAAGAATACTCTTCCTGTTATTTTAAATAGGAATCTTAATATGGCGTAAAGCATAAGGTGGGGCTAATTTACAACTTTTCGAGGCATTGTGAGTCATTGCGAGACATTACGAAGTAATGTCGAAGCAATCACATTTGGTTATAATTATATAGTATTTTAAATTTGATCAATCAATCAATTAATTAATTAATTTAATGGCAGATAATCTTTTTTTCAGGCAATTGAATAATTATCCTTCCGACTCTCAAACAATTTGGAGTGAGGAATTGCAAGGCGTAACACATAATGCCGATCATTGGTTTATTAGTCAAAAATCCCGTATCTGGAAAATTCCGGTTGGGGTTGATCTGAATGATGTTACAGATGATATTAGCAGAGGTATATTTAATATCCCAATTCCGGCTGAACTTGCAGTGAATTACGATCACTTTGGTGATCTTGATTTTTATAATGGTTATTTATTTGTAGGACTTGAAAATTCCGATGATAATCGCACAGCAAGTATTGCTTGTTTTAATGCAGATACATTAACTTTTATTGGCAGTGATATAGTTCCCTCGCAGGATGGCCATGCTTCCTGGTGTGCTGTAAATCAATCAGATGGATTTTTATATAGTTCTGCATTCGATAATGTTTCTGAATTATTCGCATATCAATTAACTATTAATAGTGATAGTTTTGAATTGATGTTGGTGGATACTATTCCTCTCCACAAGGAAAATGAAGAACCCCTTATGTTATCAGGAATTCAAGGAGGAGTATTTGTTACAGAAAATGAAGAAACACATTTGTTTTTGACTTCCAATAAGAGTGCCTTTCCTTTTTCTATGAATCCAAATGAAAATGCGGCCCGCGGATTACATGTTTTTAAATGGTTGGATACAGGTGCTATGAGAGTTAAAAAAATTTTAATAGGAACCGATTTATTTACCTGGGGGGAAGAAATTGAGGGAATTACTTTTTGGGATCTAAGTGACGGAATTGCGCCGGGAATAAATGGACAATTACATATATTGGAACTCGATAACGATTCGACTCATGATGATGTAAAGGCATTTTATCATTATGCTATGTTTCGCTCAGAGTATATTGCAAACATAAACCCGACATCGCGTGAAGTGCATCACTGGGAATGTAAATGGATAGATCATATGACTTCGGAACATACAGTAGATTACGACACTTTAGAACAAGCAATAGCGGATGGGTTTGATGGTTGTCATTACTGTATTGGTGGAGTGTTGGATAAAAGATAAAGCAGATAATAATTTATTTGATGAAGCGTCATTTATAAAATATGATTATCATACTTTCGAATTATTTCAAATCTTTCTTTATGGTTGTTTTGCTCAATAACAAATTACGAAAATTTGATTCATCAAGTCCTGAACTAAATTGAGATTTTGGGATAAAATAACCTCTGTTCTTTCCGACATACAAAATGTACCAATCATTTAATTCTTTGATCGATTTTATTACATTCCACTTGATATTAGTGTCAATGCTTTCACATCTCATGTGGAGGTCTTCGGAGCTGAAGGTATAATAAACAGTTTCCTTTAACAGAGCCATGGTCTTCATGTTTTTTATAGAATTATAATAAACAGAAAGCGGAGTGAATATCAGAGCATAAACAAATATTAATAAAGGTAAAAAGGGAAAATCGTCTGCTTCCACAGGAAAAAGAAAATATTGTAATACAAGCCCCAACATAAAAACTCCGGCTATGGAAAGAAATACGATCAATAAGTTTGAATAAGAGAGAATATAAGAAAGTTTAATGTATTCCTTTTTTTGAATTGTGACTTTTACGATTATTTTGTCAGTTAAAACTGTATTATCAACATTGTCGAATCTCGATTCAACATTTGTATCGTCATATATTTTTTTGCCATATCTTATGGCTGATATTGTGAGAAATATCATTAATAGTATCGCAAAGATAAGAAGCCACATCAAATTTGCAGGAACGGTGAACCACAATATTCTCGTAGCTAAATATAATATTGCTATTGTACCTACGAGCAAAGAAAAAATTATAATTACAGTTCCTAAATTTTTAGATCCCATGCAATTAGGTTGAGAATATTTGCATCTAAGGTAACAATACTTTATTTATCAAATACTTAAGTAAGCAGCCTGTAATGGTTTATTATTAAAGTTCTGCAATACGTTTATTTCGCTTTACAACATCCATCAAGTTTAATATAAGCAGAAGGATCAGCCTTTACATGATCGGCATCATACCCGGATGCTGCAATTGCCGCACGAATTTTATCAGGGTCGGTTTTTGAGGTTTTATAGGTAACGGTGATCGTATTAGCCTCAGGACTCACATCAATGTTTTTAACTCCAGGAATGGTGAGTGTGGAATTATAAATATTTGCCCCGCAGCTTTCGCACTGCATACAGTGATCGCAAACTATGGAAGTTTTTACTACAATGGTTTCCTTTTTGGCAGTTTGCGAAAAAGATATATTTACACTAAGCGTTAATAGTATCAGTATTATTAGATTTTTCATTTATAGTTCAAAGTTTAGGTAAAAATACGTGATTTAAGATAAATAGAAGGAAAGTTGCACACTAAAAGCAGAAACGTGTGCTCCCAATTGAGGCAGCGTCCCACTGAAGGTTTAATTTTGGTAAAATGTATGTTTTTGTGGATACACTGCCCAAGCAGATCAAGTTGCTTGCTTAATATTTATTTTAATATTCCTCTCGGCAGTTTGGGTAGTTCAAAAGTATCATCATTTATTTTTTCCTCACTTATGTAAATTGCCTGATGTGAAAGGTTATAACTCCTTCCTTCATATTTGTATTTCAACCATGGTGATCTTGCTTTGGAATAATAGGTATTAACATGTCCGAATTCGTGATTTGTAAAATTATCGGGATTAATATATAAACTTGGGTCGAACCAATAAAAAGTTTTCCAATCTTCTGTCTCGTTGATCAGAAGATCACATTGTCTCTGTAAAATAAATTCCGCATTTTCTTTTATTTTGGTGCTCTTTAGATGTTTTTCTTCCATGCTGCAATCGCCCACGTACAGTGTATCAATTCCATGTCGTAAGGTATACTGATTATTGTCTTTATTTATGTAATAAATGTCTTTTACATCTTTCCCGCTGTAACTCATGCGATAATTACCATTTTTAATATATAAAGTCATGGTATCTCCAAAAAAACTCTGAAATTCGTCGGTTGTAAACTTTGTGGATTTTGATTCCAACTTTGTTAAATAAATAATTTTGCCTTCAAATTCTTTTTTGTGCTCAGTGACTGAATTCTGATCGGTGCAACTACTCAGGAAATTAATAAGGAGTGCAAAAAACATAAATTGTTTCATGATTAATATTTCCGTTGTAGTATTTAAAAATGCAAATTCAGATCAATATAACCCGATTTCGGTGTTTTCGATGGGATTTTATTATTCAATTAATCCTAGTTGTTTATACCTTTTTTCAATCAACTCTCTATAAGCTGTTTTCATTTCTTTCGACAAAAATGATTTATCGATCCAATCTATTGCAGCTGATTTAATTTTGATATATCGCAAAAAAGCACCATTGATCTGTTTAGGGTTTAATCCCAAACCTGCACCGAACTGTTCAAAATGTTCGCGCTTCAATTTCTTTTTCTTTCCAACCAGTGTTAATGCAAGTTCCTCCTTATCTTCCGGAAACACAATGGCAACATTTAATAGATCGTATGCAGGAGCCAATACCCAACCCGATGCACTTTTGATCATAGAAAAATTCTTCAGGTGCATATCATTATTCCCTGATAGAAAACTAAAAAGAGTTAAGTCGAAATAAAATGTTTTATCAAGCAATGTGTTGGCTGAATAAATGTCCAATGCCTTACCGATTCTCTCCATGGAACCTTTATATTTATCAAAAGCTTCCGTGATCTGAAACATGTCGAGCATATGTATCTTTTGTCCGGTTTCATCCCTGTCAACTCGCTTTGTAATATAGGAAAGTTCTCCGGACGATAAACGGATCAATGATGAAGGTACAACACGAATTCCAAAGGTTTCTGCCATCCGCATGGTTACATGTTCATTTTCCGGCATTTCCGGAAATCGATCAGAAGGCGGTTTAAAAATATATTGTCCGCCAAATGCGCCAACAATTGTAAATCTTGTATCTGAATTCTCTTTATTTTTTTTAATTAACGACAATGACAATTTTGCCTGAACACCGGGAACCGCAATACTTCGTTCAACAACATTTTTGGCGAGTTCGGAAATTTGGTTTAATGAATATTCTATTTTTGGAGCTATAGGTGTACCAAAAAATTCCATGGAGCAAAATTCATGAAAATCTGAATTGTGCTCAAGCACTTCATAACAATATAAACATCTACGCTTCGTCATTTTGTTTTATTGGAAGTACGCTCACGGCTCCGATACAATCCTTGCAACATGCCAAAAGTAATCCCATGCGATCATTTTTGTTGATCTTCCAGTTTTCTGATGCAATATCCAACAACCACCCTTCAGGTATTAAACCCTCAAAAAATGGAAAGAGTCTATTTTCTGTAAAAGGTATATTTGTAACGGGCAAGGTGAATGAAATAAAATCATTTGGATGCTCTTTTACATATCGATCATTATATTCAAATACATAATCGCCATCATTCGTTTCCGTAATTATACCTGCTAAATTATCCTTATAAAATACCTTTCCCTGCCTCATACATTTCCATTTTTACTGTTAACAGGAGCCAGTTCATGTCCAAACATCCTTAAAACCCGATTTACCTTGTCCATGTTTAGATTAGTTTTACCCTGTTCGATCTTACGTACCACAGTAAGCGCAACTCCGGCTCGGTCTGCGAACTCTTCCTGTGTAAGGTTTACTTCTTTCCTACGGTCTTTGACAAAATCCGCTAAACTTTTCATTATATGCTTTTGGATATAAAATTAAGCAAATATAGGAAATTATATGTAAATGGATATAATTATTGATGAAAAGTTTATTTTATATGTTATTGCATATAATAGGTGTTGCTTGGTTTTTTGAGAAGGTTGTTAATGTTCCTAATTCCGGCAGCGTCCCATTGGTGGTTTTATTTTATTCGTGATCATTGTCTTATGGAGACACTGTCGGGGCGCACGCTCGCATCATTTTCCCGCCGTGCCCCAGCAGTGTCTTCACAGGGAATAAATAATATCTCAAAATGTGTCTCTATTTTTAACTAGTAAATTAATTTTCAATTAAAATAAAATGGTGAGACGCTGCTGGATTTGTATCGATGAGGTTGCTCATTAGAATCGTCGAAAATGCCGGGCGCTTTTCACTGAAGATTTCGCAGCAGAGTTACCGAAGGAACTCTGCTGCATTCGGAGGTATCTGCCCCAATCCGGCCAGCGTCCCATTGGAAGATTTTATTTTATTCGTGATCATTGTTTTATGGAGACACTGCCGGGGCACGTGTAAGTAGCATTATTGCAAATGCTCCGCCCCTTTAACTATTTGTGATACTATAAATCATTGTTAAACCAATCGTAACCATAAATTTTTTTATACTCTGCAGGAACTTCATCCAATTTTTTAATTACTTTAAAATTTTCATCATAAGGAAGTCGATTGGAGACTATGATTTTTCCTGTAAGTTCATACGTGTCATTTCTTTCAAAATATACGTATTCCATGGTGTCGATCTTATTTCCATTCCACTTATATTTATACATTTCTGTTTCGCCTGGATGTCCGTAACCAACTCCGCGTATAATTTTTTCCTTCGGTGAAAATGTTGGATTAAAAAATTTAAACATATCTGAAAATGTATATTTATTGTTTTCGAGCAAATAAATATTATTGGATTCTCCTAAGCAACAACCACCTAGAGCATGCCAGACTATAACTACGTCTTTAAATCCGTCTCCATTAATATCCTGAATGGTATCATTTATAAATCCCATTCTCCATTGTTTTTCGGAGAAAACATTTTCGAAAATTGTATCCTTTTTTACATAAATGTCAATATAAAAATCAGTCGGAGCAAGCCGTCGAATGATCAGGTGCTGATAGGTTTTTGAAAAATGATGGTCCAGACTGATCTCTACCTTCACGTTAAAATTACTATCAAGAACCACATCAAATTCGGTGTGAAATGTTTTCTGGTGGATATTTTCCTGAGCAATTATCAAAGCCTCAATTAAGGCCCTGTCGCAAAATATACTGTCTTTTATTTCCTCTTCACGCATGACTCTCCTTTTTTCGTATAGGATCTCTTGTTTTTCATCGATGGTGAGGATATGGGCAGAGTCGGTTGAGGGAGATGAAATGGTTTTGTTGTCCTGAGGGTTTGAGCAGGAGAGGAGTAGTGTTAACAAGAGGAATGAAAAAATGGCGTGTGAGATCATTGTATTTTCAAAACTTGCCTTTTATACTTTCGAATAAATCGGAAATGGTTTCAGCACCCTGTATTAACGTATCCATTTCTGCTGTTATTCTAGACGAATGAGGAATTTTTTAATTGTTGCATTTTAAATCAGGTCATTAGATCATTTATCACTTGCTGTTGACGTGGTTTTTATTCCAGTTTTGCGAATTATATAGTATGCATTTTGTACTGTTCGGAGAATTCGGACAGTTGATTTCTATCCATTTATTTTTTTATTCGTTTTTGGAGCCAAAATTTTAGCATTTTGTTTTGTAACTACTTTTTTACCGGTAGTATTTTCTAATTGTACACGAGCAGCTTTTGCAACTTTTCCACCCTTTTGAGCTACAATTTTATGTTCATTAAATGTTTTTGGGTTTTTATCTTTTGATATTTCTGTTGTAGAAGCCTCTGCGAGCATATTGAGCACCAATTCTAAATTTGTCATGTTATCTCTCAGGTTTTCTTTTTTTAAGTCTTTATATGCCTTGTATTGTTTAGTGCTAAATCCACTCCAGGCTTTAGTAAGTTCATCTGTTAAAACAGCAAATTCCTGACCCTTTTTTACACCTTTGCTTTCCCATTCATCTGTGAGTTCCTTTCGAATTTCAATACTTTTCAGTCGTTGATTAATCCATTCTTTAGTGTAACCTTTTTTCAAATATGTTTCCATCAACCTGTCAATACCTATTTCCGGATCCTCTATTTCATCAATTCGTTCACGGGCAATTTTGGCTATCCAAACTTTAAATGGTTCTGCTTTTGGGGATGGGATGGATTGCACTAACCGAAAAATTTGCTCTGTATCAGCCACGTCTGTATTGTAATACTTGCCGTCATCCGACTGCATTTTCAGTTGTCCCAAATTTTGGGACAACTCACTACCTTCCGCTTTCAGCTTGGTTTTTAAGGCATTCCAGTATTTTCTAGGCCGGGGGCTACCGGTTAAAATTTCAATAACATCAATAACTGAAAAATACCATTTTTCGGCATCATCATCCCAATGGGTTCGCACCTGCTTTTGTTCAAATAGTTTTATTATGTTTTTTTTCATAGATTAAATTTTTTAAACCCAAATTCCAGTATCCGGGAATAATTTGCTGTTCGGTTAAGCCTTCACAATTCTATCATTTGTTTCAAATTCTTTCAGTGTTTTACCGTCTATGTTCTTCCATTCGGTTAGTCCGTTTGCATTTCGGCCCATTACCATAACCGCAGCTGTTGATGGACTGCTAAAAATATAATCATCGGAAAATTCAAAGTATTCTCCTTTATCTAAAAGTACACCTTCCTGAATAAGTTTTTCTCTATAGGTGATGAAGTTTGAAGTCATTGAATTCACTATTGTTGCCGCTGCTTTAGAGTTTTTAAATACCACAAATCCGTCCGAAGTCGGTTCGCCTTGGCCATCAGCACCGCGAGCTGACTTTATGAAAAATGTTTCCTGATTTTGCTTTGGTTTAAATTCCCGTTTTTCGTCAAAAACTTTATGCCCCAATGTATTAACTAGCATTTTTATATAATCGATAAACTCTTCCATTTCGGCTCTATCTGATTCGGAAATTGAGGATTGAGTCGGGATAATAGAATTGTCAATCTTGTAACGGTTGGCAGCTTTTGCAATGTCGTGTAGGCGGTTTTCCAAATATTTAATATGAGCTTTATTTAGATTTTCATCTTTGCTTATAAATACAATTGCTTCGTTCCAAAAGTCTTTTTGTGTCAGTTGTTGATTTAGTCGTTTTAAAATAGATTCTGCTTCACCAATATAAACCTGGTCTTTACCTTCTTCATCCTTTCCAAATAGCATGTAAACTCCTGTGCTTATCAAGTCATCACGGTCAGTGCAGTCCTTTATTTTAATTCTTGGTATCTTATATGCTTTTCCTGACCAATTGGAAAGTTCACAGCTCATCCTTCCATTGGGATCTCCGTCTATTAGGAATATTTTAATTGTCTTACCGAATTTCATGATTATATATTATTTATTTCACAAACAACAGGTATATGATCACTATACATCAACCATTTATCCATGTCAGCTATTTCAAAATTAAGCATTTTATTTTCAATTTCTTGTGATGCAAAAATGTAGTCAATGTGGTAAGGTTTTACTCTATTTCTATGTAGAAAAAAAGTTGATTTTGATTCTTTTCCTTGTTCCTCTTTGAAATAGCGATGATACAAGCTATGGATATTCAATTTGGATAGGTCATCTACAACGTCAGAATGATTCCACCACCTATCCCATTCATCCCAGATGGTGTTGCTATTAAAGTCACCCGCTAAAATTATTTTTCTAAAATGGGACTTATTTATTTCTAAATATTTCCATAATTGTCCTATATAACCAAAGTTTGGTGATTTGTTTTGACTTGTCCAAATATTGATTACTTGAATATCGTTATTTATTAGGCACGGCAAGAAGTGTTTTACATCATGGTTTTTGTAAGTGCAGCTCCAGTCAATTAATTCAAGGTTGGTTTTGTTTTTTGCAAAGATCCCAAGCCCTTTATTTTTATTATCACCTTTCCATAAATGGTTTCCCGCCCAAGATGTATATTTATCGTGTTTTACTGTTTGTGGATTTTCACATTCTTGTATCAAATAAATATCTGCATTAAGTTCTGAAAGATGTTCATACTTATTCCTTAAAGCGCCATTACAATTCCACGTGACTATTTTCATTAATTATTGTGTAGTTTTAGTATTAGGTATAACGTTTTCGGGCTTTGCGTTCTGGCGGGTTTCGGAACACAAAGTTTCAATTTATTACTAAAGTTCATTAGGAGCACAAAGCTCCAAGTTTGCACGTCAGTCCGCCTGACGCAAAACCCAGGAAATGGGCAGTTTATGTTCTAATTTGTGAGCGTCTCATATAGTCCTCAAGTGTGTTTAAACTGTCAAATATTTGTGCAATTTTAAAGTCAAAGGAGTTTACTCGCATTGTTTGCAAATTAGGAATTGGAAGTGTCGCTCTGTGGCCGTCTACAGAAACTAAAATAAGTCTATGAATAAAATTTCCATCAAATAAAATATTATAGTAGTAACTTTTGGCATTGGGGTCGGGATGTCTATTCGCCCATTCTTCTCTAAAGTCATCATTATGAATTCCGTCATCAATTATTTTTGTTACAATTCTTAGTCGAGGATCTTCTTTCAAAAATCTTTCTTCAACTAGTTCTCTGTCTATACTATGCCAATCATTTACTGGATCAGTGCTTTGAATAAACTGAATTAATTCGTCATATGTCATATGTCGAATGGGTTTTCTTGTCGGCAATATAAATTCTGCCAATTGCGGTAAACCAAAGAAAATTGTCGAGCAAGCACCAAGAATGAAAATTGTCGGCTCTAAAGAGTTCTTGTTAGGATTGATAATCCAAAATATTCCAAAAACAGCAGCAATAAGAAAAAACGCAAGTCCAATTACACTTAAGATTTTTGTATTCTCTTTAATGCCAAATGCAAATCTTTTCAAAGTCCTATTGTTGTGTATGTTCATTTTCTGTCGGTGTTAAATTGCCCATAACGTGCAGCAGATTTGCGACGGCGGGGAAGGCAATCGAAAATCTTTAATAAAAATACGAAGTTTTAGGATATCGAAAATTATTCTGAGGTGGTCGTCGCCCGGCTGGCGCAAATGTGCTTGTTAGCGGTTCGGCTACCTATTCTACTTTCAATTCTAAACATATTAGGCTTAAAGAGGTATAATATTCAATTTCATCTGAGATATTCTTTGCCATATGTTCAAGTTCACCCAAAACCAATTCGTTGTCTTTACATTTTTCTTTAAGTATTCCACCGAATAATTCAAAGTCCTTTGAATTTCTTTTAGTTGCAATCTTACCAATTTCATAATTATAAGTTTCCTGCCGTTGCTTTGTAAAGTCCTCTGTGTCGCTTGAATTTGTAAATACAATCTCTATTTTAGGTATTGATAAACTGTCGAAAGAAATCTTATCAATTACTTCTCTTTCAAAAATATTTTTCACCGAGTTTCTTTTCTCCGTAATTGCAGTCCGCAGGTCCTTGTAAAACTTGTCAATAAAATTTTGATAGCGTATATGTTCATTTCTGCGGTAATAAATTTTACTTAATGAGGCTTTGTCATAAATGAAATCAGATTTGAAAATGACTTCAAAGTAAAGTTCAACAAGTTTCAATACGGTTTTGAAGTCGTGTTTGTCTATAACATTTTCAAGTTTGTCAAGTTCCGATAAATACTCTTCCAATATTGATTTGAGTTTTAAAAGTATTACGTCAAAATTCATTTCGAGAAATTCTCGATGTCTTTCTTGAATTTCAGCAATTTTATAGGTTTTACTCTCGAATATAAAATTGTTATCTTTGTGATACCTTAGATACTGAATTTCGTCCTCTTTTTCCTGATAACTAAAAAGTGTTGATGAAATCAAATTGTCTTCAAACTTTCTTATAGGATGTCCAACGAGTTCATTACGTAATTCTCTATTAATGTAATATGTAGGGTCTTTTTTCAACCCTCCTTTATCAACTCCTGTTTTGAAAATCTCTAACATCTCTTGAATAAAATCTTGTTGAATATAAACTGCTTGTAAGAAACTTATCGTAAAGGAAAACTTGTCGGTATAGTTAGAGTATTTGTTATTTGTAAATACTATGTCAAGAGTGTCTTTGAAGTATCCGAGAATATCACCAAAATAGTTTGTTTTAACGTCCTCGTTGAATTTGATTTTATTTGAGAAAAATTTGAAGTCCAATATGAAGTAATTCCATATGTCAGCTATTCTGTTAAGTTTATCTTCAACTGCCGTTTTCATTATCGTTGTGAGTGTCGTCTTTAAGCTGACAGCTAACTAGTTTATTGGAGCATATTTATTCCATAAACCTGCTCCAAGCCATCTAAATTCCGATGGATTACAGAATAAATTTATGCTTAACATTCTGTTCAGGCACTAAAATACCTTTTCTAAAATACCACTAACAATTTTTCGATTTATATTTTAGTTTTTAACCTCACATTCACTATTTATACGTAACAACTCCCCTTATTTTTCCACAAACCACCCCTCCCACATTAAATTCTCAATTATTTTGTTATAGCAGAATTCAAAAAGGTATAATTAAACCTTATTTTCAAATAAGAAATCAATTTTCAATTCAACCGTTTACCCCGCGTGAGCGATTGTAGCGGAAACCCCACAGCGAGGCACGAGCGAGGAGTTGCAGCGGAAAGCGCGGCCCAACGGGACACGCCCCGCCTGACCTTACAAAGATTTGTCACTCCAACATAATTTTCAAATCCCAAAACCATTATTAATATTTAAGATTTACGAAAGGTCAGTCGGGCAGGCCCCTTATACTTACTGCACATCGGTAGCCCGTTTCCAAAACTCCTCATACTTTCCTATTTTCGCACTAAAATATATTGTAATGGCTGAAGTAATTAGAATGCCCCGGATGAGTGATACGATGACTGAGGGGACCTTTGTGGAATGGCATAAAAAAGTGGGTGATACGGTGAAGAGCGGGGATATTCTTGCAGAGGTGGAGACCGATAAGGCGACCATGGAACTGGAAAATTATGTGAAGGGCACTCTTTTATACATTGGGGTGGAGAAGGGAAAAAGTGCGCAGGTGGATCAGGTTATTGCAATTGTTGGTGCTCCGGGAGAAGATTTTCAGGCTTTATTAGATGAAAGCAAACCAAAGGCGGAAGAAAAAACGGAAACGGAGGAAAAGAAAGAAGAACCTAAAAAAGAAGAGGCTAAAAAAGAAGAAACGGAAGATACAGTAGTAGCAGATAAAGTTGAAGAAACTGATCTGAAAGAGAATAAAGATAAAAAAGAGGAGGCTCCGAAAAAAGACGACACTGTTGTTAAAGAAACAGAAAAAGTTTCTGAAATAAAATCCGGCGACGATGAAAGAATTAAAGCATCGCCACTCGCTAAAAAAATTGCAGGTGATAAAGGAATTAAATTAAGTGATGTTTCGGGAAGTGGTCCTGAGGGAAGAATAATAAAAAAAGATATAGAAAATTTTGTTCCGCAGGTTGTAGAAAAAGAAAAGGCAGAACAAAAAATGGAAATAATGCCGCTGCATGAATTTGTTGGCGAAGAAAGTTCGGAAGATGTTCCGGTTTCGCAAATGCGCAAGGTAATTGCAAAACGACTTTCGGAAAGTATGTTCAGCGCCCCGCATTTTTATTTAACGGTATCGATAAATATGGATGAGGCAATGGCGTCGCGTAAAGCATTAAATGATGTGAGTCCGGTGAAAATTTCGTTTAATGATCTTGTGGTAAAAGCATGTGCAATGGCATTGCGTCAGCATCCGCAGGTTAATTCGAGCTGGAGAGGAGAATCAATTAAAATGAATAAACATATTCATATTGGTGTTGCAGTTGCAATTAACGACGGACTTGTTGTTCCGGTAATTCGTTTTGCGGATAATAAATCGCTGGTGCAAATTGCAATGGAAACAAATGATCTTGCTGCGCGTGCAAAAAGCAGAAAACTTCAGCCAAGTGAGTGGGAGGGAAATACGTTTACAATTTCCAATCTCGGTATGATGGGAATTGAAGAATTTACTGCAATAATAAATCCACCGGATGCGTGTATTCTTGCCGTGGGTGGAATTAATCAGGTGCCTGTTGTTAAGAACGGAGCCATTGTTGTCGGCAACGTTATGAAGGTTACCATGAGTTGCGATCATCGCGCTGTTGATGGAAGTGTTGGGGCGAAGTTTATGCAGACGCTTAAGCAGTATTTGGAGGAGCCGGTTCGCATGTTACTTTAAGGAGGACATAGGACCTAGGACATACGACATACGACTTGATATAGGACATGGGAAGGGGACATAGGACTACTTTGTCTTTTAATATTATTTTAATTTCTAATTGATATATTAAAGTAGCATGTAAAATATTAAACTTTTGCATTGCGAAAATTTCTTCGTGTAACCTTTGTGATCTTCGAGTCTTCGTGGCAAAAAAATATTCAATAGGAAATTAAATTATAATTCCAACTAAAATTACTTCCCGTTTCCTTTCCGTTCTTACCGTCTTACCGGCAAATGGGTTTTATTGCTTCGGATTAAGTTTTCAGATCAAGTGATAATATTTGTTATCATGAAAGTTTGCCACCTTTTGCTTGATCAAAAGGTGGCGCCAAAAATCAAGAGCTTCATCAGCCGGCACACATTGCCCTAAGACTTGCCACATTCCGCGAAAGAGGCGCCACGAATAAACCGGATGATTATGCTTTCGAATTTTTATTTAATCTGGCATTTAAAAATATACTTTTCAAAGTGGTGGCGCTGCTTTCGCTTAACCCTTAGAAACATTAAAAGATCAATTTGTTGTGGCTGCGTCTAAGGGCAATGGCACCACCTGATGAGGCTCGTTGACCACCCGGAAACTAATCTATTCCATTGAAAATTTATTAAATATCTTTCGCAAAAACTTTATGGTAATATTTTAATGTTTAATTAGAAATTAAAATATAATTCCAACTAAAATTTCTTCGCGAAACTTTGCGCCCTTTGCGTCTTCGCGGCAAAAAAATATTCAATTGGAAATTAAAATAAAATTCCAGCAAAAATTTCTTCCCGCATACTTCCCGAACTTTCCGCCTTCCCGGCAAATTGGTTTTATTGCTTCGGATTAAGTTTTGAGATCAAGTGATGATATTCGTCCTCATGAAACTTTGCCACCTTTTGCTTGATCAAAAGGTGGCGCCAAAAATCAAGAGCTTCATCAGCCGGCACACATTGCCCTAAGACTTGCCACATTCCGCGAAAGAGGCGCCACGAATAAACCGGATGATTATGCTTTCGAATTTTTATTTAATCTGGCATTTAAAAATATACTTTTCAAAGTGGTGGCGCTGCTTTCGCTTAAATTCTAGAAACATTAAAAGATTATTTTGTTGTGGCTGCGTCTAAGGGCAATGGCACCACCTGATGAGGCTCGTTGACCACCCGGAAACTAATCTATTCCATTGAAAATTTATTAAAATATTATTCGAAAAAACTTTATGATAATATTTTAATGTTTAATTAGAAATTAAAATATAATTCCAACTAAAATTTCTTCGCGAAACTTTGCGCCTTAGTGGCAAAAAAAATATTCAATAGGAAATTAAAATAAAATTCCAACAATAATTTCTTCCCGCATACTTCCCGAACTTTCCGCCTTCCCGGCAAAAAATATTTCATTTAAAAGTTAAGATAACAGATCACTTAAAATTAGGCAGATGATAACATGAAAAATTTCTCTCCGAAATCTGTGGCAGGTGAAAAACACCTCGCCACGGCACTGGTTGGAAATTAAATTATCATTCCAACTAAAAGCCTAAATTGTCAATTATCAATTGTCAATTGCTACGCGATTATTACATCGTGTATGCACATTACCGGAAGATAAACTCCGCCTTTTAATAAAACAAAATCTTCTGTGGCGGTCCAGACGGTGGTTTCTACCTGGAAAATTCCTTGTTTGCATTCGAAGATGATCTTTACTTTTGTGTGGTAATTATTACCCAGGATCATTGCATCATATAAAATATGTTTTCTGCGATTTATATAATCGGGATGTTGAAGTACATCGTGATAATTTAATTCCAGAAATGGAATTTGCTCTTTTTCAATAGTTGTAATAGTTTCTAATTGCATAGCTGTGGTTTTTTTGAACGATTTACTACAGCTGGTTGTTTCAACAAGCAAGATATAACTATTTTTTAAATAAAAAAGATATTGTGAAAAAAACATTGGTATTAGGCGCATCTCCCAACCCCGAACGTTATGGAAATATGGCGGCACGTAAACTCAAAGCGCACGGACATGAAGTGGTTGCTGTGGGAAAAAGAGAATCGAAGATTGATGATATGCCTATCCTAAAGGAATTTCCTTTGCTGGAAAATATTGATACGGTTACACTCTACCTCAATCCGGATAATCAAAAAGAATACTACGAAAAGATCATAGCATTAAATCCTAAACGTATAATATTCAATCCCGGAACAGAAAACGAGGAACTGGAAGATCTGGCGAAGGAGCATAATATTGAGACGGTGGAGGGTTGCACTTTGGTGATGTTGTCTACGGGGACGTTTTAGAGGAGTTGGCAGTGGCAGTAGGCAGTGGCAGTTGGCAGTGGTAGTAGGCAGTGGCAGTAGGCAGTGGCAGTTGGCAGTGGTAGTAGGCAGGTCGCAGTAGCGAAGGAGGATTATCACTGAATGAGTAGGAGTTTACTTCTCTAATCCTCATAAGTTTAATTCGGAGGAACCATCTCCAATGTTACTACTGCCAACTGCCACTGCCAACTGCAACGGGATTTCTACCTCTCAAAATTCTTTAATTACCTTTACACATTCAACTTTAATCAAAATAAACAACTCAATTGAAACCCTCCATCTCCCACACAGAAGAAAATTATTTAAAGGCCATCTTTAAATTGTCGGAGATGCAGGAGGAGAATGTTTCTACGAATGCGATTTCTGAAAAATTGGCAACCACTGCGGCATCGGTTACGGATATGCTGAAAAAATTATCGGGAAAAAAATTAATTCACTACGAAAAATATTATGGTGTTTCGCTTACGGATAAGGGAAAAAAATTGGCAAAAGACCTTATTCGCAAACATCGATTGTGGGAAACATTTTTGGTGGATACTTTAAAATTTAGTTGGGACGAAGTGGATGAACTTGCAGAACAATTGGAACATATTAATTCGGAAATTTTGACCGATCGCATTGATAATTTTCTTGGAAATCCGAAATTCGATCCGCACGGAGATCCTATTCCTGACAAGGAGGGAAATATTGCATATCACGAAGATGTTACGCTCGATAAAATGCAAAAAGGTGACATAGGAATCATCGCTGCAGTAATTGATCACTCTACACAATTTCTTCAATATCTAAATAAGATCGACCTCGTGTTAAATACCAAAATAAAAATTAAAGACGACGAGGACTACGATCAAAGCAAGATCATAATCATCAACAATAAAAAAGAATTAGTGGTATCGCAGAAGGTTGCGGCGAATTTGTTGGTACGCAAAATAGGGACATAGGACATAGGACCTAGGACATATGACATAGGACATATGACTTGATATAGGACAAGGGCAATATGAGGAAGGACAGGATTTATTTTAAAATAGAACCTTTAGTTTCTGGTTGATTAATTTGAGTAACATGGGAAAAATAAAGTTTACTCATCACTGACTATTCCCGTCCGACCTGGTCATCCGGGCGGGCACCATTCACCAAATGAGTTGCGTTCTCACTTGAGAAAATTAAAATTTGTTTCAATTAAATTAATTTATTAAAACGGACTAAAATATTCCGGTATAAATCAAAGCACCCATTCTCCATTCTCAACTCTCAATTCTCAACTGCTAATAGTTGTTTCCTTTCACCAAAGATTTCACATCCACTACCATGGTGTTTGACCATTTGTCGTGCCAGCCGATTTGGGAGCCTAACATGGAAAATGGTTCAAATGGAACGAAGCGGGAGATGCTTCTTCCGAGTGCCTGATTTGCTGTTATTTTTTCGAGATCAGTTTCTCTTATCACTACTGTTCCTGTAATAAATTTGCCGATAGTTCTTCCGAAAACAGCTTCCATAATTGCGTAATAAAGAAAGAATATACAATAAAATAAGAAATAAAATTTTCCCGGTGATCCATCAGGACCTATAGTAGGAGCTATTACAATAATGCCGATCACGATTCCCATTATTGCGAGATAATCTAAAATAAAATTTACAAGTCGCTTCCATGTTGCTGCAAGTTCGTAGTTTGATTCGTTTTCGATATTAAGACTGTCGAGAGGATTTTGGTTTTCCATATGTGTGGTTTTGGTGCTAATATAAGTAGAAATTGACAAATGACACACATAGGACATAGGATACAGGACACAGGATTTGACAAAGGACATGGGAAAGGGACACAGGACTACTTTGATCTATAATTATGTTTTAATTTCTGATTGTTACTTTAAAAAATAATGGAAAATATTGAACTTTTAGTTTTCAAGAATTTCTTCGCGCAACCTTCGCGTCCTTCCTTTGCGGCAAAAAAAATATTCAATAGGAAATTAAAATATCATTCCATCGAAAATTTCTTCCCGCACCCTTACCGTGCTTACCGCCTTACCGGCTAAAAATGGAAATAGGAAGTAGGAAATAAGATTGGAAATAGGATCTGGGAGAGCGACCTGGGTATGCATTGTTCATTTATTAGGACTAAAACATTCCAATAAAAAGCGAAGGCCCATTCTCAACTCTCCATTCTCAACTCTCCATTCTCAACCCTCCATTATTAATTTTCGGCTTCTTCGTTTTAAATAAACTGAATAAATAAATGCAACCACAAAAAAGATTCCCAACATTGTTACCATAGCGCCTGAAACTGATGCATTTAATATTACAGCAAAATAATATCCGCTCACACTGGCTGCAATTCCAAAACCTGCTGCGAGCCATAACATTGTTTTTAATTTATGGGTAAGTAAATACGCTGTGGCTCCTGGCACAATTAAAAATGCAACCACTAAAATGGCACCCACACTTTCAAAAGATAATACCGTAGTAAGTGAAACAGCTCCCATTAATAAATAATGCCAAAGCACCACCGAAATGCCAATTGTTGCTGCATAATCGGGATCAAAAGTGGTGAGATATAAACCCTTATATCCAATTACAATAAATGCAATTATTATAGTAAATAATCCTCCCAACATCCAAACCGCTGTGGGAATATTCAACCATGTTTCAAAATTAATAAAAGTGATATCGCCATATAGAACACATTCCTGATCGAGATCTACTTTGTCAGCGAAGTAAGTAATTAATATTACCCCAATTGCAAACAACCAGGTAAAACTTATTCCTATACTTGCATCCTCCTGCAATTTTGCTTTTTTGTGAAATAATTCAATTAATACAGTGCACAACATTCCGAATGCCGCTGCACCAATCAACATAGGAACCGAATTGCGCGAACCGGAAATTAAAAAGGCTATTGCAATTCCCGGCAACACCGCATGCGAAATTGCATCGCCTACCATTGCCATTCGCCGCAATATTAAAAAACAACCTAATAAACCGGAGGTTATTGCTACGAGACTACCTGTTATTATTATCCAAAATGCATCCATGGTTTAGTTTAAGCTTCGGTTGTTAAATATTTGTGTATTGATAATTTTCGATTGCAAAAAGATTATTGTCGGACATAGGACATAGGACATAGGACATAGGATTTGATTTAGGACAAGGGAAAATTGACATAGGAAAACATCAGCTGGGATTTTAAAAAATTTCGCAAGAAATTTAAACTCCTTTCTCCTCTCTCCTTTCTCCTTTTTACGACTTAATTGTTTCATACCTTTAATACTTACTTTAATAAGGGATTATTTTCTCATGGGGATCTTTCTCCGGTTTGTCGAGTAATTCTATTAGGCGTTTTTCGATTTCGGGGGTGATGATGTGTTCGATGGCTTCGGCGTCGTCGTGGACGTGGTCGCTGGCGATGTTGAGTTTTTCGGTTAGATACATTTCCCAGAGACGATGAATACGGGTTATTCTTTTTCCTTCCTCCAAACCTTTTTCTGTTAAATAATAGGCTTCATTTATTTTCACTACAAAATCTTTGCGCAATAACATCCGCAAACCAAATACATAATTGGAAGTTTTCATTTCGCGTTCGGTTGCAATATCGGAAAGTGTAAATGATTTTTTACCGGGATTTTTTTCTTCGAGGTGATATAATTCTTTCAGAATATTTTCGCGCAACATTTTATTCTGATATTTTTTGCGGATGATCATTTTTGGTATAACACCTTTTTTTGGGGCAAATAAAATACTCAGCACCGCAATTATAGATGTCATGGTAACTATCCAGGGGCCGGTTGGCATTTTATTATTTGCATAGGATACATAAGCACCTGTAACACTTCCTATCACTGCGAATAAAATACTCAGCAAGATCATTTTGCCCAATTTATCGGTCCAGTATTTCGCTGCAGCAGGAGGTGTAATTAATAATGCAGCCATTAAAACCACACCAACTGCCTGAATACCTGCAGCCACGGCCAGAACAGTTAAGGTGGTTAAGGTGAGTTGTAAAAAGTTGACCGGTAATCCGGTGGATTTTGCATAGTCGGGATCGAAACTCAACAAGCGGAATTCCTTAAAGAAAATTACCACTACAACAATAATAAATAAACTCACCACTGCCATAGTTCTGATATCATCCGTACTCATTGCCGCAGCTTTGCCAAATAAAAAATTATTTAATCCGCTTTGTGATGCATTGCCGCTTTGTTGAATAAAAGTGAGCAATAAAATTCCTATTCCAAAAAATACAGAGAGTGTTAATCCAATCGCTGTGTCCGGTTTTAATTTTGTTTTTTTCGTGATGAGGTCCACGAATATTATCGACAACCAACCTGTTACAAATGCGCCACCAAGTAAAACCCATAAATTTCTGGTATCAAATATCATGAATGCAAGACAAACACCCGGCAAAACCGAATGTGCAATTGCATCACCCGTTAATGCTCTTTTCCGCAGAAATGCAAAGGTTCCAATTGTTGCCGTTCCTATTCCTAGTAATATCATACCTATAACTACAAACTGCACGTTGGGGTCGGAAAAAGAAAAGAAATCGAAAAAGGTTTTCATTTGTTTTTTCTTGTATTAAATCGGTACGCTACACCGGTGGAAATAAATAGATCTGTTATACCGGTTTGTAAAATAGTTCCTCCTGAAATATCAAATTGCAGATCAGGATTTGGACTATAAGTAAAACCTGCGTCTACAAAATGTTGATCAAGTGGATCGTAAATAATATCGCTTGCCGGATTGGAATAAAATATATTGCCATAAGCTTCCGCAAATACACCACAATGTTCACCAAGGGAAAATCCTGAAGTGATAGTATAAATATAATATGGATTTGGTGTGAAACCATCCCATTCTATACCTGCATTATATCCAATATTCCACCAATCATTAATACTGTGTGCAGCGGTTAATCTTGTTGCGATAGCTGCATAATTTGTTTGTAATCCTTTTGTTGCGATCTTTGATAATTGAATATGCGTAATTAGGGATAAAGCAAAATTTTCTTTTGTTATTAATTTTGATTTTAATCCTATACTTACAGGATTAATTCCAAATTCAGATTCATTCGCATCGTTAATAACAGGAGCTATTTCCATACGCAATTCAAAATATTCATTTATCCCATAACGCATTAACGTTGATGCAATGGAATACTCATTATTAAAATCTAAAAAATTAACTGCAAAACCATGTTCACCCTGTAAATATCCTATAGGAGTAAGTGCAGCACTTTCCGTTTGATCAGGGCGATCGGTAATAATGGATTCATTTTGTGCATGCATATGCGAAACATAAAAACACACAAGCAGAAGAATAATTATTTTTTTAAATTGTCGTGTCATATTTTTATTTTTTTTTCTCGCGAATAGGAGCTTCCATTTCACTTAACAGATGGCCTACATTCATTAATAAAGATAATTTTCCACCATAGGTTTTTTGTAAATATTCCGGAACAAAAATTTCTTCTTTTGGTCCTGATGCAATTAATTGCGTATTAATTAAAATGATCCAATCGAAATATTCATAAGCACTTTGAAGATCATGATGAACAACCAGAATTGTTTTTCCTTCGCTCCGCATATTTAATAGAAGTTCAAAAATTGTTTGTTCGGTGGTTGCATCAATTCCTGCAAAGGGTTCGTCCATGAAATACAGATCGGCTTCCTGAGCAAGACTGCGTGCAATAAATACACGTTGTTGTTGCCCCCCCGATAATTGGGAAATTTGTCGGTTGATATATTGATGCATTCCCACTTTTTCCAGACACAACATTGCGAGTTCCTTATCTTTTTTTCCAAGTTTGCCGAATATTCCTCGTTTGCCATAACGGCCCATCATCACTACATCTAAAACACTTGCTGGAAAATCCCAGTCAACACTACCTCGTTGCGGAACATAAGCAACGCGATCGCGAACTTCATTCAGATCTTTACCAAATAATTTTACATATCCGCTGTCGTGTGGAATTAATTGCATCATCGATTTAATAAGGGTTGATTTCCCCGCGCCATTCGGACCAATTATACCCACTAATTTTCCTTCGGGTATCATAAAATCGATATCCCAGATAGCAGGTTTTTTATTGTAAGAAATAGTGAGATCGTGAACTTCTAAAACAGGATCTTTAATAATATTTTGCATCGGTATATTTTTAGTTCGTGTTTATTTTAAGGCTTCGTAAATAATATTGGTATTGTGTTGCACCATACCGATATAATTTCCTTCCGGCGTATTTTTTGCACCCATGGCGTCGCTGAATAATGTACCACCCGATTTTAAATCATGGCCTTTTTGTTTACATCCTTCCCGCACTGCATTGATCGATTTTTCGCTCACCGAACTTTCTACAAATACTGCTTTTACCTTTAATTCAATTATCATATTCACCATATCGGTAATATCTTTTAATCCGAATTCTGCTGCAGTGGAAATTCCTTGTAAACCTTTTACTTCAATTCCATATGCTCTTCCATAATATCCAAATGCATCATGAGAGGTAATTAAAATTCTGTTTTCAGGCGGAATGGAAGATATTTTATTTCTCACATCCTCATCCAATTGTTTTAATTTTTCAATATATATTCGGGTATTTTCTTTATAAAATGCCGCGTTGGTTGGATCTGTTTCAGAAAGTTTTTTACCTATCTCTTCCACACATTCGCTCCACATCATAACATCAAACCATATATGTGGGTCATGGGTGCTGATTCCCGAAACCTGAGCCACACTGCGCAATTTTTTTTCATCTATGGATGCACTTATTGCAAATACCGGTTTTTCTTTTGCCAACTGATCAAAAATTTCCTGCATTTTACCTTCCAGGTGTAATCCGTTATAAAAAATAATATCTGATCCTCGTAATTTGGTGAGGTCGCCTTGCGATGCTTTGTATAAATGCGGATCAACCCCCGGACCCATCAAAGCTGTTACCGTTGCCTTGTCGCCAGCTATGTTTTCAATTGCGTCGCCTATCATGCCGGTGGTTGTAACGATATTGGTCTTTTTATCATCCGTTTCCTGCGTTTTATTGCCACATCCGGCTATTGTTGCGCTTATAATTATTGCAAAAAGTATTCTTCTCATTTTGATATTTTAACGCAAAGATATAAAATTTAGACTAATCTAAAAAATAATTTTGCATAATGTAAAAAATTTCCAAATCGAAAGTGCTTAATTTAGCCCCTCAAGTGAAAAATCCATTTATTCCCGGCGACATAAAAGTGTTTACCAAGGTGGTTCAAAGCACCGAAATAGCGGCCTTTGAGAGCGGTATGGTTCATCCCTTATATGCAACTTTTTATCTTACCAAAGATGCAGAATGGAGTACAAGGCTTTTTGTTTTGGAGATGAAAGAAGAAGATGAGGAGGGTATAGGCACCTTTATTGAAGTTTATCATCGCTCACCCGTTTTGGTTGGGAGTTCTGTTGATTTTTATGCAACTTTGGAGGAAGTGCAAGGAAATGCGATCATTTGTTCTTTTATAGCCAAGGTCGGCGATAGAGTTATAGCGGATGGCAGGACGGGGCAGAAGATTCTAAAGAAAGCGAAACTGAATGAGGTGATCGAGGTTTTGGGACAAAGGACATAGGATAAAGGACACGGGACACGGGACACGGGACTTGACATAGGACAATGGAAAGTGACATAGGATTTGACTTATTTCAAATGTTAGGGAGTACAAAACTGGAACTTTTAATTTTTGGGTATAGTTAATCCAAAGTCCCGAAGGGACGGCAGATCTTGTAACAACGGACTTTAGTCCGTGGAGCGTATCGGGACATGGGATGCGGGACACGGGACACAGGACTTGACATAGGACATGGGAAAGTGATATAGGATATAACTAGTTCACAGGTAAAGAAGAGCAAGACCGGAACTTTTAATTTTAGGGTATAGTTAATCCAAAGTCCCGAAGGGACGATAGATCTTGTAACAACGGACTTTAGTCCGTGGTGAAGATGATCGGATCGACGGCATGAAACATTTGCAAACCCTCTAAACTTTTTAAAATATCGAATAAAGAACAAAGAATAAAGAACCCGCCAGTGGTCGGGCAGGCATTAAACAGATCAAAACCCTGGTACTTTTAGAAACCATGTAAACTTCTCTGAACCCGGAACTCAGGACCCAGGACCCAGAACTCAGAACCCAGAACTCAGAACCTAGAACCCAGAACTCAGAACCCAGAACTCAGAACCCAGAACTCAGAACTCAGAACTCAGAACCCGAAACAAATTGGCAAAGGAAAAAAAAGACTACAACAACGTTAACATCAGCAATAAAAGGGCAACCTTTGAGTATGAGATACTGGATAGATATTCGGCTGGGATCATTTTGCATGGAAGCGAAATAAAAAGTATTCGAGATGGAAAGGTGAATTTGAGTGATGCATTTTGTTTTTTTAAGGGAGATGAATTGTGGATCAAAAATTTAAGTATTTCGGAATTTAAACAGGCAACCATCTGGCAACATGAACCACTGCGCATTCGCAAATTATTACTCAACAGAAAAGAACTCAATAAATTATTGGCAAAAGTAAAAGAGCGTGGATATACCATTGTTCCATTGCGTTTATTTCTCACCGACCGCGGATTTGCCAAAGTGGAAATCGCCTTATCCAAAGGAAAAAAAGTCTACGACAAACGCGAATCCATCAAAAAGAAAGACGAACAAAGAGATCTGGATAGAACGATGTTGAAATACAAATGAATTGACAATTGACAATTGATAATTGATAATTGGGGTATTCGGTTAAATTGGAAATCCATTACCTATTTCTAAGTTTTCGTAATTTTTTAGGGGAGATAATTTAGTTTCATCCAGGTAGGAGCAATCTCATAACTCATAACTCATTACTCATTTTCGTGACTCGTCAATCGTGATTCGTGAATCCGGTAGATTAAGTTTAATTCGGAGTAATTCTCACCACTCACCACTTCCCACGAGCCGCCAGCCCCAAAGGGAGCTATAGAACTAGTATCAATTATAGTAAAGATTAATTTCGGAGCAAAAATCTCCAATGTTACAAACTGCCCACTGCCCACTGTTTACTGCCCACTAACTTAAGGTAAAATTACCTCAAACTCCAGATCGTAGTTCAAATTCAGTGAACCCGCCGATTCGCCCAAGGTATAATTATCGGAGTACGACACATTAAGATTCATGTCGTTGTATGCTAGGCGCGGAATGTCGTAAACTAAAATTCCTGAATAAATTCCTGTTAGGTCGAGATAAACTGCGGTTTTGTTTTTATTATCATCACCCCAATACCAAAAGCTGGTTTTAGAACTCTGCGACAATGGATCACCGGTATTAATATCATTCATGCTTTCTACCGAGAATACCTCTCCATCCGATTTAACCTCCATAGTGAAAGCGTATGTTGCTGAACTGGTGGTTCCATTTATAGTAGTATATAAATTTGTTCCGTCGAAAGTATATTCAATATTTGTTTCCACGCCATCAATTGTTTCCACCGAAGTTCCATTGAAACTCACAAGTTTCCAATTTTGAGTAAGACGGGCATCGCGTGAATGAAAGGTTAAAAATGGGTCGTTTTCGCCTTTTTTACAGCCTGAAAAGGTGAGTGCAGATACTGCAATTATAGCCAGAGTTGTTATTGATAATAATTTTTTCATATTTCGTTTTTACTGATATCCCTTTTTGAGGGTTTTTTTATTAAACAGGCGCAAAGGTAGTTAATAACAGCTACAAAGATTGAAAAGCGTTCAAAATAGTTGCAATCAACAAAAAAAATCCCGGCACAAAGGCCGGGATCATAATAAAGAGATTAAATAATAATTACCAATATACAATAAGGTTGACTCCACCGTAACTGTTCACATTAATGCCACTCATACTGTTTTTGTATTCACCACGGTCGTTAACTGTTGTTGTAGTTGTTACCCCACCTACGGTAAATTTAGATTCTGTATCGTTAGTCCACTCTCCACCGGAGTTCATCATAGCGAAACCTAAACCAACTTCACCGCCGATGGAAATATTATCACTGAAGAAATAGTTAAAACCTCCTAATAGATTCAAACCAAATCCTATTCCTCCCGGATATGCCACATCCTGAGTAAAAGTAGAGGAATAACCGTCGCCCGTAATATCCGTAGTAGCTGAATAATCAACTCCTGTAAGCATAGCGAATTTGATCTCGGCACCTAAAAAGGGGTCAACTTTTGTTGCATTGGTTTCCATATGTTTTTCCAAACCAGCACCTATTCCAAAGGTTAAACCGGAAACTTTTTCTTCAGTTTCGGAATATTCCAGTGGAAAACCTGTTGAATCACCCATAAAACTTTTGGCAGAAATACTGTTTATTCCCAAAGAAAAACGACTTGCAAGTCCGTTATCGTAATATCTTTTATACATCAACATATTTTGAGGTATAAGATCATCCAGGGTTACCGGATATCCTTCCAATACAAAAGCAGGATCCGAAATTTGTGCACCGGAAAGTGCGGAGGATCCGAAGTTTCCGAACATTACATTCGACAGTCCGGTAACGTTAAATCCTAAACCGGAATAACCCGCCTTAGGTAAATTTTGTGCCGAAGCACTTAATGTTGTTGCTATAACAGCAATTATCAGAATTGTTTTTTTCATACTACATTGGTTTTGTTCGATGCAAAAATAGGTCAGTATGCAGTTGGTTACTTTTTAAACGGACAAAGTTTTTAACCGCTTTCCTTTGAGTAGTAGGTTTTGATATACAGTGCCTGGTTGCATGCAGGTGGAAAAAAAAGTAAATGTTTTTTTAGAGAACAAACCCGTTTCTAAAAGATCTTACCCGGAAGCATGGGAACAAAACGGAAATTATCACCCATTTCTTTGCGATAATCGTTTTCGGAAGTTTTGGTCATTTTTATCATGAGCTGATCATCATCCTTTCCCAATGGTAACACTATTATACCCCCAACCTTTAACTGTTTCAATAATTTTTGAGGTATCTCCTTCGCTGCAGCAGTAATTATTATCCTGTCGTAAGGGGCATTTTCTGGTATTCCTTCATATCCATCCCCAAAAAACAATTTTATCGATTTGCTGTACCCCAATAAACTGATCTGCTGTTTTGCCGTGTCGTGGAGCTTCTTAAACCGTTCTATCGAAAATACCTTTACACCCATCTCGGCGAGCACACAGGCCTGATAACCGCTTCCTGTGCCAACCTCCAACACCTTCATACCTGGTTCCAGCTCAAGCCACTCGGTCATATAGGCAACGGTGTAAGGCTGACTGATAGTTTGTCCCTCGCCGATCCGAAAGGCCTTATCTTCATAAGCGTGCTCCAAAAATGCCTCATCCATAAAACTATGTCGTGGAATCGCATTTATTGCCGCTAAAACCCTTTCATCGCTTATACCTTTATGTCGAAGAGTGTCTGTTAACTCCTGGCGCATTCCCTTATGTCTATATGTATCAAATTTCTGACTCACGTGGCTGAATTGAGATAAAAAATTACAAAAAATAACGGAAATTCAGAAGTTCTAACGCACTTTTCGTTTATTCCGCATGCAAATGAAAACCCTTTTTTCTTGTTGCTTTCCACTTTTGACCAATAATTATCCACAATCGGGATTTTACTGCGTGAAATAAAAAACGGGTAATTAATTTTACAGGCACGAATTTTGAAAATCAGCGGTTACACAAAATTATTTAAATCAAAAACCAGTTCAAAAAATTATGAAGTTGCTTAAAAAACTCTTTTTACCGGTAGCTATTCTCATTACCTCCGTTTTAAACGGACAACAAACACTCGGACTTAATGCGCAAAGAACGTATGATATTACTCCGGCTGATTACGGTCTTATTTTCGACACAATTCGCATAGCCACCGACGATGGAGCAAGTTTATATGCATGGCATTTATATCCGGGTGAAAAAAATGATAAATCCTCTAAAAAAGCGGTTATCATCAGTCACGATGGAAATCAGAACATGGCAAATGGTCTCGAACAGGCCGGTAAATTTCTCGGATTAGGTTTTCATGTATTTATGTACGATTACCGCGGTTTTGGAAAAAGCAGCGATTTTAATGTGAGCCCTAAATTTTTTATCTATCAACAATTTGCAACCGACTTAACTGCGGCAGTGGAATATGTTAAAAAATATCACGCACTTTTATCAGTAGATCTTTATGGCTGGGGAATTGGTGGTGGTTTATCACTTGGTGTTGGTGCAAACAATTTAAAAGTGCATCGCGTAATTGCAGATAATCCTTATTCCACTTTCGAAACAGTACAAAATCGTTACGAACAAAAATCAGGAACTCGTATCATGATGCCAATAGGTTACAATGTGTCTTTATTAGAACCAAAAATGGCATTGATAGATAAAGGTGATCACCTGCGCGCAATTTTATTGATCATTGGTGAACAGGGAAATATCATGACTCCTGCCGATATGCTCGAATTGCAAGCCATGAAGAAAAAAGTAACAACTATTTACACCGTAAAAGGAGTAGACAACGATAAAAATTTCAGCAGCAACCGCGACGAATATTTTAAACAAATTAAAGCGTTTTACGAGAAGTCGGCGGATTGATGTGTAATTAATTGGGCCTGCCCGACTCCCTGAAGATTGTATTTTTACAGTATAGATTATTTGATATCTATAATCGTACACCTTAAATAATTTTTAGCTAGGAGGCGGGGCGTTCCCTGCGGGCCGGGCTTTCCGCTGCAACTCCTCGCTCGTTCCTCGCTGTGGGGTTTCCGCTACAATCCCTAACGCGGCGGTATCGTCAAATTAAAATTAAATTACCACAAAAATATTTTTCAAAACCATCTGCCAACAGCAGGTGGTTTTTTTTGGTATTTGATTAAAAGTTGAGGAGTGATAAAATTTTCAAAAAATCGGTCTTTGTTAATTTTAAGATTCCATATACAATACAGGATTTTGATCCTCCAAAAAAGTTTACGGAGCTAACAGCGGGCATTAGCAGGTGGTTTTAATGTCCCTTATGCGCCGCCACAACAAAATAAAAGCTCAAATGGTAGCGGGATTTGACCGAAAATAAGCGCCATTATTTTGAGAAGATGGGATATGATTAAAGCATTAATTTCCATTTGGAACACATAATTTTCCGCTGCGGAGGATGGCGCCTTTTTCGCTCCGGTGGCAAGCATTAGGGACATTTAATCCGCCTGATGCAGCCCTTGACTTTTGGCTCCACCTTTTGGTCAAACAAAAGGTGGCAAAATTGATGGAACCGCAATTGATCAACCGGAGCTAGATTTTTGTTTCTAAATAAATATTTAAACTATTAAAGCGCTTGTAATTATATTGGAATAGAATAGTTCTCCTAGGAAAATAAATGCGACCCGTTTTTTTATTTATATCTTTAGCACTCAATTAAACCAGACATTAATTATGATCCAGATAAAATTCGGAACCGACGGATGGAGAGCCATCATAGCAAAAGAATTTACCACCGATAATGTTGCACGTGTTGCAAAAGCAACTGCCGATTGGGTAAAACAAATCAGCAACGAACCCTCCGTTGTGGTTGGTCACGATTGTCGTTTCGCAGGTGAATTATTTGCGGAAGTAACAACAAAAGTTTTATGTGCCGAAGGAGTAAAAGTTTTCCTCGCAAAAGATTTTATTTCTACCCCAATGATAAGTCTTGGTGCTAATAAATTAAATGCAACTGCGGGAGTTGTAATAACAGCAAGTCATAATCCACCTTCATACAATGGATTCAAATTAAAAAGTGGTTATGGCGGACCAACAATTCCGGAAGATATTGCTTTGGTAGAAACAATGATTCCGGATGTTTATGAAATTCCTTCCACCTCATTGGAAGAATTTGAAAAAGCGGGAAAATTAGTTTGGGTAAATCTCGAAGACATGTATTTCGAACACGTGCAAAAAAGTTTCGATCTGCAAACAATTAATAATTCGGGAATTAAAATTGGATACGATGCAATGTATGGTGCCGGACAAAGAATTGCTTTGCGCATATTAAAAAATATAGTTGCTCTGCACTGCGACGAAAATCCCGGATTTAAAGGTCAGGCTCCCGAACCCATCCATCGCAATTTAACAGAGTTAAGTAATTTATTAAAAAATGATAATTCCCTTGCCTGCGGTTTGGCAAACGATGGTGATGCCGACAGGATCGGAATGTATGACGATGAAGGAAATTTTGTGGATTCGCATCATATTATTTTATTGTTAATTCACTATTTACATAAATATAAAAATTACAACGGTAAAGTTGTTATCGCATTCAGCGTAAGTGAAAAAGTAAAACGTTTGTGCGAACATTATAATTTAGATTATGAAGTAACTAAAATTGGTTTCAAATACATCTGCGGAAAAATGATAGTGGAAGATGTTTTATTGGGCGGAGAAGAAAGTGGAGGAATTGCAGTTAAAGGTCACGTTCCCGAACGCGACGGAATCTGGTGCGGATTATTGATATTTGAATTCATGGCAAAAACCGGTAAAACATTAAAACAATTAATCGATGAAGTATATGCAATTACCGGTAGTTTTTATTTCGACAGAAACGATTTACATATCACCGACACTTTAAAAAATCAGATCATTACCAATTGCAAAAACGGAATCTATAAATCATTTGGAAAATACAATGTAGAAAAAGTGGAAGATATAGACGGCTACAAATTTCATCTCAGCGCAAACAGCTGGATGATGATCCGCGCCAGCGGAACCGAACCACTATTGCGTGTCTATGCAGAAGCGCCGAATCAGAAAGAGACAGATGATATTTTAGCAACTGTTAAAGGAATTTTGCTTGCATAATATTTCGACTCCGCATTCCACAGAGTTCGCTGCGCGTAACTCTGTGGGGACACTTCCGGGAGGGTTCATCTCTCGTGTGTCCCCACAGAGTTACCTGAAAGGAACTCTGTGGAAATCCGGAGCAATAATTTCCCTCCAAAAAACCTTTGCGCCTTTGCGACTTTGCGTGACATTGATAATATTATTATCCTCCGCAAGCAACACACACGCGCAATCCGATTCCACCAAATTCATGCGCGAATTCCTAACTCCTGCAGAAACATTTAATAAAACACGATTCACCGCAGTACTCGCATCAGAAGTTGCATTATACAGCGGCGCAACAGTTGCCTTATATAATTATTGGTATAAAGATTATCCGCACAGCAAATTTCATTTGTTCGACGATGAAGGCGAATGGTTACAACACGATAAATTCGGTCATTTTTATACCGCATACTTTGAAACAAATCTCACCACCGGTTTTTACAACTGGACAGGTATGCAAGATAAAAATACCTATTGGGTGGGAGCAGTATCCGGTTCCGTTTTACAATTGACCATTGAAGTATTTGATGCCTTTTCAGAAAAATGGGGATTTTCCATCGGCGATTTTGCTGCCAATTCATTAGGTGCGGCAGTAAGCATGGGTCAAAATTATTTATGGGACGAACAACGCATCGTTTTTAAATACTCCGCACATTTTGTCGATTATTCCAAAGAAGATCTTTTAGTACAGGAAAGAGCAGATGCCTTATTCGGCGCAACAGGTCCCGAAAAAATATTAAAAGATTATAATGGTTCCACTTATTGGATGAGTGTGAACCCTTCACAATTCATGAAACCCGAAACAAAATTTCCGAAATGGCTCATGATAAGCGCCGGTTACGGAGCTCAGGGAATGTTAGGAGGCTACGATAATATCTGGTGCCCCGACGCCTCTATCTCCCCCGAATTTTGTGATCCTGATATGCTTATCGATTATTCTGATGATATTGAAAGATATCGTCAATATTATTTATCCTTCGATATCGATTTCTCCCAGATAAAAACAAATTCACTCATGCTTCACTATGTATTTAATGTACTTAATTTATTCAAATTCCCAGCCCCGGCATTGGAAATAAATGGTAATGGGAAAGTAAAATTTTATCCGATTTATTTTTAATTTATATAATTCATTTTTTAATCTTTCAATTCCCCAACCTGCATATAATGATCAAAGAAAAATTCATCTTTAAGTTTCTCTGACTGCAATATTTTAAAATTTCGGTTTGTCAAAAAGTTTTCATACTCTTTCAGATCATACTGATGAGGATGTAATATATCTCCCGGCACAAGACGAAATAAATGTTTAAAAAATGCATGATTATGTGCATCAATGGTAACAACAATTTTTCCTCCGGGTTTCACCATGGATGCGAGCAGGTCATAACTGAAATTAATATCCGCCACATGATTAATGGCGTTCATACAAAAAATGATATCGTATTTTTTGTCTGTTTTGTATTGCTCAATTGGAAGACTATAAAAAGTGGTAAAGGGATAATTACTTCTTTTAAAATGAGAAAGATTTTTTTCATATTCATCCACCAAAGGATCAACAGCATCCACTTTGCATTCGGCTAAATTCATAAATACGCCCGCAGGTCCACAACCGGCATCCAAAACATCCATACCGGGGTTTACCGGGCAACTTTCTTTAATGGTATCCAATAATTTCTGCCAATACGCTTTTTTCCAAGTGTGATATTGTTCCACATCCTTCCCTTTCAAATAATTCTCCCACCATTTTAATTCGGCCTTTTGAGCAATATTCCATTTTAATGTTTTCTTCATGCCTATCTATATTATGGTACCCATTTTATTATAAATTACAATTTCACTATTTCTTCGTGAAACCTTCGTGCCTTAGTGTCCCTGCCGACAGGCAGGTTCGTGGCAAAACCTCTACGTTTATCCGTAACTTTGCGCTAAAGTTGTAAAATTAAACAAACAATGAAAATACCTGAGGGCGAAAAGGTGGTTATTCTCGAAAGCGGTGAAACGGGTATCATACTATACTATGATGGCAGCACTGCTTTTGTGGATGTGGAAGGGGAAATTGTTCAGGTGCATAAAAATGATATTGAAAGGGTAAGCGACTTTGGGGGTGCGGGAAAGGAGAGAGGAGAAAAGGAGAAAGGAGAAGACTCCGTCTCAAATTCACCTTATGAAGAGGGTATTCACCTGCAATTTTTGGCAATTAAAAATTTCCATGGGGAGACACAACGATATGATCTTTTTTTATTAAATAATACAGAAACAGATCTTTTGGTGGAATATCATTTTTACCTAAACCAGGATAAAGAAAACACCATCCGAAAAGAAATAAATAAGTACGCGAATTTGAAGTTAAACGAATTTAAAACAGATCAACTCAACGATACTCCCTGGTTCGATTTTGCATTCTGGCCGCGCAATGTGCAACCCGAATTTCAATTTCATTTTACCAAAGAAATAAAACTCAAGGCAAAAATATTTTTCGCAAAAATCGAATCGGAGGAATTTAAAACCAAGGGCTATTTCACTATCGAATTATTAAAAGATATTCCCTTTGCCAAACCCAAACCGGTAAAATTTATTCCCAAAAAGGAAAAGGATGATCTTTTTACAACTAAAAAGGCTGTTACCAAAGAAAATGAGGTGATCACAAAATCAGAATTGCCCGATTTTATTGACTTGCATGCGGAAAACCTGGTTCCCGGATATCGTAATCTGGAATCCGGAGAAATTTTGCGTTATCAGTTAAATCATTGCAAAAATTTCCTCGAAAAAGCAATTCGTTATAACTTGCATAAAATTTATGTTGTTCACGGGATTGGAAAGGGTGTTTTGAAACAGGAAGTAGAAAAAATATTGAAACAATATCCTGAAATTGACAGTTATAACAACGATTACAATCCCCGTTTCGGTTTTGGCGCAACGGAGATATTTTTGAGTTAATAATATTAAAACGTTCTTTAAAATAATTTCTGCAAACCGGTCTATCGTCCGTCAGCCGACGGAAGGAAAGTCCGGATAACACAGAGCAACGCACCACCTAACGGGTGGAAAAACGATCAGTGATGATCGCGACTGGAAAGTGCCACAGAAAATAACAGCCTCTCCGCCACGGCGGACGCGATGGTGAAAATGTGTTGCCTTTATATCGAAAGATATAAGGAGCGCACAGCATTTGTTAGTAATAATGAATGCGGGTAAACCCTGCGTGTTACAATGCCAAATATGTCGGAGTAAAAGAAAAGCTGCTCGCTTTAATTCTTCGGCGGGTAGGCAGCAAGATCCCATGGGCGACCTTGGGACCAGATAAATGATAGAAAAATTTACCATGTAGAGGTAAGGTGATTTATTCACTTTTGCTGAAGCTAGGTGAGTCAAACAGAATCCGGCTTATGAGTTTGCAGAAATTTTAATCCAACTTACCCCGAATAGAAAATCACAAAAAAATTTTAGGGATGTAGATTGATTTTATGATTTTCTTATTCGGGGTTAGTTGGATTTATCCCGAATAGAAAATCATCTATAATCTTTAGGGATGTAAATTGAGTATCATAGATTTTCTTATTCGGGATATCCCGAATAGAAAATCATCTATAATCTTTAGGGATGTAAATTGAGTATCATAGATTTTCTTATTCGGGATATCCCGAATAGAAAATCATCTATAATCTTTAGGGATGTAAATTGAGTATCATAGATTTTCTTATTCGGGATCACCATGACTAAGATTATAACCTAAATTGAATAAATTATTATCGATTTTCAAGGCTGGATTTTTTCTTACTTGAAAATTGACTTAAAGTAGAAATTAAAAATTATAAGAAGTGTTGGAGATTGACAAAGACATAATACTTTGCCCATATTGCGGACAAATTTCAAGAATTATATGGGTGCATGGACATGGGCAATGTGCGGTTTGCAAAACAACGGTGGATGAATGTTGCAGAGGAGAAATAATTGATAACAATGAAAAAACCAATGCTGAAAAAACATCGGAACATAACGAAATCAAGAACAACAATGATACAGAAGATGAAACCAATTAGATTCTATTTTTTGGGAATGGTATTTTTTATTTCCCATACAATTTATGCACAAAATCAGGTGACTTTTATTCCGCCTGAAGCCACTCCAAAAATTAAGATCGACACCATTGTTCAGGTGGTGGACGCTGCAAAAAATTTAAAACATTTTACCATACTGGAAAACGATATCACCACCCAGGATGGTTATTTAATGAATAACAAAAAAACAGGTAAATGGTACATTTATTATCCTAACGGTGTTTTGCTTTCTATGGCGGAATATGACAACGGAATTAAAAATGGCGTTTATCTTGAGTGTGATAAAAATGGTGCTGTGCTCGTACAGGAAAACTTTAAAAATGATAAACTGGATGGCGAACAAAAAAAATATTTCAGTGCAAAAACCGGCAGAATACTAAAATCAAGCAATAGTTATAAAGAAGGAAAATTTCATGGCACATGCACCGAATACAGTGAGAGTGGATTAATACAAAGTCAGGTGCAATATTCCAATGGAAAAAAAGATGGTGCCACGCGCTGGTATTTTTCCAATGGAAAAATTGCCATGGAACAATTTTATTCCAATGAAATGTTAAACGGCATCCAGAAGATCTATAATCAGCAGGGAATTCTGCTCAGTGAAGGAAAATTTGCGAATAATTTAAAAACAGGTCTCTGGACCGAATATTACGACTCCGGAAAAATGAAAGCCCAAGGGAATTATACAGAAGATAAAAAAACCGGTGCCTGGAAATTGTATGATGAAGCAGGAAATCTGTCAAAAACAGAAAATTTCTGAAAAAATATACAAAAATTTCCTCAATTGTGTCCAATAAATTATATTTACCCTCGTTTAGTTTTTTAGACTGATCGGGGGTTTTGTTTTAAATGAAATTCCTCAAAAACCAAAAAATATTATAATTACATGGCGAATATTTTATTGATAGATGATGAAAAAAGCATCCGCAAGACACTGCGTGAGATTTTGGAATATGAAGGATATGTGGTTGATGAAGCCAGTGATGGATCCGAAGGTTTTCGAATGATTCAGGAAGGAGATTATGATATCGTACTCTGTGATATCAAAATGCCGAAAATGGACGGAATGGAAGTACTCGAAAAATCGCAGGTTGCCCATGCCGATGTTCCATTCATAATGATAAGCGGTCATGGAACTTTGGAAACCGCTGTGGAGGCAGTTAAAAAAGGTGCTTTTGATTATGTGGCAAAACCACCAGATCTCAATCGTTTACTGATCACCATCAGAAACGCTCTGGATAAATCCAATCTGATCACCGAAACCAAGGTGCTCAAACGCAGGGTTACAAAAACGCGCGAAATAATCGGCGATTCACCGGCGATCGTAAAAATTAAAGAAACTATCGAACGCGTTGCACCAACCGATGCCCGTGTTTTAATTACGGGTGATAACGGAACCGGAAAAGAATTGGTAGCGCGTTGGATACACGAAAAAAGTAATCGCGCTAACGGTCCTCTTATTGAAGTGAACTGCGCAGCGATACCAAGCGAATTAATAGAGAGTGAATTATTCGGTCATGAAAAAGGTGCATTTACTTCCGCTATAAAACAGCGAATAGGAAAATTTGAACAAGCGAACGGCGGAACTTTATTTTTAGATGAGATAGGCGATATGAGCCTGAGTGCACAGGCAAAAGTGTTACGTGCATTGCAGGAAAATAAAATTACGCGTGTTGGTGGTGATAAGGAAATTCCTGTTGACGTGCGTGTAGTTGCTGCAACAAATAAGGATCTGATAAAAGAAGTGGATGCAAATCAATTTCGTATCGATTTATATCATCGTATAAGTGTAATATTAATTCATGTTCCGTCATTAAATGACAGAACTGATGATATTCCATTATTATCAGAACGATTCGTAAAAGAAATTTGTGAGGATTATGGTATTCCTAAAAAAGTGATCACTCCGAAAGCAATGATGGAGATCATGAATGTGAATTTTACGGGAAATATTCGCGAACTGCGCAATGTAATAGAACGACTTGTTATTTTAAGTGAACAAAAAATAACCGAAGAAGATGTAATTAATTACGCCCAATCTCCAAAAAGTGGTGGCAGTCCGAAAGACCTCTACGAACGTTTCGAAAAATTCCAGGATTTTAAAGATCATATTGAAAAAGAATTTATTCTGCACCGCCTGAATAAAAATGGATGGAATGTTTCTAAAACTGCGGAAGAATTGGATATTCAGCGCAGTCATTTATATAACAAGATCGAAAAGTATAATTTGAAACGCGATTGATAAAATATGTCTCAGTATAAATCTAAAAAGGAACAGATTCCTGATCGCAATATCCTGAAAGAATCAAAACAGGAAACTCCAACAATTACCTCCGAATTATCAAATATAATTATCGGAATAATTGTAATCGTTCTTATAGCAGCAGGTTTGATTTGGATCGTGGATGTTCTTTTGTAAGTGTGGGGAAGCGGACGCTTCAATGAACATTGCATCAGCCGCGGCTGACGCTATTTATTTAGGGGTTCAGAAAAAGATAATAAAGCCGAATCACCAAAAACCCAATTAGCAGCTTGGTTTTGAGCTCGTAAATATCCACCTGCCAATATGAATATCGAAATCAAATAACAACTCAGGTTCATATTAATATTTTAATACTTTACCGATAAAAATTTTTCCGTCATTCAGACTAAGTTTATAAAGATATACGCCAGTTCCATAATCAGAAAGGTCAACTGAAAATTGGGTTGATGATAAATTATTTATTTCTTCATCAATAATAATCGTTCCTAATAAATTGGTTATGGTTAAATGAAATTGATCGTAATTATTTTCCACATCAAAATAAACAAAGCCGTTTGTGGGGTTTGGGTAAACATTAAAATTATTAATTTCTTCAATATTAATTCCTACCACGATGGTGTCACATTCACTGCCGGTTAAGGGGCCGAGAATGTAATTAGGGAAGTTGGGGAGGCCGAGAATGGTCCGTCTTCCATTTAGATAAACTGAATTAGTATCTATCGTACATGCAATTCCTTCTTCGTTAGGATATTCAATTGTGCTAAGATTCATATTATAGCTGCAGAATCCAGGATTTGGCCCTTCTGTGTAACTAATTACAAAATATATTTTTCCGTCAGGACCGGGTGTCAATTGGCCAATACAAAACAAAGGGAAAAAAGGCATCTCAACTACAAGTTCAAAAACATTTTTTTTTGATTCCAAAAAAGGTTCATTACAATTAAAACAATACTGATATATTTTTGAAAAATCCCCTGTACCCAGTGAAGAAACATATAGTTTAGTTCCATCCGGACTGAAGGAACAACCATATAACATTTCCGAAGAAATTGAATCTATAGGGATAAAAAAATGAGGAGTCAATACGCCAAGACATCTGTCAAAATCTAAAATTTCCAAACCCTGTTTGTCTGCGAGTGCAATTTTATCGCCTTCTGGAGAAAACACCATTTGACCCTGATTTGGTCCATCTCTTTTAACACCGGTATTTTGAGTAAAAACCGTAACTCCATCGGGTGTGATTAATACCTTATAAAAAAGATCCGTTGAATCTGTAACCCCATCTTTATGAACTATCAACCACCAGTCGCGACCATTACCATGTTGGACTGCTGTCATTTTTTCGGTTAACGTATCGATAATGACAACTTGATTTTTGACAGATATATCTCCCATCCCCCCGTCTAAATTCATATCTATAATATTATAAGAAATTCCTTCAATTGATAATAAAAAAATATAATATTGATTATTATAACCACTTCTGGGAAGTATTATTGCACCTTGAGTTACACTTGATGCTTCGTCCCAATATTGATCAATATCTAAGCAACATCCATTAGGCATTAATTCCTGATTTCGGTTCCAGACATATTTTCCATCAGTATAAAACAATAAATTTCCGGAAGTATCAGAAATTGATGCACTCGCCTCCTGGGCGATTACAAAATTTACAGTATCGGCACTAATGGTAAGATCAGAAAAAGATAATAAAGCCGAATCACCAAAAACCCAATTAGCAGCTTGGTTTTGAGCTCGTAAATATCCACCTGCCAATATGAATATCGAAATCAAATAACAACTCAGGTTCATATTAATATTTTAATACTTTACCGATAAAAATTGTCCCGTCATTCAGACTAAGTTTATAAAGATATATGCCATTTACATAATCAGAAAGGTCAACAGGAAGTTGAGTTGATGAAAAATTATTTACTTCAATATCGTTTATAATTGTTCCTAAAATATTGTTAATTGTGGGGTGGGTAAAAAGGTAACTGTTTTTCATAGCATGAAATTTAGGGTGGTGATTAGATTTTGAAATATACAGTTTTTTATAGTAATTACCAAATGACTAATCCCATATCCAGTTTCCAATATCTGGCAACTTTGAAAACTAACAAACCAATTCAGGAAAGCTAAATAAATCGAAGGCTTTTTACATAGGTATTATGTGGAGGATCTAATTAATGTTCAATCCTCCGGGGGACTGGAAGCAGGCAAAAATTAACTAGATTAATATAAATGTTTTCGGGCTGTTAATTAGCATCCGCCCGCTTCCCTTTCGGGCAGGCATTAGCACATTGGTGCATTGGCGGTCCGGCAGTTGGCTGTTAATTGGTACATTTGCACATTGGTACATTTACGCATTGGTTCTCATCTCTCAATATTCACCACCTTTCTGTCGCAGCAGTGTCCTTACAGGGACTAAATAAATAACTCAATAATAGATTGTTTTCTTGATGAAGATAAATTAACAAATTATATTAAATGGTGAGTCACTGCTGATTCATCTCTCTATCACAAACGTCTTCCCTTCAATTGCCAACACAGTATTTTCAAATACCTTCTTCGCTTCCACTAATAATGGATTTAAATTATCATACTTCGAAGAAAAATGACCAATCAATAATTTTTTCGCTTCCGAAAGTTTTGCAATTTCTGCTGCCTGCATGGTGGTAGAATGAAAAGTATCGGCAGCGCGCTGTGTGCTTTGTTCGTCGAATGTACAATCGTGATATAAAAGATCAACACCTCTTATTTGGTCGAGCATATCTGTATTAAAAGCGGTATCGCAACAATATGCAAAGGAGCGAACGCGAACAGGATCTATGGTAATGTCTTTATTTAAAATTCTTTCTCCCGTTTTTTCATCAAAAATATCCATTCCCTTTTTTATATCGGGAATTAATTCAACAGGTATATCATACTCCGTTAATTTATCCCTGTTTATTTTTCGGTCGCGTTGTTTTTCTTTAAATAAAAAGCCAAGACAATCTATTCTATGTTTTAACACTATGGTATCAACAGTAATATCTTCATTTTCATAAATTCTTTTTCCTTCCTTCGGATCAAGTACATGAAAATTTAATTCGTAACACAAAAGGGTATGACCAACTTCCAGCTGCAACATTAAAATATTAAGCAACTCGGAAGGTGCAAAAATGTCAAGTGGTCGTGTCCGTTTTAATAAATGATAGGTGGAAATAACTCCAATAAGTCCGAAATAGTGGTCGCCGTGCAAATGCGAAATAAATATTTGGTTGATCTTCATCCAACGAATTCCAACTTCATTAAAACGCATTTGGGTGCCTTCCCCGCAATCAATTAGATATAACCTGTCGTTTATCGTCAATATTTGTGCACTCGGATGCCGGCCATGTGAAGGCACAGCTGAATTACTCCCGATAACCGTAACACTAAACGACATGGATTATTCCTTGTCTATTTCCCGTTCAATTTCCTCCATCAAAATAAAGTCCGTTGCTTCACTTTCTGTTGGAACTACATTCAAAATGGTGTCAAGTTGAGATATCTTGATCAATTTCATGGTCGATTCACTACATCCTATTAGTACAAAAGTGCCTTTGCTCTCTTTACACAAGCGGTGGCCGATCAAAAGGGCACTCAAACCGGAAGAATCGATAAAAGTTACTTCGCTGAGGTCGCAGATCAGATTTCGGTAGCCTTCCTGGTTCAAAATTACCAGTTCACTCTTCAGATCTGCCGATATAATTGAGTCCAATTTGGGCTGATTCAGCTTAAAAATGCAATATCTTTCTTTTTTGTCTACTGTAAACTTCATAATTCTTTGTTAAGTGTAAAAATATAATTGTCTCCGCGAAGGTAACTAATTAAAATTTTTTCCAAATTTGTTTGTCTTTTGAGAAAGGAACAAAGGTTGGAATTTTATTTTAATTGAAACGTTGACAATAATACGACAATTCAATGAACATTTAACATCAACTTTCCTTGTTATTATGTCAGGACTGCCGGGATGGTTTAATTATTGAAAAGAAAAGTACTATGGACGCAAAATTTTCTCCTAAAGTAAAGGAAGTAATTTCTTACAGCCGCGAAGAAGCCCTCAGGCTGGGCCACGATCATATCGGAACAGAACATCTGTTACTCGGTTTGATTAGAGATGGTGATGGGTTGGCAATTAAGGTTCTGTTGAGCCTGGAAGTGGATATAGCCGTGCTGCGCAAGACTGTGGAGGATGCTATAAAGGATAAAAGTGCCCGAATGCCATTTAATTCCGGGTCGCTTCCACTCACGAAACAAGCGGAAAAAGTGCTGAAGATCACGGTTCTTGAGGCAAAAGTGCTAAAAAGTGAAACTATTGGCACAGAACACCTCATGTTATCTATTCTGAAAAACAAAGACAATATCGCAACGCAGATTTTAGGACAATTTGACGTGGATTACGACGTTTTCCGCCAAGAATTGGATTATGTTCGTCAGGACCTGCAAGGGCAAAAAGATATTCCGCCAACAAATCAACAGGAAGATGATGGTTTTGAGGAGGAGGAAAAAGGAGAACGCGGATTTAATGTTCCACGTAAACCGGGTGCCGCAAAATCCAAAACTCCGGTTCTGGATAATTTCGGAAGAGATGTTACACGTGCCGCAGAAGAAGGTCGTCTTGACCCAATTGTTGGTCGTCAGGAGGAAATTGAACGTGTTTCTCAAATATTATCACGCAGGAAAAAGAATAATCCTATTTTGATTGGTGAACCCGGCGTTGGTAAAACTGCAATTGTGGAAGGATTGGCACTGAGAATTATTCAGCGAAAAGTATCCAGAGTTTTATTCGATAAACGTATCATAATGCTTGATCTTGCAGCTTTGGTTGCAGGCACAAAATATCGCGGACAATTTGAAGAACGCATGAAAGCGATCATGAACGAATTGGAAAAAAATCGCGATGTGATCTTATTTATCGATGAAATTCATACAATAGTTGGTGCCGGTGGTGCAACAGGATCGCTCGATGCTTCCAATATATTTAAACCGGCTCTTGCCCGCGGCGAATTACAATGTATTGGTGCCTCAACTTTGGATGAGTATCGTCAGTATATTGAAAAAGACGGAGCACTCGACAGAAGGTTCCAGAAAGTATTGATAGATCCGCCAAGTCCGGAAGAGACAGTGGAAATTTTAGGAAATATAAAATCGAAGTACGAAGAATTCCACAATGTTGTTTATTCTGATGAAGCAATTAATGCTTGTGTTTCTTTAAGCACTAGATATATTACAGATCGTTTTTTACCGGATAAAGCAATTGATGTTTTGGATGAAGTTGGTGCACGTGTACATTTAAAAAATATTCACGTTCCGGAAGATATCGTTAGTCTGGAAGCACAAATTGAAGCCATTAAAGAAGAAAAAAATAAGGTGGTAAAAAGTCAGCGTTATGAGGAAGCCGCAAAATTGCGCGATACCGAAAAACGTTTACTGGAAGATCTTGAAAAAGCAAAACATAGTTGGGAAGAATTAGTTAAATCGGAACGTTATCCTGTTACGGAAGATGATATTGCAGAAGTGGTTGCGATGATGACCGGAATTCCAACAAAAAGAATTGCACAAAGCGAGGGCACCAAGTTAGTTGGAATGGCAGACGAAATGCGCAAAGGTGTTATCGGACAGGATGAAGCAATTTCAAAAATTACAAAAGCAATTCAGAGAAACAGAGTAGGATTAAAAGATCCGAAAAAACCAATAGGTTCATTTATTTTCTTAGGACCAACGGGAGTTGGTAAAACGGAATTGGCAAAAGTGTTGAGCGAATATTTATTTGATGCTAAAGATTCTTTGGTGAGAATTGATATGAGCGAATACATGGAAAAATTCAGTGTGAGTCGCTTAATTGGTGCTCCGCCGGGATATGTTGGATATGAGGAAGGCGGACAATTAACAGAAAAAGTTCGTCGTAAACCTTACTCTGTAATTCTGTTGGATGAAATTGAAAAAGCCCATCCGGATATTTTTAATATTTTATTACAAGTATTGGATGATGGTATTTTAACTGATGGTTTAGGTAGAAAAGTGGATTTTAAAAATACACTTATTATCATGACCTCCAATATTGGTGCGCGACAATTAAAGGATTTCGGTGCAGGTGTTGGATTTAATACTTCAGCCCGTCAGGTAAATGCAGAAGAAAATACGAAGGGAGTAATTGAAACTTCTTTAAAAAGAACTTTCTCTCCCGAATTTTTAAATCGTATTGATGATGTTGTGATATTTAATGCATTAAGTAAAGAAGATATATTTAAAATCATTGATATCACTTTACGCGATGTAAAATCCAGATTGGAATTATTGAATTATAAATTACAACTGGATGATAGTGCAAAAGATTTTTTAAGTGAAAAAGGATATGATCCACAATTTGGAGCAAGACCTTTACACCGCGCTATTCAAAAATATCTCGAAGATCCGCTTGCAGAAACCATCCTTTCCGGAAAAGTTAAAGCTGGTGATACTTTAGTTGTTGAATATGATAAAGTAAAAAATGAATTAGTGATAAATCCTGAAAAAGAGAAAAAGAAAAAAGAGAAGAAAGAAGAGAAGGAAGTTTAATATTCATTAGTTTAAATAAATAATTAAAAACCGTTCTGAAAAGAGCGGTTTTTATTTTAATATACTGTTGCAATTATGCGTAAAAAGTGAAACACTGCCTGCCGCTACCGCTGTCGGCAGGCATGCGCTGATGACGCGGATTGAGCGAATTTAAGAGGATAAAAAAAATGAATTAGTGAAATAGAAATAATGATGGAAGAAATAATACAATAAATAATAAAAAGTAAACTCAAAGCCCCCAAGCTATATTAACACCGTAGTTGGCATTAATTATATGAATAAAGTAATCCTTTATAAAAACCAGATTCCATTAAGACCTTTATTTGTCTTTGAAATTTTCATTGGTGCTATTCTGATTACCTTTTTCATTTATTTATTCTTAAGTGAAATTTATCCTGACATTTGGACTTTTGCAGGTCCGTTACTCGGACTTGCAATTTTCGTAACAGGACTGACAGGTTCAAAAATTAAAGAAATAAACCTAGAGTCATCAAGCAGGAATATCGAAATAATAAGAGAATCTTTATTCAAGACAAGAATAAACTATATTGATCCTTTTAAAATGACCGTGGAACTCAAAACAGCAAATGGGAAGAAGAACAGCATGATACCAAAACTTAAACTTATCATTCTTGAATCAGAAAAAGAGATAGAAAAACTGGAAAGTGGTTTTTTATCCATGAACAATCATAAAATAAAAAAACTTCATAATGAATTAAAATCAGTAATTAAAATAACTAATGCCAAAATGTGATCATAGCCAATTGGCGCATATAGCTCTGCAGCTCTGCAATCTCTGAGGGAAAACCAAATCCTACAAACCTCTGCAATCTCTGCACCTCTGCGTCCTCTGCGGGAAATTTTGCACCTTATACACCTTTGCTTTCTTTATTCCCGCAGCAATCAAATCACAAACTACCAGTCTCCTCCTTACTTCCCATCATCCCCATAATTTCCTCACTCACACCAACCGAACTAAACCCACCATCGTGATATAAATTCTGCATGGTGATCATTTTGCTTAAGTCACTGAAAAGGAAGATGCAATAATCGGCACAAGCCTCAGCACTTGCATTTCCAAGAGGCGATAATTTATCGGCATAATTATAAAAAGCATCAAATCCCTTTACTCCGCTACCTGCAGTTGTCCAGGTTGGCGATTGAGAAACCGTATTTACACGAACCTTGCGGTATTTTCCGTAGTGATATCCAAAACTTCTGGCAATGCTTTCTAAGGTTGCTTTCGCTTCAGCCATATCACTATAACTCGGAAAGGTTCGTTGTGCAGCAATATAAGTTAATCCTAAAACGCTTCCCCATTCGCTTATAGCATCCTTTTTATAAGCAGATTGTAAAACCTTATGAAAACTCACGGCAGAAACATCCAGGGTCTTCATCAGAAATTCATAACTCAGATCAGTATATGCTCTGCTTTTGCGCACATTGGGACTCATCCCTATAGAATGTAATATGAAATCGATCTTTCCACCCAGAACCTCTGTAGAGCGGTCGATCAGTTTTTCCAGATCTTCCACTAAAGTTGCATCGGCCGGAATGATCTCAGCATTACATTTTTCTGCTAATTGCTGAATTGCGCCCATGCGCATTGCGATAGGGGCATTGGTAAGGGTGAAAATTGCTCCTTCTTCATGACATTTTTCAGCAACTTTCCACGCAATTGAACTTTCATCCAAGGCTCCAAAAATAATTCCTCTCTTTCCTTTCAAAAGATCATTACCCATAAGTAGTAATTTATGTGAATTTATGAGCCGCTAAAATACAAAGATTTGACGCTTTATTCGGTCACTTTTGTTCGGTTTTTCTTTTTCTTGGCTTTTGCATAGGCAACCTTTCTGTATTTATCAGAAAGCATAAGAAAGGTGGCCTCCGTCTCCGCCTTGGTAGAAGGGGTATCTGAAATACTATAATTCCCTTTTTGAGAAATATCGGTAAGTTTTCCTTTTTTAAAGATATACCTGCCCGTATAATGCGCTTTTACTGAGTCAGGGTTAATTTTGGGAACTGCTGTGGAAGCATACATTTTTTGAGTTTCTATAATCAGGTTCAGAGTATCGTTCCAATAAAAGTATTCTCGTGTAACATCACCAAAATTAAATCCAAACCAGGTTTTTATTTTATAAAGTGTATCGTTCTTAAAATAAGCCGTTAGTGTTGCCCCCTGCTCTGGCATGGAGGTCACAAAAGAAGTATCATCAATATATACAAAATAGTGATGTTTATTCTTTTTGGAGCCATTCTGAGCAAAAAGAGTTACACCTAAAGTGCACAATAAGGAGAATATCAATACTTTTTTCATGTTTTGTATAAAGTTGTAAAGTTAAACTTTTAATAGTTATACAGTGTTAATTTTGCACTATGGCTAACTCAAGGAATATGTCCTCCGGTCAAAGGCAAATCATTAAGAACCCAAGTGTTATAATTGTCAATTTTCTTTTGGCAGGCATAGTTGTTTTATTTCTTGCATTGTCCTATGGATATATTTTTACAATGGGTTCCAATTGGACCGAATTTAAATTGCCTAAGGTATTCTGGTTAAGCACTGTTTCCATTTTAGGTGTTAGTCTGCTTCTGCGCAGAGCATTAAGAATGTACGACCTCGACAAACCCAAAAAGTTAAAACGATCCATGTATGCGGCATTAATTTTTTCTATTTTTTTTGTTTCTTTTCAGATACTGGGATGGTCGGAATTAATGTCCAAAGGGCTTGACCTGCAAAGTTCTCCTTCGGTTTCGTATTTATATATTTTAACCGGATTGCATGTGATACACGTAGCTGTCGGAATAATTTTTTTAATTGTATCTATAGTTCGGTCACATATTAATACGCAAGATAATGTTAAGGCTTTGTTATATTTTTCAGATCCTTTAAAACGTTCGCGGTTAAAATTATTAAATAACTATTGGCATACCATCGATTTTTTATGGGTGTATCTTTTTTTAGCGTTTCTATTTCACCACGCATAAAAAATCCCCCCTGATCTCTCAGAGAGGATTTCTTTCACTCCTTAACCAACTTAATTATTCAGTCTTATTTTTTTCGTGTTTTCTTTGCAATTTAGATTTTGCTTCTTCTTTGCTGTCTGCTTTTGCTTTTATCTCAGCTCTATGCGATTTCACTTTATCTTTTTGTGTTGCTTCACCACCGTTTTGATGTTGTTCTTTAACATAATCTTTAGCTTCCTCTTTAGTATCAGCATTAGCCTTGATCTCATCTTTGTGTTTCAACACTTTAGCCTTATTTGCAGAAGATACTTTACCATTAGCAGCAGCCTTGCTTTTAGTTCCTTTAGTTAAAGTGGTTGCGCGGGTTCCCGGAGTTTTTGTTTTTACTGTTGACTCATCCGTTGAAGTTCCTGCAGCAGGTGCCTGTGCGTATATGTTGCCCGCAAATACAAAGAGGGCGAGGGAAAGTGTGAACATTAGTTTCTTCATAATAATAATTTTTTTTAGTTAGATTTTGAATACGGAACAATTTACGAAAACCATGCCAAGCTATAGATTTACCCTGCCAAAATTTAGAATAAAAAGCCCTGTGGAATGCCTAAAACTACACAATTCATTGATCATTAAAGGGATAGGAAAATTATTTTTCCATATTAAATGTCGTTTTTGATTCCTACTTTTACAGCTGAATTGTTTCGGGATGTAGCTCAGCCCGGTAGAGTACACGTCTGGGGGGCGTGGAGTCGCAAGTTCAAATCTTGTCATCCCGACTGGAATACAGCTGCTGTTGGGCAGCTTTATTTTTTACGAGCATGTTAATTTTATTTAATTTACAGCCAAACAGGTAACCAAACATACTAAAAACAACTGAAGCACAGTTAATTGCACAACTTGATCACAATATGAATTTTGTATATCCGGCATTTTTATTAGGACTCATTGCACTTGTTATTCCGGTTATCATTCACCTGTTTAATTTTCGCAGATTTAAAACGATATACTTTTCTAATGTAAAATTTTTAAAGGATATTGAGGAGGAAACTGCAACAAAAAATAAACTCAAACATCTTCTCATACTTTTTTCGAGATTATTGGCGCTTACATTTTTAGTTTTCGCATTTGCACAACCATTTATTCCTTCCACCAACGCAGATAATAAAACAAATAAACGAGCCGTAAGTATTTATATTGATAATTCTTTCAGTATGGAATCATCTTACGGCGATGAACAGTTGATCCAGGTGGCAAAAAGAAAAGCGGAAGAAATAGTTAATGGATTTACGGTTGATGATAAATTTCAACTCCTCACAAATGATATGGAGGCAAAACATCAACAATTGTTAAGCAAGGATGAAATGCTGAATATGATCGCACAGGTAAAATCAAGTCCGGAGGTGAAGGAGCTCAACGAAATATTTAAAAGGCAAAGTGATATTCTAAAGCGTGAGGATAATAATGTTTCCAGGATCGTTTACGAATTGAGCGACTTTCAAACCAATTCGGGCAAATTGGAAAATGATACTTCTGTTCAGATAAATTTGGTGCAATTAAAAAGTAATGATAAACGCAATGTAACTATAGACTCTGCCTGGTTTTTAACTCCTGTGCAGCTTTTAAATCAACAATCGCAATTATGTATCAGAATAAAAAATTATGGTGAGGAAGAAATAAATAATGCCCCGGTAACATTAAAATTAAATGATGAAATTAAATCACTCACCGACGTTTCCATTCCGGTAAATGGAGAAATTACAGATACCCTGAGCTTTACAGTAAATGATGATGTCTGGTATTCTGGTGAATTAAGTATTAAAGACTACCCCGTAACTTTTGACGATATTTTATATTTTACTTTTAAACCAGTGAGTAAAATTCCGGTTTTAGCTATAAATGGAAATGAACAAAATTCTTTTATTCAATCATTGTATGGAAATAATCCATTATTTCTTTTAAATAATAATTTAGTAAATCAAATTGGGTTTAGTGAGTTGGACCAATATGATCTGATTATATTAAATGAATTAAAAACTATTTCCGGCGGATTGGAACAGGCATTATCCGCACAACTGGAACGCGGCTGTAATATTTTGATATTGCCGTCATTGGATATGGATATCACTGCATTAAATGGCTTTTTGCAGAAAAAGAATGCTGCAACGTATGGCTCACTTATTAAAAGCAAAAGAAATGTAACAGAGATAGATACACGCAATTTTATTTTCGATGGTGTTTTTGAAAAGATCCCGAAAAATCTTGCATTGCCCTATGCTGATCAAAGTTTTGGAATTGAATCTTTTTCCCGCAGCAGTTCTGATCCTATATTATTATTTGCAGATAAGAAACCCATGTTCACTGTTTGCCAGGTAAATAAAGGCGCAATATTTTTAAGTGCTGTTCCCTTTAACAGAACTGTAACTGATCTTCCCGTTCAGGGCGGATTATTTGTCCCATTGATGTATAAGATCGCACTTAATACCCAAAAAGGTGCGGAACTCTTCTCTACGATCGGTGAATCCAAATGGATAGATCTAAAAGGCATTGAACTGAATGGAGATCAAACTTTAAAAGTGAAAAGTGCTACCAACGAATTTATTCCTGAAATAAGGAAATCGGGTAATTCCACTGCCATAAACCTCAGTGCGTATACTAATGAAGCAGGCATTTACAATATTATTCCCGGGTCAGCTCCGGCAACAGGACAATTGCTCGCACTCAATTACGACCGGAGTGAGTCGGATCTGCGGTTTTATACCTCCGATGTTTTAAAGGAAATGTATGATGCGCCTAATTTTAATATTATGGATGATATTGAGCGAGATTTCACCAATGTGGTTGCCCAAATGAATGAAGGAACTCCCTTGTGGAAATTTTGTATTATATTTGTACTCATATTCCTAGCAGCAGAAATAGCATTAATACGTTTGCTGCCGTAGTAAATAAAAACTATGCACTTCATAATTCAGGGAGTAAAGATCATCGACCCAACCTCACCTTTTAATAAGTTAGTTAAAGATATTCGTATTGCACAAGGCCTGATCACTGAAATTGGTGATGGTTTATCCCCTTCTGAAAACGAAAAGGTGTATAATTTCGAAGGTAAATGTATTTCTCCCGGGTGGATAGACATGCTCACAGCTTTTGGTGATCCGGGACATGAGTATAAAGAAACGATACAAACCGGAATTCAGGCAGCTCTTGCAGGTGGATTTACTTCCGTTTGTTTAATGCCAAATACGGAGCCCGCATTACACTCTAAATCTGAAATTGAATACGTAATAAATAAAGCTTCTGCCGAGCTTGCAAATATTTATCCTTATGGGGCGATAACAAAACATAGGGAAGGAAAAGAATTAACGGAGATATACGACATGCATCATGCAGGGGCAATTGCTTTTACCGATGCTGACTATGCAATTCGGGATGCAGGTATTCTTTTGAGAAGTTTGTTGTATGTAAAACCATTTAACGGAGTAATAATTAATATTCCGAACGATCATAAAATTGTTGGAAATGCAAATGTGAACGAAGGAAATATGAGTGTGCAATTGGGGATGTATGGAATTCCCGAAGTTTTGGAAGAACTCATGGTGATACGCGATATTAAATTAGCAGAATACACGGATTCAAAAATACATATCGGAATAATTTCTTCCGCAACTTCATTACCTCATATACGAGAAGCCAAAAATAAAGGAATACAGATTACCGCTGGCGTGAGTGCATATCAATTATATTTTGATGAAAATGAATTGTTTGATTATAACACAAATTATAAAGTAAATCCTCCTCTGCGCACAAAACATGATATAGAACTTTTAAAACAGGCAGTTGCCGATGGAACCATAGATGTAATTTGCAGTTTCCATTTACCACATGAAAATGATGTGAAGGACGTGGAATTTGAATACGCTGCATTTGGAATGGGAAGCATGGAAGCCTGTTTTGGAGCTGCTCAACTGATGATGCAAAATAGAATTTCTACGGAAGAACTTATAAATAAAATTGCGATAAATCCAAGAAATATTTTGAGTTTGGAAATTCCTTCCATTAAAGAAAAAAACAAAGCAGAACTCACCATTTTTGATGAGGAAGTGGAATGGAATTTTGAAAGATCAGATATCCGTTCGCGCTCCTTAAATTCCGGATTTATAGGAAAACCTATGAAAGGGAAAGCACTTGCAGTTATCAATAAAAACAAAATCAATATATTATAAAATGGAAGTGCAGGCAGGAGAAACTCAGGTTGTTAGAAGTTCACGCAAACCCATTATTGTGCGCAATGCACTGATATTTGTTTTGTTGTTGATGGGTATAATGTTAGGGACACATTTTTCAGGGGATTCGATTTCCATCACTACTACACAAATTGCTTTGGTAGAATACGTATTATTGCTTTTTGCGGTATTATTTACTCAACTTGAAGTGCGTTCCAAAATATTCGATGGTATAATGCCATTTAATCGCGCGTTCAGTACTGGGGTTATTTTTGTATTAATTGTAATGGCTATTTTTTCAGTTTTTACATTAATGTTTTATATGTTCATCGCACCTGAAATATTAAGTGAGATGATAACTATTGCAGAAAATTCACTTAAAAGTCAGGGGTATTCCGGTGAGGATCTGGAGGATAGAATGACCTTCACGAGGAGAATTTTTACTCCCTTCGGAATGTTTCTTATTTCGGTGATAGGATATTTGTTTTTTGGATTGATTATGTCATTAATAGCTTCTATTTTCACACAACGCACTAATTAAATGCAGATATCCGTAATCATACCATTATTAAATGAAGAGGAAAGCCTTCCGGAATTAACCGCCTGGATAGAACGGATCATGCAGGAGTTCAATTATTCGTATGAAGTTATTTTTATAGATGATGGCAGCAGGGATAATTCATGGAATGTGATCACCTTATTACAAGAAAAAAATTCCAATATAAAAGGAATTAAATTCCGTAGAAATTATGGAAAATCGGCCGCTTTGAATGAAGGATTTGCTCTTGCAGAGGGAGATGTTGTAATTACAATGGATGCTGATATGCAGGATAGTCCTGACGAAATACCGGGCTTATATAAAATGATCGCCGATGAAAAATACGATCTTGTCAGCGGCTGGAAAAAAAGAAGGCATGATCCAATTTCGAAAACCATTCCCTCTAAATTTTTCAACTGGACAACTGCACAAATAACCGGAATAAAATTGCACGATTTTAATTGCGGATTAAAAGCATATAAAAAAGACCTGGTAAAAAGTATAGAAGTGTATGGTGAAATGCATCGCTACATTCCGCAAATTGCAAACACCGCGGGCTTTTATAAAATAGGAGAGAAGATAGTGGAACACAGGGCAAGAAAATACGGAACTTCAAAATTTGGCTGGGAACGTTTTATGAAAGGTTTTTTAGATCTAACCTCCATCATGTTTGTTTCAAAATTTGGTAAAAAACCTATGCATCTTTTTGGCACGATGGGATTTTTATCATTTTTGGTGGGAGGAATTATTACCATCTGGCTTATTATTGATAAGATCATGAAAATGAATTCAGGGGAGAAATTCCGGCAAGTAACTGATCAGCCCTTATTTTATATTGCTCTTGTTGCAATAATAGTTGGAGTACAATTATTTGTAGCCGGATTTTTGGGAGAACTTATTTCACGTAATTCACCAAACAGAAACGATTATCAGGTGGATAAAAGAGTTGGTTTAAAATGAAAATTGTTCTGCTTGGAACTGCCTGGCCTTATCGCGGTGGTTTGGCATCATTTAATGAACGATTAATAAAACAATTTTCTATTGAAGGTCATGAAACACAGATCATCACTTTCACATTGCAATATCCTTCCATATTATTTCCCGGTAAAACTCAATACTCCGATTCTCCACCACCACCAGAAATTAAAATTACCCGTAAAGTAAATTCTATAAACCCTTTTAACTGGAGAAAAGTGGGGAATCAAATTAAAGATATTGCCCCGGATATTCTTATTATTAAATATTGGATGCCCTTTATGGCACCATGTTTTGGAACTATAGCAGGAATAGTTAAAAAAAATAAAAAAACGAAAGTAGTTTGTATTGCCGATAATATTATTCCACATGAACAAAAGTTTTACGACCGTTCTTTTACGAGATATTTTATTAAAAATGTAGATGCCTTTGTTGTGATGAGCGATAGTGTTCTGAGAGACCTTGCTCAATTTAACAGAAGTAAATTAAGGGCCAAAAACCCTCATCCGCTTTTTGATAATTTTGGTGAAAAAGTCTCCAAAGAAATCGCTTGTTCAAAATTGGGTCTCGATGTTTCTAAAAATTATATCTTGTTTTTTGGATTTATACGCGCTTATAAAGGGCTTGACCTATTATTAAAAGCATTTGCCGATTTGCGTATAAAGGAACTCAAAATCCAATTGATCATTGCAGGTGAATTTTATGAGGATGAAAAACCCTACGAACAATTAATAAAAGAACTTCAATTAACAGATAGTGTTCATTCGTTTCCCAAATTTATATCGGACGAAGAAGTAAAAAATTATTTTTGTGCAGCTGATCTCGTTGTTCAGCCTTATAAAAACGCAACACAAAGCGGAGTTACACAAATTGCCTATCACTTTGAAGTGCCGATGCTTGTTACCAATGTTGGGGGATTAAGTGAATTAGTACCCGATCAACAGGTGGGATATGTTGTAGATGTTGATGTAAACAAAATTGCCGATGCCATTGTGGATTTTTATACCTTAAATAGAAAGCATGATTTTATTTCCAATATATTAGAAGAAAAGAAAAGATTTGGTTGGGATAGAATGGTAAAAACCATTGTTGATGTATCGAAGTAAACTTTTATTTTATTATTACCTTTCTCATCAGATAATACAAAGGCAAGCCCCCAATAAATATCAGAAAACCATAAAGTGCAGTTGTGCTATCATCAAGTATGGTATTGTAGGTTACAAATAACAATGTTACAATAAAAAGTAATGGAACGATGGGATATAATTTCATCTTAAAATCGCTGTAATCTTTTTCTGACTTCCTGCGTAAAATAAAAATTGCAGCTGCAGCACTCGCAAGACTTATACTGTCGATAAATAAAACATAATTTACAATATTCTCAAAACTTCCCAATAAAAATACAGAGGCTATCATAACACTTATAAAAAATGTCAACCCAAATTCTTGAACTTGCGTTTTTGTATTTACCTTTTTGAATATGGGAGGAAGAATTTTATCCTCCGCCATAGCATAATATACTCTAGGATTACTCATAACGGAAGTATTTAAAAATCCCAAAACGGAAGTAAATAATACTACAGAAATTATTGTTCCTCCAACAGGGCCAAGAAAAGCCTGTGCCAGGTCTTTTGCGATCAAAGGAGAGTTTTGCATTTGTTCAAATCCCAATACTTTAACATAGGCAAAATTGAGCAGGAGATATAAAAATATTACGATGCCTATTCCAGTAAATATAGCTCTGGGAATATTGCGTTTTGCATTTTCTACATCTGCTCCAAAATTTACTGTTTGTTGATATCCGCCATAAGTAAAAAATATGGAAATTAAACTAATTCCAAATGCCTGAATATAATTTATTTCACCAATGGATTTTGATATGGTAGTTTCTTCAGCATGTTTTCCAAAAATTGCGAAACAAAATACAAGTATCATAACTATCTTCAATACACTCAACACATTTTGAGTTCTTGCACCCATTTTAATTCCGGCATAATTTATCGCAAAAAGTAAAGTGATGATACTAACGGCAATTATTTTAATGATCAAACCGGGATCAGCTGCTTCCGGAAATAATACAGGTGTTATATATTCCGCGCCAATTATTGCAACGCCCGCACTACTTCCCGCATTAATTATAACCTGACTCCAGTTGAGCATAAATGCAAATGCAGGATGATAAGCATACGAAAATATTTTATAATATCCACCCGCAGCAGGCAAGCGCGCACCGATCTCCGCAAAAGTTAATGCACCACAAATAGAAATAATTCCACCAAATATCCATACCGCAAAAAATATTAATTCATTCCCCGATTTCTCTGCAACCAAAGCCGGAGTCCTGAATATCCCAACCCCAATTACCAAACTCACCACTATCATTGTAAGGTCGAATTGTTTTAGTTTGGGCTGGATGGACATGGGGTAAAGTTAAGGAGAAAAGGAGAGAGGAGGAGGGAGGAGAAAGGAGGGAGGAGAAAGGAGTAAGGAGAAAGGAGTAAGGAGTGAGGAGTAAGCAGAAGGAGTAAGTCTCCCAATTAATTGATTTCCCAAAAAACAAAAGCCATTGATTTAAATTTAATTGAAAAAAAAACCGGCGTAGCCGGTTTTTTTTTATCAATTAAATAGCGCAAGCGTTACGCTTGTGTAAAGTTCAATGAAGCGTCCCGCTTCCAAATCATTTTAATTTTGGTCAAAAAAAATAGGATCTGTTTTCAGATTCCATTTTAAAGCTTGAAATATTTAATTCTCGCCTAAGTCTGGCTGTTCAAATTGTCAATTATCAATTGTCAATTATTTTTTGGCTGTTCAAATTCTCAATTCTCAACTCTCAATTCCCTACATATTTTTAATGATCTCCTCCCCAAACTCACTGCATTTCAACAACGTTGCACCATCCATCAAACGATGAAAATCGTAGGTTACACGTTTGTTGGAAATTGCCTGTTCCATTCCTTTTAAAATAAGATCATTTGCTTCCTGCCAACCCATATATTCGAGCATCATGCATCCACTTAAAATAACTGATCCCGGATTTACTTTATCCTGATCGGCATATTTTGGAGCAGTGCCATGTGTAGCTTCAAAAATTGCATGTCCGGTTATATAATTAATATTTGCACCGGGAGCAATTCCAATTCCTCCAACCTGGGCTGCAAGAGCATCACTTAAATAGTCACCATTTAAATTTAATGTTGCGATCACATCAAAATCTTCCGGTCTTGTAAGCACTTGTTGTAATGTAATATCTGCAATTGCATCTTTAATAATAATTCCCGCACCCGGTTTGCCTTCCGGAATAATATGCCATGGTCCGCCATCCAATGGAACTGCTCCAAACATTTCTTTAGCTACCTGATAACCCCAATCGCGAAATGCACCTTCGGTATATTTCATGATATTACCTTTATGTACTATGGTAACTGTTTTTTGTTTGAATTTTATTGCATAATCAATAGCGGAATAAATTAAACGTTCACTTCCTAAAAAACTAACAGGTTTAATTCCAATACCCACCATTGCATCAACATCTCTTTGAGGTGCACCCACACTTTCCAATTGTTTTTGCCATTCCTCAGATTTTTGTTTATCACCAAAACGAATTTTCTCAAATTCTTTGGGAGCATTTTCCTTGAGCCAAACTAAAAATTTGGATGCAAGATCACCGTTTGCCTGCCAGTCGATTCCCGTATAAATATCTTCGGTATTTTCTCTGAAAATCACCATACTCACTAACTCGGGATGTTTTACCGGGGAAGGAACACCCGTAAAATATCTTACAGGGCGCAAACACACATATAGATCAAGGATCTGGCGTAAAGCAACGTTTAGTGAACGCATTCCGCCACCAACCGGTGTGGTAAGCGGACCTTTGATCCCAACTAAATATTCTCTGAAAGCATCAAGTGTTGCATCCGGAAGCCAATTTTGGGTCTGATTGAAGGCTTTTTCTCCTGCAAGCACCTCCATCCATTCTATTTTGCGTTTTCCGCCATAGGCTTTTTCAACAGCAGCATCAAAAACCTTAACAGATGCCTTCCAGATATCAGGACCTGTTCCATCTCCCTCTATAAATGGTATTATCGGATTATCCGGTACAGTTAATTTTCCATTCTGAATTGTTATTTTTTGACCCGCCATGTTGATTTTATTTTTTTTAATGTCCGCCTTTGTTGGCTTACAGGCTGCAAAGGTAATTAATCCATTTGCAGATTGCAGGAGAACAATAATATTTTTTTGTAATGTTACACGATGAATGAAAAACCACAACTCAAAAGGGCATTGGGCTTATCCACTGCCATACTTTTAGTTATTAGTTCCATGATCGGTTCAGGGGTATTCAAAAAAATAGCCCCGATGAGTGCAACATTGATGGATAATAATTTGATCTTATTGGCATGGATACTTGCAGGTATAGTATCCATGTTTGGCGTATTCAGTTATTCGGGTTTGGCAACCCTAACTGAGGAGGGTGGTGGTCAATTTGAATATTTCAGGATCATTTATGGAAAGTTTTTTGCGTTTTTATTCGGATGGACCTGTTTTTTTGTAATTCAGTCGGCATCTATATCCTCCATAGCATTTGTATTTTCAGAATCAGTTAATAATTTATTTAATTTCAAGGATCCAACGGAAGGATTAAAGGATGTAAAACTTTTTAATTATATATTCCCATTTCAAAATTCCGGAGTTAAAATATTCGCAATATTCACCATCATCGTATTAACTGTAATAAATTATTTTGGTGTAAAAAAAGGAGGATTGTTAAATGATATTTTTTCTTACACTAAAATTGCCGGAATTGTATTTTTAATTGTAATTGGTTTTTTATTGGGGGGAGATGCGGGTGCAATTGATGCAGCAACAAATCCCATGATCAAACCTGAAGATTTTAATCTTATTTCAGCAATGTTCACAGCAATGCTTATGGCTTTTTGGGCGTACGACGGGTGGATAAATCTTGCCTATATGGGAGGAGAAGTAAAAGATCCCAAAAAGAATATTCCCATTGCCATTATAGGTGGAACAGCAGCTGTAATGATAATATATGTAGTGGTAAATTATGTATATATGCGCGTAATGCCTATAAATAATTTTATTGAAATTAATAATGCCGGCAATCAGATCGCTGCTGCCGAAGTTGCAAAAGAAATTCTGCCTGGTATCGGATTTACAATAATTTCTATTCTCATTATGATCTGTACCTTCGGGGCTACAAATGCAAGTTTAATGAGTTCGCCTCGAATTTATCATCGCATGGCATCTCAGCAATTATTTTTTAAAAGTTTTGGGAAGGTGCATCCTAAATTTCATACTCCGCATATATCACTCTTTTTTCAAATGATATGGTGCAGCATTTTAGTTATTTCCGGCACCTTCGACCAGCTTACCGATATGCTTATTTTTGCATCCTTTATTTTTTATGGTGCCGGTGCTTTAGGATTGATTATAATGAAGAGAAAAGGTAAGATCACAGCAAAAGTTTTTGGTTATCCTTATGTGCCTGCAATTTTTGTTTTGTTCTGTATTTGTCTTACCATCAATACAGTAATAACAGCTCCTGAGGTAAGTTTAACTGGATTAAGTTTCTTCTTAATTGGTATTCCGGTTTATTATTTTTTGAAAAAACAATATGCAAAAACAGAAGCTTAAAATATTTTTTAATTTAATAAAAAAACCAACAGCATTTACACTGTTGGTTTTTTTTATCTTTAATATTAATGCAGTTCAATTTCCTTAAAAAAAGAAAGGGATCCAAATGGATCCCTGTTCTTAGATAATACTTCTCTTACAGCCATTATTAGAAGTATCAATCTGTCAGCACAACCAGAAACTTACTTGATTTCCAGAATTCATCCGGATTATCAATTTTAATTTCTTCAATTGTTTTATCACCTTCTACAACTGTATAAGAAGAAGTAGAGTGGGTAGTTATAACTTTAGCACTTTTAGAGTTGATAGATAATTCTTTAAAGTTTCTGATATCAACTTTTGTAAAGGCACTTGCATCAAAATTGTTTACTAATTCTTTGTTTGAACCTATTCCTATAAATCCACCTTCTTTATCAACAACTCCTAGTTCTTTTAATTCTTTGTATGATCCTGCAATATAGTATGCAGTGTTCAGATCTTCAGTTTGTTTAGCAATTACGTTCGCTTGTTCAGTTGTTTGAACTTCTAATTGTTGTTTAGCAGTAGATACAGTTGTTAATTCTGTATTTAAAGAAACGATCTGGTAATTTGCTTTTTCTAGTTCACCTTTTAAGGCAAGTAGATCAGATTCCTTAATTGTTAACTGTTCGTTCAACATCGCGATTTGTTCATCCAATTGTTTTACTTTGAAATTGCTGTTTTTGTATTTTTTATCAAGTTCAGCAACTAATTTTTTGTTTTTCTGAATTAGTTCATTCAAAGTTTTGATGCTGGCGATCATTTCATCTTTTTGTTGTTGTTTTGATCTGCCTTCGCTGTTCAGATTGGAATTAATAATTCCTTCTGTTCTTTTGATCTCCATTAATGAAGAGTCAATTTCGTTCATCATCCCCATATACTCTCCTATTTCATTTACTGCTGCATCCCAACCAGATTTATATTCTGCGCTTTGATTTGACAAATCGCTGTTTTGTTTTGTAAGATCATCGATTTTACCTTGGTTACATGCGAATAAGAAAGGCATAAGTCCGAACACTAAAAGATACTTTTTCATAATTTTATAATTTGTATTGTCTATTGAAAATAATTTGCCAAGTATTTCATTTGGGCTAAAACCCTTTGAAATCAAGCATTTCTAAAATAATTTATAAAAGTAGATATATATTTTATGTGGAAATACTCCTCACAATGTGGAAAATATAAAGGTATGTTTTGAATAACATACACACTATCTTTGATCCCAAGTGCAAAATCCTAATTTAGATCCTACTGAAGATAACCTGTCAAACTCCGAAAAAGAGCTGGAGAAAGTGCTTCGTCCACAAGGATTTTTTGAATTTCAGGGACAGGATAAGTTAGTGGATAACCTAAAAGTATTTATAACTGCAGCCAAACAAAGAGGGGATGCACTTGATCATGTTTTATTGCACGGCCCTCCTGGATTAGGAAAAACTACTCTTTCATACATCGTTGCCAATGAATTAGGGGTTAATATGAAGATCACCTCAGGACCGGTATTGGAAAAACCGGGTGATCTGGCCGGACTTTTAACAAGTCTTGAAGCAAGGGATGTATTATTTATAGATGAAATTCACCGTTTAAGCACCGTAATAGAAGAATATCTTTATCAGGCTATGGAGGATTTTAAGATCGATATCATGATTGAATCCGGTCCTAATGCAAGATCTATCCAAATCAACCTTAATCCATTCACACTCGTTGGTGCAACTACACGTTCCGGAATGTTAAGTTCTCCATTGCGTTCACGTTTTGGTATCACATCACGTATCGAATATTACAAAACAGATGTCCTCCAACAGATAGTGGAAAGGTCATCCGATATTCTCAATACCAAAATTACCTCCGACGGAGCCTATGAAATTGCCCGCAGAAGTCGCGGTACACCGCGGATCGCAAATAATTTATTGCGAAGGATAAGAGATTTTGCTCAGGTAAAAGGCAAAGGCATCATTGATATGGAAATTGCGAAATTCGGGTTGAATGCGTTGAACGTAGATGAACACGGGCTTGATGAAATGGATAACAGAATCCTTACCGATATAATAGATAAATTTGGAGGAGGTCCAGTAGGATTAACAACCATCGCCACAGCTGTAGGGGAAGAACCAGGAACCATAGAGGAGGTGTACGAACCATTTTTGATACAGGAAGGCTACCTAAAACGCACCCCCAGAGGGAGAGAAGCTACCGAAAAAGCCTACAAACATCTCAATAAAATTCCTCCCTCAGCAAATTATAAATTATTCGAATAAATGGGGTAAGCATCCTATGTTATTATTTGTTCGTCTATAAATAAACAATTTTGTCGAAAAAATTATTAATATCTTTGCAAATAATCCTATCAAAACATAACCCATCAAAAACAAACCGTCTAAAATGAAACTACTGAAGTACTTATTAATTCCAAGCCTTGCTTTTTTCGGAATAAATACCATGCAACTTTCTGCTCAAAGCAATTGCGATTTTCCGAATACAGGCTTAACCCCTTTTCTCGACCTCCAAACTGGATATTATTTGGGTTACCAGGCCGGATTATATCCGGGTGGATCCAATGAACTTACAGGACCCCATTTGAAAAGTGGAAAAACTATCGCAAATGGAATAAAACCATTAGATGGTGATGGCAATATAAACTTTGGAGATGGAGTAGTTCTGGTTGCAGGATTCGGCCCATCAGTTCCCGGCCATATTTACAACAAATTTGTTGAGCATGTTCGCACACCTTCAGATAAATACGACCTCAATCCCTGTCTTGATGCTTTGAACCTTTGTGTAGGTGGAAAAGATATCGGTTATGCAACAATCGATTCCACTTCCGACAGTTATTGGGAAAGTTTAGTTCAAAAAGTTTATGACGTTGGTTATACTCCTGAACAAGTTCAAATTGGATGGATGTATTTTAATTCGAAAGGTTTGACCGTTCCACCCATCTTTCCTGACAAAGCTTTAGAAACCAAAGCACTGGATATTATTTTCATAAATAAAGCAAAGGAACATTTTCCCAACTTGAAAATTATGTATATAAGTTCACGCCACTTTGGAGGTTATGCCGATACAACCATTGTGGAGTATTATTCACTTGCTGAACCAACCTCCTATCAAAATAGCTGGACAGTAAAATGGCTCGTGGAAGAGCAGATCAATAACACTAATCCAATGCTGCAATATAAAGGAGCTAATCCCAAAGCACCATATATAATGTGGGGTCCGAATTTTTGGTGCGATGGTGATGCAAAACGCGATTACGATGATAAAAAATACATCTGCGAATTATCATACTCCGCTTCAGATGGTTATCACCTGAGCGATCAACAGGATTCAAAAGATGCATTGGATATTCTTGATGTTATGTATTATGGTAATGTAGGTAAACAATTTACTAAAAATAGTGCAGTTTGGGAAAATTGTATTCCCTGGTTGGATACACTGGCTGGTGGTTTGAGAGAAAAACCTGAGGTAGCAACAATAAATAATCTCACCATTTCACCTAATCCCGGATATGATGAATTTTATATCGGACTGCCCAATGAAAATTACCCTGCAGAAATTACAATTCTGAACGAATTAGGACAAATTGTAGATAAATTTTATCACGAGGAAAATTTTTCAACTTCAGTATTAATTGATATGAGTGGAAAACCAAATGGAATTTATTTTGCGAAAGTGATGATGAATAATAAAATATCAACCTTGCGATTTATTAAGCAGGGATAAAAAAAATAATTTATAAATTAGAAGGGCAACAAATAATTGTTGCCCTTTTTTTATGGTAATAATAGGAAATAAAAAATAATATCGAATAAAGAACAAGGAATAAAGAACATTAATCGGATTCTTAGCCGAAAGAAATTGCTTCGAATGGAGCGATGTAGTAAATTAATAATTCACGGAACACCACCATGAAAATTTTCTTTTTACTGAAAATTAAATACTCCAATGGCGTGGAGGCTCTTGATCTATCGAAAGAACATTTGGAGAATTAGCCGGAAGAAATTGCGAGGTAATTTATTTTGCAGAAACTATGAAAAAACGTAAAGGAAACGTCTTCCCCTATGGGGAAGATAAGAGATGGGGCCCGAACCTGAGGGGAATAAAAAATAACAATCAAAAAATAAAAAATCCGTCAGTTGACGGACAGGCATTAATCGGATCTCAACCCTTAAAATTTTGCTAACCATGTAAATTTATACTAATCGAAACGGAAAACACAGAACGCAGAACTCTGAACGCAGAACTCTGAACCCAGAACTCAGAACTCAGAACCCAGAACTGAAACATGTAGTGATCGACGCAGGAGATCTACTACATGTCAGAACTCAGAACTAAAAATAATAAACCCCTCTCAAAGTCAACAACCTGTTAACCAATCCCACCACTGTCGGATTTGGAGAATCACCAACAGCTGTAATTGAACCCTGATATCTCGCATTAATTCCCCAATGTTTATTCTCTCCCAATAAAAATGTTCCTCCTACAATATAACTTATTTCATCCGTGTAAATTGCTTCGGTATTATTATTTAATATTCCATTTATTTCCTCCTTTACAGAAAATAATCTTCCATAAGCTGCACCGGCTTGAAAAATAAGTCGGTTCTTGTCGTTGTAATTTGCCATTATCGGAACTTCAACATAATTCATTGCCAGATAATACGTATTGTAATTATTTGGATCAGGTTTGGTTCTGCTTCCTTTTTGAGAAAAAAGAACTTCCATACTTACATTCCAGTTCGGTGAAAAATTGACATGAACAATTGGCCCAACATTGATACCCAGTTTATTAAATCCAGCATAATTGTCACCATCCACCTGCGAAAAATTAAATCCCGCAGAGATTCCACCTTCAAAAACGTGAAATGTGTTGTCGTCTTTTTCCCCCGCATTTATCTGAGCGCGAACAGAAAAAGAGATCATTAAAATCGTGATTAATATATTTATCCTCATATTATGTGCATTACTTATCTTTTTATCCCAATAATAGCTGCTTACTTTTGACGTTATAATTTGCAAATAACGTAAATATTCATGTTTAAATATACAATACATACTTTGAAGAAGGTGGAGGACCTGTTAAAAGAGTCCGGTTACATAGTTCGTTACGAACGTGGAAATTTTACTGCGGGATATTGTATTTTAGAAAGCAGGAAGGTGATCGTGATCAACAGATACTACGAAACAGAGGCCCGAATTAACAACCTACTGGAAATAATCGGTAAGATAGGCGTGGATGAAAACGAACTAAGTGAATCATCACGCGACTTTTATCACGAAATGGCATCGCAAACACAAACAGTTAAAGTTTGATCATAACTATTTTAGGTTCAGGCACTTCCGGTGGCGTCCCCATGATTGGTTGCCATTGTGAGGTGTGCTCCAGCGGCGATTCCCGCGATAAAAGATTAAGAACTTCCATTTTACTTCAGATCAATAATAAAAACTTTGTTTTTGATGCAGGCCCCGATTTTCGACAGCAAATGTTGCGCGAAAAGGTCGATACTCTGGAGGCTATCATTTTTACACACCCTCATCGCGATCATACTGCCGGACTGGATGATGTGAGAGCTTACAACCATTTTCAGCAGAAGGCAATGGATATATACGTTACAGCCGAAACTGAAAATTCCCTGCGAAAAGAATATCACTATGTTTTTAATGATGTGTGGTATCCCGGATTGCCAAAGATCAACTTTTGCCCAATTACAAATACTCCATTTAATATCTCGGAAATAACCTTCATTCCCATTGAAGTAATGCACTATAAAATGAAGGTTTTCGGTTATAGAATTGAGGATTTTACCTATATAACTGATGCAAATTTTATTTCAAACGAAGAGAAAAGTAAAATTTTTGGATGTAAAGTACTGATATTAAATGCATTGCGAAAAGAAAAACACATTTCACATTTTAATCTGGAAGAAGCCCTGCAATTGATAGAAGAATTGAAACCTGAAAAGGCTTATCTCACTCATCTTTCCCACCAAATGGGAAAACATGCTGAGGTTACTAAAGAACTGCCCGAAAATGTATTTATTGCCTATGATGGCCTGCAGATCGAGTTATAAGTTGACCAAACTCAGAGATCGCGCTTGATTGGGATTTAAGATTCCATCCATAATACAGGATTTTTGATCCGCCATTAAAATTTATGGAGCTGACAGTGGGCATCAGCATGTGGCTTTAATGTCCCTTATGCGCCGCCACATCAAAATAAAATCTCCAATGGTAGTAGGATTTGAGCGAAAATAAGCGCCCTCATTATGTAAAATCTTAAATTGATTAAAGAGTTAATTCCATTTCGAAGCAGATAATTATTAGTTTGTCGTGGCGCCTTTTTCGCTCCGGGTGGCAAGCATTAGGGACATAAAGCTGCATGGTGAAGCCCTTGACTTTTGGCGCCACCTTTTGGTCAAGTCATTAGTAAACACATTTACCAATCCAATGAAGTAACTTTCGTAAAAAAAAGTGGCTCTGTCCTAAAACCGAACCTTTTGTTGTTGCTTAGAGCACGAGGTCAAGTCTGGTATTGCATTCTTTTGACAATCCTTTTGGTGGTAGCTAATGCTAACCCCGTTTAAGAGCTTACTATAATCAGTAGAATGCGAACAGAGTCACTTATAATTAATTGTTCACTTAAAATTAATTAATTATGAAAACAAAAAAGGCATTCAAAATTATTCATCCTTATGCTGCAGGGATAGATATTGCCAGTAAAGAACATTTTGTTGCAGTGAATCCTGAATTAGAAGACGAGCCAATTCAATCGTTTGGGGCACATACAGAGGATCTCTACGCTCTTTCAAAATGGCTTAAGAAATGCAAAGTCGATACTGTGGCGATGGAGGCTACCGGTATTTATTGGGTGAGTTTATTTCTCATATTAGAAGAAGCCGGATTTGATGTGGTACTTGTTAATGCCCGGCATGTAAAAAATGTTCATGGAAAAAAAACTGACGTAAAGGATGCTGAATGGATTCGACAATTACATAGTTGCGGATTATTAAGTTCCAGTTTTCAACCGGATAATTATACCCGTACATTAAGGTCATATGTAAGGCATAGGAAAAATTTAACCGACATGGCGGCCACCCATAAAAACAGAATGCATAAGGCATTGGAATTAATGAACATTAAAGTGCAACATGTCATCACTGATATCACAGGTAAATCAGGGCAGGAAATTATTAGAGGAATCATTAATGGAGAAAGAAATCCGGAATTACTTGCCAAATATTGTGATGGAAGAATTAAAAAAAGCAAGAAGCCCGAGATTATAAAATCACTGCTAGGAGTTTGGAAAGACGAACATATTTTTGAACTCCGTCAGAGTTTTGATTTATATTATATATATCAAAAAATGATCAACGAATGTAGTGTTAAAATTGATGCTCTATTAAAACAAAAATTAGCCGAAAATATTCAGAGTGTACAAGTCCAACCTCAATTACAAGAACCCCAAATGAGTGATCCAAAAGATGTATTGAAAAGTATTTTGGGTGTTGATATTACAGCATGTTATGGATTAACCGAAAAGAATTCTGTTGAGATACTAAGCGAAATCGGGTTTAACGTACACAAGTGGCCCACTGCCAAACATTTTACATCGTGGCTAAATTTAGCACCGAATAATAAAATAACGGGTGGTAAGGTAATAAAAACACGCAGGGACAAAAAGCGAAATTACGCCGGTCAGTTATTTAAAATAGCAGCAAATTCAATACAAAGAAGTGATCATTGGCTTGCTCATTTCTACCGCCGCATCAAAGCTCGTTCAGGAGCGGGGAAGGCGAATGTAGCCACCGCAAGAAAATTAGCAGTCATTTTTTACAATATGCTTAAACATAAAATGGAGTTTAATCCACTCCCCAATGCTGAATATATCAAACGGCAAAATCAACAGCAGCTGAAGAGGATGAACAAACAAGCAGTAAGATTAGGAATGATACTGGTACCTATCCCAACATCCTAAAATTATGGCAGTATGGTAATATTCAAATTTATTGAAAATCAACTGATTAGAATAGAGTTACTTAAGAACAAAAGGTGGCAAAATTGATGTGAATCATATTTTAATTATACTGAGATGGATTTACCAATAGAAGAACACCTTTAAAACTATTTAAAGTAATTTTGAAAGATTACTGATTTCCAGTAAATGAAGGTGTGTCGTTTAAATGTGACTTGACAATGACAACCTGAACAATTATCTTTGTAGAGCGTTAAATTTGTTAACGCCCAAATTTGAAAAACGACCACTGCTTATTATACTCAAATTTTAAACAATTAAACCTACACGTCAATCTATGAAGAAAGTGCTTACACTCCTCGCGGCAGTTGTTTTTCTGTCCGCAATTAACGCCCAGGTTGCACACCAAAAAGACCCTTACACAAAAACATTTATTCAAAACACAAAACGATTGCCAAATCAGCAAATTCAAACCGAATTGCGAAAAAGTGATGCATGGCAGAGTTTTAAACAAGCGCATGGCGATTGGTGGGTTGAATTTAATGAACAAACCGGAACACCACATCGCGCATTCGGAACTCCAATTGTTGCAAGCGGTGCAACCCCTGAATTACAAGCACTTAATTTTTTGACAACAGAATTGAAAGGGTTTAATGTAAAAAGCAGTGATCTTGCCCTTTTAGCAAATAATACAACTGAAAAGTATCATTATGTTACTTACATTCAACAATATAATGGTCTCGACATTTTATGGAGTGAGGCTACTGTTCGTTTGAGTTTAGCAGGTAAAGTGATCATGTTTGGATTAGATGTTTATGATGGCATCTCTATTTCTACAGTACCAGGAATAAGTTCTGAGGGCATTAAATCATATGCTTCCGCAGATTTTGCAATTCCGGTTAACGAAATTACTGTTAATCCAGATTTAAAAATACTTCCTGTTTCAGGAGAAGCCGGTTTAGAATATAAACTGGTTTATGAGGTTACCGTAAATACCATTAATGCTAATAACATTCCTGGTAAATACTATTCTTTGGTGGATGCAAATACCGGTAAAGTATATTATCGCCAAAATGAGGTAAAAGAATGTGGTTCTTTTTTAATGTCAGCTGATGTGCAGGTGAATAGTGATATTACGGATAATCCTTTGGTAGCTCCTATTAACAGAGGACTTCCATACTTACGTGTTGAAATTGATGGTGAGGAATATTTTACAGATGCTAATGGTCTTCTAACCGTAAACACCGTTACAAGCCCAACTCCTGCAACTATCGACCTTATCGGTAAATATGCAAGAGTAAGTCAGGGAACCGGCGCAACAAATATTGAAAGCATTGATATCATCTTGAATCCCGGTGTTAATCTCATCGAATTTGATGAAGAATCCGGAGCAATGCCTTCGGAGGTTTCAGCTTATTATTGGCAAAATATTGTTCACGATCATATGAAATTCTATTTCCCCACTTTTACTGATCTTGACGTTGATCAGCTGATTCGTGTGGAAAGAAATGATGGAACCTGTAATGCTTTTTACGACGGATCAAGCACAAATTTTTATGAAGATGGCGGTGGATGCCCTTCCACAGGTTTATTTAACGATGTGGTAATGCACGAATATGGTCATGGTATCAATTCTGATCTTTATCTTGATCTTGGAGATCCGGGTGGGATGGGAAATGGCGCCATGAACGAAGGTTATGCTGATCTATGGGGGATGACTGTTACAGATAATCCTATTTTAGGTCAGGGATTTTTAGGTGGCGCAGGAACAAATGTGCGCAGGTACGACGTAGAACCTAAAGTTTATCCTGAAGACCTTGTTGGTGAGGTGCATGCAGATGGTGAGATAATTGCCGGTGCTTGGTGGGATGTAAATGAGAATTTTGGTGGAGATCTTACAACTATGACTGCCCTTTGGTTACAAACTTTTAGCGCAACAGTGGATGGTGCCGATGGTAATGAAGGGGAGATATACAGAGATGTTTTATTGGAAGCATTAATTGCTGATGATGATAATGCAGATCTTGGTGACGGAACTCCAAATGATGATATAATTACCGATGCTTTTTGTGAGCATGGTATTACCTTAATTGGTAATATAGGACTAGACCACACTGAATTTACAGCACCTGTAGAAGTGGATGTACCGTTAGTAGTGGAAACTGATCTTGAAGTTGATTTTCCTGAATACATAGGTTCTGCTTCCTTATTTTACAGAACTACTGGAGCCGGTGCTTATACAGAAACTATAATGACCGAAATTGCCGGAACTACCTATCAGGGAACTATACCTGCGCAAGACCAGGGAACAATTATTGAATATTATTTTAAAGTAGAAGATACTAATGGTTGCGGTGGAGTTGTATTACCTATGAATGCTGATCTTGCAGTAGAACCAAACCTTCCATATTTTGCAATTGTTGGTTACGAATTAATTGAGTTTGAAGATTTTGATAATGAGTTTGGAAGTTGGGAAGTGGATCCCTTTGGAACTGATGGGTTTCATACTGGTTTATGGGATGTAAATACGCCAATTCCATCTACAGATGCTACAGGTTATGAGGTTCAAACTGGTGAAGATCATACTGCTGGATCAGGAAACCTGTGTGCATTTACTGGTAACGCTGGTCTGTTTGATGGTGTAGGAACAGAAGATGTTGATGAAGGTAATTCAACTATTAGAGCACCATTTTTTGATTTGACAGATTATGTTGATCCCGTATTTACATATTATAGAAGATATTCAAATGCGTCTCCTACAAGTGCAAATCCAGGAAATGATGTTTGGCAAGTATATATCACTGATAACGGTTCAGACTGGATTAGAGTAGAACGAACTCATACGGAAGATAATACCTGGAGAAGAAATACTGTTCGTGTTTTAGATTATGTGGATCTCACAGAAGATGTTTCCTTTATTTTTATTGCCTCGGATAGTTTTTATGTTGACCCAGATAACTTGAATGGTGGAAGTTTAGTTGAAGCTGCTTTAGATGATTTATTTCTTTACGACTTAGCAGATGGAATTATTGATACAACAGAAGATACAACCCAAAATGCAATTGAAGAAGAATTAATTATTTCAGGAATTTTCCCTAACCCTGCAAATGAAAGTGTTAGTATTTTCTTCAACGATATTTCAGGTGATGTAGAACTTGTTTTATCAAATGCAATTGGAGAGATGATATTGACAGAAAATTTAAATGCAATTGCAAATACATCTTACACAATTAATACTTCACAATTTCCACAAGGAATTTATACATTAAGTGTAAAAAATGAAGGAACGATCCAAAATAAACGGATCATTATACAGCATTAAATAAACTAAAAGTAAATATTTCAAAAGGCGCTCTGTTTTACATGAGCGCCTTTTTTAATTGGGTGAATGGGGAGTGGTGAGTATGATCCGAGCAGGATCAAAACTCCGCTTCACGCTTCACGATTCACGAAAGCCCGTGGTTGGTGAAAAACACACAACCACGGCGTACTCCACGGACTCACGATTCACGATTGACGATTCACGAAAATGAGTAATGAGTTATGCCCGCCCGGATGACCCGGTCGGACGGGAGTAATGAGTTTGTTCCTGCAGGGATTAAAACTTCCAATCCACCAGTAAATGGTGAGTGGTGAGTATGATCCGAGCAGGATTAAAACTCACGCTTCACGCTTCACGATTCACGAAAGCCGGTGGTTGGTGAAAAACACACAACCACGGCGTACTCCACGGACTCACGATTCACGATTGACGATTCACGAAAATGAGTAATGAGTTATGCCCGCCCGGATGACCCGGTCGGACGGGAGTAATGAGTTTGATCTTGCAGGGATTAAAACTTCCAATCCACCAGGAAATGGTGAGTGGTGAATAGTGAATATGCTCCGAGTAGGATCAAAACTCACGCTTCACGCTTCACGATTCACGAAAGCCGGTGGTTGGTGAAAAACACACAACCACGGCGTACTCCACGGACTCACGATTCACGATTGACGATTCACGCCTCACGATTCACGAAAAAAAAAAGCACCTGATCTCTCAAGTGCTCTTTTTATTAAATTTATTTCAATCTCAATTAACCACGATCGATCTTGCTAATTGCATTCCGTTTCCGTCGGCTTTAATATGATAAATTCCCGCAGGTAAATCATCTATTTGAACATGAACAGATACATCGCCAATACCTTTCAAAATTGTTTCCTCAAAAACAATTTGTCCTTGATTATTAACTACTTTTATAAAACGAGGTTCTTCAGAAGTATTATAATAGGAGATATAAAAATTACCTGTATTTGGTGAAGGGTAAACTGTTAATTCATCTTCAAAATAATTTGACGACTCCTCATTAAAGATCGCAGAACCATCTGCATTTCTCATTGCAGGATCACAAGCTGCCCAAGCCGGTCCGTTTCTGAACCAATTTTTTGAACTGGAATTATAATATAAGAAATCGATCAACATTGATGCTTCTTTTTCTTTACCTGATTCCGCAAGATGAAATCCACCGCCATCTGGTTCGTAGTCAGAACATACCCAACTCAAACCATCCGTTGCCCTTGGATTAACACCGTCAGCCCAATAATAAGGTCCCCAACTTAACCATGGCGCCTGTAAACCGGCACCTTTAAATGCAAGTTCCGGATTACCCATGATCTGATCCTCAATCACCCATTTAACTGAAAAACCACCGTAATATGCAGCAGGTTCACCTGCAAGATCAGCATTATCTGAATCTTCTCCCGCATATCCACCATAAGCATGACTTCCTATATAAAGAATTTTCAGATTTGGAAAATTTTCCTTTAATCGTTGAATAGAAGGAATATATTTTTCATAAATAGCATCTGCCTGTAGAGGAAATTCAGGAATGGAATCATCTTTCGAAGCGGTTTTTATCCAGGCGATCTGCACCTGAGCTCTGGTTAGGCCTGCATCAGGAATAAGAGAGTCAGTTAGATATTCCCAATACCAGTCATGAAAAGGAGGAATCATGGTTTCTAATCCCTTTCCTCCCATGCATAAATTCACAAATTTCAAACATGGATTATAAAGATCAGGTGTACCATTTACAGTAGATTTAAAAGTATTAAAGGTATTTCCGGCTGTGGAAGCACCAAAGCCTGCAAAAACAACCACTCCATTTTCAAAGTCAACTGCTCCATCGGCATTAAGCGGTTTAATGGAGTTGCCAATAGTTTTACCTGCCTTTGCATGTCCTGCAGGCATAACATTTGACCCACCGGGATACAAACCACCCTGTGCACCGAAATAAAATCCAGTACCGAGGTCATTTATTGGAATATTACCGGTTGATGTGTTATCGCAATCAACTTGCGCAATTAATGGAATGGCGAACACAAACTGAACTGCCAAACACGTTAAAATCGTTTTCATTGTGAGCATAAAGGTTTTTTTATTTTTAATTTTTGAGTGAAGTTAAAATTGTGTGTATAGAAGGATTTTATTTTTTGTAATATAAAAATAGGTATTAAATTGAATTTACAATAATTATGTAACTTAATATTTATGGAAAGTACTTAACAGGATTAGTTATTTAGCTTTTTGAGCCTAAAAATAAAGCCATTAATTACAGACCTTACTATAATTAATGGCTTTATGATTTCTCTTAATTCATTTACCGGAGAAGTGCTAAAGTTCCTGTTTTCACAACAACATCGCCAAATTGATTAGTAGCTTTTATAATCACAACGTAGGTTCCAACTTCCTGTTCCAGACCTCTGTAATTTCCATCCCATCCGAGATTTGGATCGTTACTGAAATACAAGATCGATCCCCAGCGACTGTAAATGGAAAAGTCGGTAATTTCTCCCAATCCGACAAAACTTGGTCTGTAAAGATCATTTACTCCATCACCATTCGGTGTGAAAGCATTTGGAGTTGCTATATCTGATTCTTCAATAACAAAAATGGTAATGTAATCAGTATCCTGACAACCATTTGCATCAACTCCAATAACCATATAAGTAGTAGTATCTTCTGGAAAAGCTGTCGGATTTGAAATAAGTGGGTCAGATAATGTTTCAATTGGTGTCCATGTATAAGATACGCCTCCTGTGGCATTTAACTGTGCAAATCCACCTAAAACCATGATCTGATCTTCACCAGCATCTATTAGAGGAAGAGGAAAAAGTGTAACAACAACATCATCGGTATCAGGACAACCAAATTCATTATAGGCAATAAGTGAATAATACATATTGGTTGCAGGAGTTATAACCCAAGGATCTTCTAAAGTTGGATCATCCAGGTATGATGGAGGAGACCACAAATAAGTAAAACCGCCGGAACCGTCAAGCTGCACATTATTGCCTACGCAAACCTGTTGATCAGGTCCTGCATCAGCTACAGGAGTGCCTGCAATTGTAATTTCGAAAGAAGATAAATATTCGCAACCTGCAAAGACTACGGTATTGGTTACTTCGTATACGCCTGGCAATGAAGCCCCAAGGTCAATTTCTCCTGTAATTGTATCAATTACTAAACCGGTAGGAGATGCTGCAAATATTCCGGTATCAGCACCAACATCGAAGATCGGAAATTGATTGTCCTCAAACTGACAGTATACAGTATCACTATATTCAAAATAAGTACTTACAAAGAAAGGCTCAGCAGTATTTGCAAGATAATGTAAAATATTTTTACGCATATTGGAAGCATGCGGAGCTGGATCATGCCATGATGTAACGGTCATTCCACCGAAGATCACAATTCCTGAACCGTATGTCATTTCTGATGCTAATGAAGAAGATCCACCATTATCTATTAAAACAAATCCACATGGAACCTCTACCGTGGAGTGACCAAAGTAATTGCCATCCCAAACTAGTCCAGTTGGAACATAAGGCCCGTTAAAGATTGGATGTAAGGGTGCTGCAGCGTAACCGGTTGAAGTATAATCAGGATAAACCAGAGTTGCACCATTAAAACCCCAATCCATATCTGTACCTTCGTTTGGTGCTGCGTTCATAAATAAATGTCCGCCTGCATAAACCCAATTTTGTATAGTAGTCATGTTTGCAGTGAAAAAATCATCCATATCGATGGCATGATCATCACCTCCCTCCATAAACACAAATTTGGAAGTTGGGCCAAATGCCACAGCTGGATCTACAGTGCTGTAATATCCTGAATTCCATACTCCGGCGCCAAAAACGGCATCCATCTCTGTAATATTATCGTTGAGTATTGGTGCCCAGGTCCATGGCTCCGGTGGAGTTCTGCGTAAATACCACACCTCAGTTTGAGAAAATAATTCACTTACTGTGCAACTTAAACTAACTAAGAAAAATAATGAGAGGAGAACTTTTTTCATAATGGTGTATTTAGATTTTGACTTTTTTTCATAGATTATCCCTATAAAGTTAAACATTTTTTGAGAAGTCAAAACTTTTTATAAAAAAATTATTGTTGAGTAACCGAATATGACAATAAACTAACCAATTTAACTACCCCCTAATCAGTTCGCATCCTGTTGAAAATTTATCGCACCAGAGTAAAATTACCTTGATAATTAAGTGGAGTACCTTCACCGTCTATCGCCTTAAATTTATAAATATAACTTCCAATGGGTTGTACCTTGTCTTCTACTTTACCATCCCAACCCTTAGTGAGATCAGTATTATTCTGATACACCAATTCTCCCCACCTGTTATAAATTGTAAGGTCAAAGGAAGCTACTGTTCCGATTGCAATTGCCTGAAAAAAATCGTTTATTCCATCACTATTCGGAGAAAATGCATTGGGAATTCCTATAATTGCATCATCTCTTAAAATAACATGTACGGAATCCATTCCGGTGCATCCATTTTCATCTGTTCCATAAACATAATAAGTCGTGTTTTCAGTGGCATAACTCAAGGGATTATAAATGTTAGGGTCAGATAAACTTTCAACAGGAGTCCAGGTATAACTTTCACCTCCACTTGCGGTGATCATAACATAACTTCCCAATAAAATATATTGATCTTCTCCGGCATCGATGATCGGGTCGGGAAACAATAAAACAGAAACATCATCCGTATCAGTACAACCATTTATATCGGTAACAACTAATTCATAATACATTTCATTTGGTGGATTTATCACGTTTGGTGTTGCGCTGTATTCATCGTCGAGATATACAGAAGGAACCCAAACATAGGTTTCACCTCCACTACCTTCAAGTTGTGTTGTTCCATATCTGCAAATTGTAACATCCTCACCTGCATCTGCAACCGGTGGTTCTACAATAGAGATGGTAGTTTGTGCGGAGTCACTTTTACATCCTATTCCCAAAAAATTATTACTGATAGAATAGGTTCCGGGAAGCGATGCGTCAATATCAATTGCTCCCGTAATTTCATCAATAACCAATCCGTCAGGTTCTGCAGCAAAGGTTCCTGTATCGGCTCCCGGAGAAAAGATCGGGAAATAGATCTCAGTATCATAGGAACAAAAAATATCATCAGCATAACTAAAATCAAGAAAGGCATAGGAGGCCAGATATTTCATAACATTCAACCGCATATTAACCGCATCCGGAATCGGGTCATGCCATGCAGTAACCGTCATGCCGCCAAAAATAACTTTACCTGCACCCCACGATTTTTCTGCCATTACCACGGCTGAAAATTCATTTGTAATCAAAGGAATTAAATCAGGTCCGTCAATGGTGGCATGCCCAAAATAAGGACCATTCCAGCTGCTGCCTACGGGAGTATAGGGACCATTAAATATTGGATGTGCAAGGTCTACCCCTGTTCCGGTGCTGGTAAATGACGGATAAATGAGCGTAACACCATCAAACCCAAAATCAATATTGCCACCCTCGTTAGGAGCGGCGTTCAAAAACAAACTTCCTCCTGCAAAAACCCAATCCTCAATAAGGGTAATATTATCGCTGAGAAAAACATTTAACTCATCAGCATGATCATCTCCTCCCTCCAAAAAAATAAAACAGGAACTTGGCCCGAATGCTTCTATAGGATCAACTTCATCAAAATAGGCTGAATGCCATTCATCAACACCAAACACTTCATCCATTTCGGTCATATTGGAATTTAATATCGGCGCCCATGTCCAGGGTTCAGGTGGAGTTCTGCGGATATACCATGACTCCGTTGCCTGAGCAAAAAGATTTTGGTCGGAAATAAATAAAGTAATTAAAACAAAAATGAAAAGTGAAGAGCGGAAATTCATATTGCGTGGTTTTATTGTTTAAAGATACGGTAAGTTACGTATCCTTCTAATTGCAATATAAAAATAAAAAAAAATGACCAGCACTTGTCACCTCACGGTAAAAAATGCTGATCAATTAAATTATTTAACTATAAATTATATTGTTCTATTAATTACAAATAAGCTGCAATAATTAAACTTACAATACTCATCAACTTAATCAAAATATTCATGGAAGGACCGGAAGTGTCTTTAAAAGGATCACCAACGGTATCTCCCGTAACGGAAGCCTTATGTGCATCAGAACCTTTATAATGAATTTCACCGCTAATAGTTGCACCTTTTTCAAACGATTTTTTAGCATTATCCCAAGCACCACCGGAATTACTTTGGAACATGGCCATTAGCACTCCGCTAACAGTTACACCTGCAAGAACTCCACCTAAAATTTCTGCGGAACTCACACCATCGAAAACTCCTTTTAGTCCAAATCCAATTAATACTGGTGTTCCCAAAGCTAACAAACCAGGTAGGATCATCTGACGCAATGCTGCTTGAGTGGAGATCGCAACACACTTTTCGTATTCAGGTTTAGCAGTGCCTTCCATAATTCCCGGTATTTCACGGAATTGACGGCGCACTTCCTCCACCATACTCATTGCCGCATTTCCAACTGCTTTGATCGCCATGGATGAAAATAAGAAAGGTATCATCCCCCCAACAAATAAACCTGCTAAAACAGGTGCTTTATAAATATCAATTCCATCAATATCAGCTACACCCACAAAAGCAGCAAATAAAGCCAAAGAAGTTAATGCTGCAGAAGCAATGGCAAATCCCTTACCAATCGCAGCTGTAGTGTTTCCAGCGGCATCAAGCACATCTGTTCTTTCGCGTACTTCCTTAGGAAGATCACTCATTTCAGCAATTCCACCTGCATTATCAGCAATAGGACCAAATGCATCAATGGCAAGTTGCATAGCCGTTGTAGCCATCATACCTGCCGCTGCAATCGCAACACCATATATTCCTGCAAACGAAAAGGAAGCAACAATTCCAAAGGCTAAAACCAGAATCGGCAACATGGTCGATTGCATACCCATTGCCAATCCACCAATAATATTCGTAGCATGTCCGGTGGAGGATTGACGAACAATCGACATAACCGGTCGTCTTCCCATGGAAGTATAAAACTCTGTGATAATGCTTATCAGGGTTCCAACAACCAATCCAACAATAATTGCAAAATAAATATCTAAAGCAGTGAAAGTTATAAGCGAATCACCCATATGCATTTCGCCAGCAGGCATTATGTTCATTACAATAAAATAACTGGCAATGGCTGTAATTGCAATGGAAGCCCAGTTTCCCATGTTCAATGCCTTCTGCACATTTCCACCTTCTTTAACTCGCACAAAAAAAGTTCCTATTACAGAAGCGAGAATTCCCATACCGGCAATTACCATAGGTAAGATCATGGGAGCCATTCCGCCAACGGTATCATCCGATATAATTTCTCTGCCCAAAACCATGGTAGCAAGAACTGTAGCCACATAGCTACCAAACAAATCGGCACCCATTCCTGCCACATCTCCAACGTTATCACCTACGTTATCGGCAATTGTAGCCGGGTTTCTTGGATCATCTTCAGGTATTCCTGCTTCTACTTTTCCAACAAGGTCGGCACCCACATCGGCTGCCTTTGTATAAATTCCACCACCCACACGGGCAAATAATGCAATACTTTCAGCACCAAGCGAAAATCCTGTTAAAACTTCCAGTGCTTTTTCCATTTCAGGTCCATTTACGGAACCTCCGTCAACAAACATAAAATACAGTACTATAAATAAGGAGCCAAGTCCTAGAACAGCCAAACCTGCAACACCTAAACCCATAACTGAACCTCCGGCAAAGGAAACGCGTAATGCTTTTGATAAACTTGTCCGGGCTGCCTGAGTGGTTCTCACATTGGCACGGGTAGCAATTTTCATCCCGATAAATCCTGCAAGACCGCTAAATATCGCTCCTATAATAAAGGCTATTACAATAGTAGGATCACTTCTTTCATTTGTGGTTGATAACCATCCTAATAAAACGGATGCTATAACAACATAACCACCTAAGATCAGATATTCGGCTTTCAAAAATGCCATCGCACCTTCACTAATATACCCTGCTATTGTTTTCATACGGTCGTTTCCGCTATCCTGACGGTTGACCCAAACAGCAACAATACCCATATAAAGCAATGCAAAAATTCCGAGAACGGGGATCAAATAGACAATAAGACTCATAGAATTGGATTAATTTAAGAGGCGGCAAAGGTAGGCATAAGCACTTGGAAAGAAAAACATCTACATTTCTTTTAGACATTTTTTTTATTTTTTTTTCGAAAACCTCCTTAATTATAGGCTTTAACAGCATTTTTTTATCAATAAATTACCATTAACATTTCATTTTTTACTAAAAATTTCAAAATGTCGTATTTTGAGCCCGAATTATCAATCAAATAGGCATATGACACAACAAAAAGAAGCATGGGGATCGAGGGTTGGACTTATTCTGGCGATGGCAGGTAATGCTGTTGGTTTGGGTAATTTTCTACGATTTCCTGTTCAGGCGATCCAGAATGGTGGCGGGGCTTTTATCATCCCTTATCTGGTTTGTTTTTTATTAATGGGAATTCCGCTGTTATGGGTGGAATGGGCCTCCGGAAGATTTGGTGGAGTAAGCGGTAATCACTCTACTCCTTTTATTCTGAATAATATGGATAAAAGGAAATTTTGGAAATATATTGGTGTATTCGGAATTTTTACAAATTTGGCTGTAGCAGCATATTATTGTTACTTGGAAAGCTGGACTCTCTCCTGGGTGTGGCATTCTGTATCAAGATCCTTTAGTGGCCAAAGTCAGGATGAGGTTGCCTCCTTTTTTACCAATTATGTTTCGCTAGGAACAATGGAACCGATTATTTTTTGGGTAATTTGTTTATTGTTAAATACCTGGATACTCTCCAAAGGTTTGAGCGGAGGAGTGGAAAAGGTTGCAAAAATTGGAATGCCGCTTTTAATTGTATTCGGTGTTTTCCTGGCTATAATGGGAGTTTCACTCCAGTCAGGTTCACATGGTGCTACCAATGGAGGCTCAGTGGGTTTAAATTTCTTATGGACACCTGATTTCTCTACAATATGGAATCCTAAAGTATGGCTCGCAGCAGCAGGACAAATATTTTTTACACTTTCTGTAGGAATGGGGTCTATTCAATGTTATGCATCCTATGTTCGTAAAAAAGATGATATAGCATTAAATGCAATGAGTGCCGGATGGATGAACGAATTTGTGGAAGTTGTTTTAGGCGCAGCAATAATAATTCCGATCTCTGTTGGATATTTAGGAATTGACAGAGTTGTGGAACTTACACAAAGTGGTGGACTGGGACTTGGATTCAGAACCTTGCCATATTTGTTTGAACAATGGGGAACTGTACTCGCAATTATTTGTGGAGTATTCTGGTTCGGATTATTATTTTTTGCAGGTATAACATCTTCTCTTGCAATGGGTACACCGTGGATGGGATTTATGCGCGATGAATTTGGATGGAGTCGTCAAAAAGGTGCATGGAGTTTTGGTGCAATTGTATTAATTCTTGGTTTACCTACTGTTTTATTTTTTAATCAGGGAGTATTTGATGAATATGATTATTGGGCAGGAACAGTATCGCTAGTGGTATTTGCTCTTGCAGAGATCATTTTATTTTCATGGGTATTTGGAATGAACAGGGGATGGGCGGAAATAACTTCCGGAAGTGATATCAGAATTCCAAAAGTATTTCGATTTATTATTAAATGGGTGACTCCCTTTATGTTGTTATTTGTATTTTTAGGAGCATTAATTACTCCGAAAGGAAACGATTGGGTGGGAGCTTTTAATAATGGTTGGCAACTGGATAATGGTTCTATTATAAAACAAATTACCAATTCAGGATTGAGAGAGCAGATAGCTGCGGCTCAAACCGCCGGCGACCTTGAAACGGTGGCAGTTTTGGATGAAAAATTATTATATATTACCGGTGCCAGATTATTATTGCTGGCAGTATTTTTAGGTATTGGATATTTAGTATTTATCGCATATCGTAAACGCGTAAAACAAGGGAGGATAGAATGAGTAGCGAAGCATTAATTATGATGATCTCAACGATCTCAGTTGTAGCCATTGTTACAACTTATTTCTTTTGGAAGGTATTAAAAACACCACCTAAATCGGAACCCGATTCGTATGAGGATAATGATGATGTAAAGAGATAATTTATTTATTTTGATTTGGCGATTGCCAATTTGGAAAATCGATTATAATCTTAAGAAATATCAATAATTATTGTAGTTAAATATTTTATTTTATTGCAGTGATAATTAAAATCAATCTCAATTTTTTCATTGTAACACATGTATTTGCAGAGAAGAAAATTGTTTTTTAGGATAAATAATTTATGTTTGTAAGCTAAAATAATTTCACCCTAATTTTATTTATGGCTAATCCATTATTCAGAAAAAAATCATTGACAGGATTGTTAGCGGAGGCAGCGGATCCGCTTGATGATTCAACCACCTTAAAAAGATCACTTGGAAGATGGGCGCTTATAGCATTAGGTGTTGGTGCTATTATTGGCGCCGGATTATTTGTAAGAACTGCTGCAGCAGCTGCGAATAATGCCGGACCTGCTGTAACCTACGGATTTATAATTGCAGGAATTGGATGTGCCTTTGCGGGATTGTGCTACGCAGAATTTGCATCCATGGTCCCTATATCAGGAAGTGCTTACACCTATTCTTATACTACTATGGGCGAATTAGTTGCCTGGATAATTGGTTGGGATCTTGTTCTGGAATATGCGCTGGGTGCCGCTACAGTGGGTATTGCCTGGAGTGAATATTTAAATAAATTGCTTGGATATTTTGGTACCGAAATTCCCTATCAATGGTGCCATTCTCCCTTTAATTCCATGACTGCAGCAGACGGAAGTGTGGTTCACGGCATTATTAATTTGCCGGCAATTTTTATTATCACAGCATTAACCTGGTTATTGATCAGAGGGATGAAAGGTTCTTCTTTTGTAAATAGTTTGATCGTAATTACAAAAGTTGCAATTGTAATTTTATTTATTGTTTTTGGTTGGGGATTTATTAATCCGGAAAATCATGTTCCTTTTATTCCCGAAGCAACAAAATATGTTGACGATCAGGGAGTAACGCACAACTTCGGAGGATTGTTGGGAATTTTGGGAGCAGCCGGCGTTGTGTTTTTTGCCTTTATTGGTTTTGATGCAGTTTCAACTGCGGCGCAGGAGGCTAAAAATCCTAAAAAAGATATGCCATGGGGAATTTTAGGATCACTTGTAATTTGTACAATATTATATATTTTATTTTCCTACGTTTTAACAGGCGTTGCTTCTACCGAAGATTTTAGAACAAATGGAAAGGAGGCATCGGTCACCTATGCCATTCAAACATATATGGAAGGTTATTCCTGGCTTGGTAAATTGGTAACAGTGGCAATTCTTGCAGGATTTTCATCTGTAATTCTCGTAATGTTAATGGGGCAATCTCGTGTATTCTATTCTATGAGTCGCGATGGTTTGGTTCCGAAAATATTTTCCGACATTCATAAAAAACACAGAACTCCTTATAAATCAAATATTCTTTTTTGTGTATTTGTAGGACTTTTTGCTGCCTTTATCCCTGGTGATATTGTTGGTGATATGACAAGCATTGGAACTCTATTTGCATTTATATTAGTTTGCGCAGGTGTTTGGATGTTGAGAGTGAAAAATCCGGAAATTCCTCGCCAGTTCAAAACTCCATTTGTTCCGTTAGTGCCAATTTTAGGAATAATTGTTTGCACAGCAATGATCTATGGCCTCGGCTGGCCAAATTGGTTGCGTTTGGGAATTTGGATGTTGATAGGTGTTGTTATTTATTTTGCTTATGGCCGTCATCACAGCAAACTCAATCAAAAGGATGCTACGGAATCATAAGACCAACAATTATGGTATAAATAGTAAAGTAGACAAAAATTAAAAAAGTATAATTTTTTACTAATTTGTAAATTATATTTTTGTAATTATCTTTAATTATTGGATCAAATAATAACGGGGGTTATTTATTTACTGTTCAACAGAATACTGTGATGCGGAATATTAAAAAACTAACCCGGAATTATTTCATTTTTTCCAAAAAGGAAAGAAATGTAGCACTTTATCTCGCTTTGGCAATTGTATTAATTACCATTCTGCCGGCCTTTCAAAAACAATTTTTCAGCAATGCCGAATTAATTCAAAACGACTCCTTGCAAACACTTTTTGCAAGTGTGCAGGTAGAAGATAAAATGGAATTTGAATCCGGTTATGCCGACAGTTTTGAATACAAAAATCCCTACAAAAAATATAATTATAATCAATATTCTTATCCAACAAAAAAGGACTATCAAACAAATACGAAAAAAAATATTGAATTATTTGAATTTGATCCAAATGTAATTTCTGCAGATCAATGGATACAATTGGGAATTTCATCATGGATGGCTGAACGAATTTTGAATTATCGCAATAAAGGTGGAAAATTCAAAAAAAAGGAAGACCTTTTAAAAACGTATGGATTCAAACAGGAAGATTATGATAGGTTGGAAGCATTTATTTTAATTGATACTACAAATAACTATTCAAAAAACAATGTAATAAAAACGCCGTTTGTAATTTCAGATGCACAAGAATTAATTGAAGTTAATACTGCTCAAAAAGAACAATTTATGCAACTGGGATTTTCTGCTGATAATGCAATCAGAATAATAAAATTTCGCGAAACCGCTGGCGGTATTTATTCCATTGATCAACTGAACAGTGTTTTCGGAATCGATATGCAATCACTGGAAAATGCAAGAACATTTTTAACAGTTGACAAAAATCATATAATTAAAATTAATATCAACACCGTTTCATTTGAACAACTCGCAAATCATGTGTATATTTCGGATGAATTAGCACAGTCGATAATTGATTACAGAATTACAACAGGGAAATTTTACGCAATTACCGAATTAATGAAAGTAAAAGGAATGTATCCTTCCTTATTTGATAAATTGAAACCGTATTTGATATTATGAATATTGAACAAAAAATTAAAGACGCTATCCGCGATGTAGCAGATTTCCCTCAGGAAGGAGTTGTATTTAAAGATGTTACCCCTCTTTTGGCCGATCCGGTCCTTTCTAATGAGATAGTTGATGAAATGATAAGAAAAACTGCTCATTTGAAAATTGATGCCGTTGTTGCGATTGAAAGCCGCGGATTTTTATATGGATTTTTACTTGCCAATAAATTGAACGTTCCCTTTATTCCTGTACGCAAAAAGGGAAAATTACCAGGCGAAACTGTGGAATTTTCCTATGATCTTGAATATGGATCAGCAACCGTAGAGATACACAGCATGGATATAAAACGCGGATGGAATATTCTTGTGCACGACGATCTTCTCGCCACCGGCGGAACCGCTCATGCTGCCGCAGAACTCATCACAATGCAAAATGCACATGTAGCCGCTTTTGCTTTTGTAATCGAACTTTCCTTCTTTCACGGCATTAATAAATTGAAACCTTATTCCGATAATATTGTTTCATTGGCTACCTATTGATACTTTTACACTCTTTTTAATTTCAGGAATATGGAAATGGATGTTATAGATAATTTAGCAATGGTTACCGAATCTGCAAAAAACTTTGCAGATAAACATATTCGACCGAAAATGATGGAATGGGATGAATCTCAGCATTTTCCTGTAGAACTTTTTAAGCTCGCAGGAGAATTGGGTCTCATGGGTGTTCTTGTGCCGCATAAATACGGTGGGGCCGGACTTGGTTACAAGGAATATGTTAAGATAATTGATGAAATTTCGGCTGTTTGTGGCTCTATTGGCCTTTCCATAGCTGCACATAATTCATTGTGCACCGGTCATATTCTCACTTTCGGAAATGAAGATCAAAAATCTTTTTATCTCCCAAAACTGGCCTCCGGAGAGTGGATAGGCGCCTGGGGTTTAACGGAACCCAATACTGGTAGCGATGCCGGCAATATGCAGTGCACCGCTAAACAGGAAGGCGAAAATTGGGTTATAAACGGAACCAAATGTTGGATCACCCATGGTAAATCTTGTGATGTGATGGTGGTAATTGCCAGAACAGGTGCACCTCGAACTCCAAAAAATTGTACTGCCTTCATCGTTGAAAAAGGTGCTCCGGGATTCAGTGCCGGAAAAAAAGAAAATAAACTCGGCATGCGTGCCAGCGAAACCACTGAGGTGATCTTCGATAATTTTGTTATATCTGACGCTCAACGTATGGGTGAAGTGGGAGATGGGTTTCAACAAGCCATGAAAGTATTGGATGGTGGAAGAATTTCCATTGCGGCATTAAGCCTTGGAATTGCCAAGGGTGCATACAGAGCAGCATTAAATTACTCCAAAGAAAGATATCAGTTCGATCAGCCCATTTCCAGTTTTCAGGGAATTTCATTTAAGCTTGCCGATATGGCAACAAAAATTGAAGCTGCAGAATTGTTAACCATGAAAGCTGCCGATCTTAAAAACAGAGGCCAAAAAGTTACTACCGCCTCCGCTATGGCAAAATATTATGCATCGGAAGTGGCCGTGAGTGTTGCCAACGATGCTGTTCAGATATTTGGAGGATACGGATATACAAAAGATTTTCCTGTGGAAAAATTTTATCGCGACTCCAAATTGTGCACTATCGGCGAAGGAACTTCCGAGATCCAGAAGCTTGTAATAGCCCGTGAAGTGTTAAGGTAACTAAATCATTTTTTTCACGTATTAGGATTTTTAAATACATATGCATATTTTTGCAGTCCCAAAATAAAAAAAATAATGTTAATAATCGACGCAAGAGAAGTTGAATCAATAGACAAAGCGCTAAAGAATTACAAGAAAAAATTTGAAAAGGCTGGTATCGTTAAGGAATTACGCCGTAGACAAGCTTTTTCAAAGCCATCTATTGATCGCCGACAAGAGATAATCAAAGCACGCTACAAACAACAGTTTGTAACAGTTGCTAATCAGGGTTAATTCAAAACCCTTGTAATTTTGGTGTAACTGCCTGTTTTTAGGAACAAACTCAATTAATTTGATGCAAAAAGAGGGCTTTTACGCATATTTACAATTCGAAAAACGATATAGTCTCAATACCATTGAGGCCTATAGGAACGATATCTCACAGTTTTCCGCATTTTTATTGGAGCAATATCCCGGTTCAGATCCCGATCTCACTGATGTGCATCATAAACAGATCAGAACATGGATAGTTACGCTCATGAATGATAAGATGACCGCAAAAAGCGTTAATCGTAAAATATCCTCCCTCAAAACCTATTTTAAATACCTTTTGCGAACCGGTGCTGTTACCAAAAACCCGATGCTAAAGGTAGTTGCTCCTAAAACTCCAAAAAATCTTCCCCTTTTTGTTGAAAAGGGAAATATGGAAAATGTGTTCGATAATATTGATAACATTTATCCCGAAAACACAGAGGTGGAGAGATTTATAAAGATCCGGGACCTTCTTATTATCGAATTATTGTATTCCACCGGAATGCGGAGAACGGAATTGCTGAACCTTACTGATAATTCTTTCGACAGGTCTCAACGAAATGTAAAAGTACTTGGTAAAGGAAATAAAGAGCGTATCATTCCTATCAGTAAAGATCTGCTTCAATTAATAGACACCTATTTGAGCAGTCGTAATAAATTATTTTCAATCACTAAAACGTTCATCATTACAGAAACCGGCAAAAAGCCTTATCCAAAAATGATATATAATATAGTGAACAAGGTATTACAATTCGTAACCACTTTAACAAGAAAAAGCCCGCATGTTTTACGTCACACCTTTGCGACACATTTATCAAATAATGGAGCAGAGCTTAACGCGATAAAGGAATTGCTTGGTCATGCAAGTCTGGCATCCACGCAGGTTTACACCCACAACACCATCGACCAATTAAAAAACATACATCATCTTGCACACCCAAAAGGGTAAGTTGCAATTTTATATATACTAAAGAAAAATTAAGAATATGAAAGTGAAAGTACAATCGATTCATTTTGATGCAGATCAGAGATTATTAGACCTGATAGACCAAAAAATGGTTAAAATTGAAAAACTGGAGCCAAAAGCAACCGACCTACAGGTGTTTTTGCGTCTGGATGCCTCTAATGGTGGAATTCATGAAAAAGTTACGGAGATAAAAGTAAATCTTCCGGGAAAAATAATCTTTTCTAAGGAGCATAGCGGAAGCTTTGAAGAATCGTTCGAAGGTGCGCTGGATAACGTTTTGACGCAGATCAAAAAGCATAAAGAAAAGCAACGCGTATAAGCTGCAATAAAAAATCATTCCAATTTTTTTCAAAGTTTTACACATTCAATTAAAAAGCTTCGTATATTTGCACTCATTTTCCAATAATCAGGGGAAAATGGGGTTAAAATTCTTTGAAATTATTTTTTTGGTATAGTGGCCAATGTAGCTCAGTTGGTAGAGCTGCTGATTTGTAATCAGCAGGTCGGCGGTTCGAGTCCGTCCATTGGCTCCAGGCGGAGGGAAGATACCAGAGTGGCCAAATGGGGCAGACTGTAAATCTGCTGTCTTACGACTACGGTGGTTCGAATCCACCTCTTCCCACTAACCATCAGTTCTTTGAAACTGATAAAATACGCCGAATACTGTGTGTCGCTAGGGATTACTATCTCTAATCGCAACACTGTCTTCGTATTTTTATCAGCATGTATTAAATTATTATTAAAAGCGGGAGTAGCTCAGTTGGTAGAGCGTCAGCCTTCCAAGCTGAAAGTCGCGGGTTCGAGTCTCGTCTCCCGCTCAAACCAATTGTGGACTGCAAATCAGTTTTCGATCCAGGTCGAAAATGGGATCAGCAGGCTTTTGATATCAAATGAAAATTATTTTTCAGCAGATATCAATACCGCCGATGTAGCTCAGTTGGTAGAGCGCATCCATGGTAAGGATGAGGTCACCAGTTCGAACCTGGTCATTGGCTCAAATAATAGTAAAGCATAACAAACAGATTATTTTAAAAACTAAATAATAATACACCTAAATTAAATTTTATAAAAATGGCTAAAGAAACATTTGATCGTAGCAAACCACACGTGAATATCGGAACAATCGGTCACGTAGATCATGGTAAAACCACTCTTACTTCAGCAATCACGTATGTACTTTCTGAGAAAGGACTTGCAACGAAGAAAGATTATGATTCTATCGATGCTGCACCTGAAGAAAAAGAAAGAGGTATTACCATTAATACCGCACACGTTGAATACCAAACAGAAACGCGTCACTATGCACACGTTGACTGTCCTGGTCACGCCGACTATGTAAAAAACATGGTTACAGGTGCTGCTCAAATGGATGGTGCTATTCTAGTAGTTGCTGCAACTGATGGTCCTATGCCTCAAACACGTGAACACATTCTTCTTGCTCGTCAGGTAGGTGTTCCTGAAATTGTTGTTTTCATGAATAAGGTTGACCTTGTTGATGATCCGGAATTATTGGAACTTGTGGAAATGGAAATTCGTGATCTTTTAAGTTTTTACGGATTTAAAGGTGATTCAATTTCTATTATCAAAGGTTCTGCTACAAAAGCGTTAGAAGGTGATGCTGCTTCAAAACAAGCTATCCTTGATCTAATGGCTGCAGTGGATAAAGATATTCCAATTCCTCCAAGATTAGTTGATCTTCCATTCCTTATGCCAGTTGAAGACGTTTTCTCGATCACAGGTCGTGGAACAGTAGCAACCGGTCGTATCGAAAGAGGTATCATCAACTCAGGTGAATCAGTGGATATCATCGGATTAACAGCAGAATCATTGAAATCTACCGTAACAGGTGTTGAGATGTTCCGCAAGATCCTTGATCGCGGTGAAGCTGGTGATAATGCAGGTTTATTATTACGCGGTATTGAAAAAGACCAACTGCGTCGCGGTATGGTTATTTGCAAACCGGGTTCTGTAACTCCGCACACTGAATTCAAATGCGAAACTTACGTTTTGAAAAAAGAAGAAGGTGGACGTCACACTCCATTCTTTAATAAATATCGCCCTCAATTCTATTTCCGTACAACTGACGTTACAGGTGAGATCACTTTACCGGAAGGAGTGGAAATGGTTATGCCAGGTGATAATATCACAATGACAGTTAAACTCATTTATCCGATCGCTATGGAAAAAAATCTTCGTTTCGCAATTCGCGAAGGCGGTAGAACCGTAGGTGCAGGTCAGGTAACTGAAATTTTAAAATAATAAAATTGGAAAATCCGCCCGGAAAAGCGGATTTTCCGCCCATACGGGTGTAGCTCAATTGGTAGAGTGGCGGTCTCCAAAACCGTAGGCTGGGAGTTCGAGCCTCTCCACCCGTGCAATAAAAATGAAAAATGAATAAGCTAAAAGCATTTATAAGCGAAGCATATCAGGAACTGAGGTTCAAAGTAAGTTGGCCAACATGGCAAGAACTTCAGGCAAGTACGCAATTGGTGCTTGTTACTTTTCTGATTTTGTCGATAGTAGTTTTTTTTATGGATTTTTCCTCTAAAGAATTGCTCGACTTATATTATGGATTGTTCAATTAACCACTTAATCGCGTAACTGTATGTCAGAGGATAAAAAATGGTATGTATTAAGGGTGATTAGTGGTAAGGAACGCAAGTTGAAAGACTATATCGATCAGCAACTTAAGCGATTAAGTTATGATCATGTGGTTTCACAAATTGTGGTTCCTACGGAGAAGATATACAAGATCAAAAATGGCAAAAAGGTAATTCATGAAAAAAACTCTTTGCCGGGTTATATCCTGATTGAAGCTACAGAAGGTAAAATGACACATGATATTATTCAAACCGTTACAAATGTTACGGGTGTTATTCACTTTTTGGGAAAAGAAAATCCAATTGCACTCAGAAGAAATGAAGTGAACAGGATCTTAGGTAAGATCGACGAAATGAGTGAAGAAGGAAAAGCAATGAACGAACCGTTTATTATAGGTGAAACGGTGAAAATTGTTGACGGACCTTTCAACGAATTCCTTGGTAATGTTGATGAAGTGCACGAGGATAAGAAAAAAGTAAAAGTTATTGTTAAAATATTTGGTAGAAAAACACCTGTGGAACTAAATTTTGCACAGGTAGAAAAAGTAAGCTGATATGGCGAAAGAAATTCAAACGTATGTAAAACTGCAGGTTAAAGGAGGACAGGCGAACCCTGCCCCACCAATCGGTCCTGCTTTAGGTTCTAAAGGAATCAATATCATGGAGTTCTGCAAACAATTCAATGCAAGAACTCAAGATAGAATGGGTAAGGTATTACCGGTAGTGATCACAGTGTATAAAGATAAATCTTTCGAGTTTATCATTAAAACACCTCCTGCTGCTATCCTTATTCTGGAAGCCACTAAAAAACAAAAAGGCTCCGCTGAACCAAACCGCAATAAAGTAGGAACAATTTCCTGGGATCAGGTGCAAACCATCGCAGCTGAAAAAATGCCGGATCTTAATTGTTTTACAATCGACAGTGCTATGAAAATGATAGCAGGAACTGCCCGCAGTATGGGTATAAATGTTACAGGACAGGCACCCTGGATGAATAATTAGTCAACTAAAAAAATATAAGAAGTGAAACTTACAAAGAACAGAAAAAAGGTTCAGGCATTAGTTGACTCCAACAAACTATATTCGTTGAAGGAAGCTGCTGAACTTGTAAAAAAAGCAACAACCTGCAAGTTCAATGCATCAGTAGACCTGCATGTGAGATTGGGAATCGATCCTCGTAAAGCCGATCAGGCGATAAGAGGAACAACCGCCCTTCCTCATGGAACCGGTAGAGATAAAAAGGTACTTGTATTGTGTACTCCGGATAAAGAGGACGAAGCTAGAAAAGCAGGAGCCGATTACGTTGGACTCGATGAATATGTAGATAAAATTTCTGCAGGTTGGATCGATATGGATGTAGTTATTGCAACTCCTTCCGTAATGCCAAAGATCGCGAAATTAGGACGTGTATTAGGACCAAGAAACTTAATGCCTAACCCAAAAGTAGGAACTGTAACCAATGATGTTGGAATCGCTATTACCGAGGTTAAAAAAGGTAAAGTTGCCTTCAAAGTTGATAAATACGGAATCATCCACTCCTCTATAGGAAGAATTTCTTTCGACGTTAGTCAGATAGCTGAGAACAGTGAAGAACTGATCAAAGCTCTGGCAAAATTGAAACCTTCTTCTGCAAAAGGAGCATATTTCAGAAGCATTACAATGGCTAGTACTATGAGTCCCGGTATTTCCATTGACCCGAAAACAGTATTAGATATTCATTAATTCTATCATCGTAATTTATACAAGATGAACAAAGAACAAAAATCAGCCGTAATTGAGGACCTTAAGGAAAAGGTATCAAAATATGATAACTTTTATCTTACAGATGCATCCACATTAAACGTGGCTGATGTAAATAAACTGAGAAGATTATGCTTCGAAAGAGGTGTAAAATACGAAGTGGTTAAAAATACTTTACTCCGCAAAGCTTTTGAAGCTCATGGAGATAAATATGAAAAACTATTCGAACTCTTGCATGGCGAAACTTCTGTAATGTTCAGCGAATCATCCAATGAACCCGCTAAACTTATCAGCAAATTCCGCAAAGACAATGCGAAAGAAAAACCACTTTTAAAAGGTGCTTATGTTGGCGCAGATGTATTCATTGGCGATGACACACTCGAATCACTGATCAACCTTAAGAGCAAAGAAGAACTTATTGGCGAGATCATCGGTTTATTACAATCTCCGGCTAAAAATGTTATTTCTGCCCTATTATCAGGTGAGAAAAAACTTGCAGGTATCGTTAAAACACTCTCTGAAAGAGAAGACAAATCATAAATAATTAATTAACAATTTTTCTAAATCAATAAAAACTTAAATCAATGGCTGAATTAAAAGAATTTGCAGAAAAGTTAGTAAGCTTAACTGTAAAAGAGGTTAATGAACTGGCAAAAATTCTTAAAGATGAATATGGTATCGAACCAGCTGCTGCTGCTGCCGTAATGGTTGCAGGTGGTGGTGGAGCCGGTGCCGGTGCTGATGCTGTAGCAGAAAAAACTGCTTTCGACGTAATTCTTAAAAATGCAGGTGCTGCTAAATTATCCGTAGTGAAAATCGTAAAAGATCTAACTGGTCTTGGCTTGAAAGAAGCTAAAGATCTAGTAGATGCTGCTCCGAAGCCGGTTAAAGAAGGCGTAGATAAAGCAACTGCTGATGATATCGCTAAGCAGCTTCAAGAAGCTGGTGCTGAAGTAGAGATTAAATAATCTTTGCAAAAGTTCGTTCCGATTCAATTCGGAAAATTTAAAATAGACTAATCCGCCGTACAGGTGGATAGTCTTTTACTTATTTAGTGTTATCAAAGCTTTGATATTGTATGCCAAAATCTACTGCAATTACCAGAAAACCTGAAAGGGTAAATTTCGGAAAAATAAAAAGAGCAGGTACTTATCCAGACCTATTAGACATACAAGTAAAATCGTTCAAAGACTTTTTTCAGCTGGAGACAACTTCTGAAAACAGAAGGTCTGAAGGCCTGTACCGGGTGTTTACTGAAAACTTCCCGATCACAGATGCCCGCAGTATTTTCGTGCTGGAATTTCTTGACTATTTTATAGATCCTCCAAGGTATTCTATGGAGGAATGTATGGAACGTGGTCTTACTTATAGCGTACCGCTTAAAGCAAAACTCCGCCTTTCCTGTAACGATGAAGAACATATCGATTTTCAGACAATTGTACAGGATGTATTCTTAGGAAACATCCCTTACATGACTCCGAAAGGAACCTTTATTATTAATGGTGCCGAACGTATCGTTGTTTCTCAGTTACACAGATCTCCGGGTGTATTTTTCGGACAATCCATCCATCCAAACGGAACGAAAATATTTTCGGCCCGCGTAATTCCTTTTAAAGGAGCCTGGATGGAATTTGCTACCGATATTAATAACGTAATGTATGCGTATATCGACCGTAAGAAGAAATTCCCGGTTACTACATTATTACGTGCCATCGGATACGATTCTGATAAAGACATATTGGAACTTTTCGGCCTCGCTGAAGAAGTAAAGGCTGACGAGAAAACGCTCCGCAAACACATCGGAAGAAAACTAGCTGCCCGTGTTCTTAAAACATGGCGCGAAGATTTCGTGGATGAAGATACAGGAGAAGTTGTTTCCATCGAACGTAACGAAGTTATCCTGGAAAGAGATACTGAACTCAGCGCAGATAATATCCCGCAGATATTGGAAACTGCAGTTCCTAAAGTAATTCTTACCCGCGATGATGTTACTGTAGATTACGGGATCATCCTCAATACTTTACAAAAAGACGTTTCTAACTCTGAGTTGGAAGCCGTTCAACATATTTATCGCCAATTGCGTGGTGCAGAACCACCAGATGATGAAACAGCTCGCGGTATTATCGAAAAATTATTCTTTTCCGATAAACGCTACGATCTTGGGGAAGTTGGTAGATATAAGATCAATCAGAAATTAAATCACCACCATATTCCTGTTGAGACCAAGGTTTTAACAAAAGATGATATCATTGCAATCATCCGTTATTTGGTGGAACTTTCGAATAATAAAGCGGAAGTTGATGATATCGATCACTTGAGCAACAGAAGAGTTCGTACAGTTGGTGAACAATTGTATGCGCAGTTTGGTGTTGGTCTTGCGAGAATGGCAAGAACAATTCGTGAGCGTATGAATGTGCGTGATAACGAAGTGTTCACCCCTATCGAATTGATCAATGCAAGAACTTTGTCTTCTGTTATCAACTCTTTCTTTGGAACAAGTCAGCTGAGCCAGTTTTTGGATCAGGTGAATCCATTGGCGGAGATAACGCACAAACGTCGTATTTCCGCGCTCGGACCAGGTGGTTTGAGTCGTGAACGCGCCGGATTTGAGGTTCGTGACGTGCATTATAGCCATTATGGCCGTTTGTGTACCATCGAAACCCCGGAAGGACCAAACATCGGTTTGATCTCTACATTGTGTGTTCATGCTAAGATCAACAGAATGGGCTTTATCGAAACTCCTTACCGCAAGGTTGAAAATGGAAGAGTAGACATAAAAGGTGAAATATCCTATATGAATGCCGACGATGAAGATCATTTTGTAATTGCTCAGGCAAACGTTCCTCTTGATGAAAAAGGAAATTTCCTGATCAATAAAATAAAAGGCCGCGAACAAGGTGAATTCCTCGAATTTGAACCGGAAAAAGTTCAGTTCATGGATGTTGCACCTAATCAGATCGTTGGTGTTTCTGCATCTTTAATTCCTTTCCTTGAACACGATGATGCCAACCGTGCATTGATGGGTTCAAACATGCAACGTCAGGCTGTGCCGCTTATCAAGCCACAATCACCTGTAGTTGGTACCGGTTTGGAAGAAAAAGTTGCATCCGATTCAAAAATGCTCGTAAATGCTGAAGGAAACGGTGTTGTAGAATATGTAGATGCAAATGAGATCATCATCCGCTACGATAAAGGCGAAAATGATCAATTGGTAAGTTTTGAAGATAATCGCCGTGTTTATAAACTGCGTAAATTCAAAAAAACTAACCAGAGTACTTGTATCAATTTGCGTCCAATTGTTGTGAAAGGACAAAGAGTTTCTGAAGGAGAAGTTTTATGCGAAGGATACGGAACAGAAGGTGGCGAACTGGCACTTGGAACTAACCTTAAAGTGGCATTCATGCCGTGGAAAGGATACAATTTCGAGGATGCTATCGTAATTTCTGAACGTGTTGTGCGCGAAGACTTATTTACTTCTATTCAGATTGAAGAATTTGAATTGGAAGTGCGCGATACAAAATTGGGTGAAGAAGAATTAACTTCTGATATTCCAAACGTTTCGGAAGAAGCAACTAAAGATCTCGATGCAAATGGTGTTATCCGTTTAGGTGCGCATGTAAAAGAAGGAGATATATTAATTGGAAAAATTACTCCGAAAGGAGAAACTGATCCTACTCCGGAAGAAAAATTATTGCGCGCGATCTTCGGTGATAAAGCAGGTGATGTTAAAGATGCATCTCTAAAAGTTCCGCCATCAATTGAAGGAACTGTTATTGATAAAAAACTTTTCGCAAGAGCTAAAAAAGATAAGAACGCGAAGGCAAGAGAAAAAATAGCGCTTGAAAAATTAGAAAAGGAACATTCACGTGCATTGGACGAATTAAGGACAATATTGATCGATAAATTATCAACCATCCTTAAAGAGAAAAAATCAGCAGGTGTAAAAACAGCATACAGAGAAGAATTAATTCCGGCAAAAACTAAATTCAATGTTAAGATCTTAGAAGGAATTAGTTACGATAGTATTGATCCGTACAACTGGACAGGTGAAGCTGAAACAGATGATATGGTTCGTATGACCTTGCACAATTTCGGAATTAAAGTGAACGAAGAATTAGGTCGTTACAAACGCGAGAAATTTAATATCAGCGTTGGTGATGAACTACCTACCGGAGTTATCAAACTTGCAAAAGTATTTATTGCAAACAAACGTAAATTACGTGTTGGTGATAAATTAGCAGGTCGTCATGGTAATAAAGGTATCGTAGCAAGAATTGTTCGTCATGAAGATATGCCTTTCCTGGAAGATGGAACACCGGTAGATATCGTATTGAATCCGCTTGGTGTACCTTCACGTATGAATTTAGGGCAGATCTACGAAACCGTTTTAGGTTGGGCAGGTATTAAACTCGGCGTTAAATTCGCCACCCCGATCTTTGATGGTGCAAGTTTAAATGAAATTGAGAGCTATATCAAAAAGGCAGAATTACCTGAATTAGGTAGTACTTATCTTCACGATGGTGAAACAGGAGTGCGTTTCCATCAAAAAGCCACGGTTGGTGTTATCTATATGATAAAACTTAATCACATGGTTGATGATAAAATGCATGCTCGTTCTATCGGACCATATTCACTTATTACACAACAACCACTGGGCGGTAAAGCACAGTTCGGAGGTCAGCGTTTTGGTGAGATGGAGGTTTGGGCATTGGAAGCTTACGGTGCATCTACAATTTTACAGGAATTACTTACTGTGAAATCAGATGATATCGTTGGACGTGCAAAAACTTATGAGTCTATCGTTAAAGGAGAAAATATGCCAACACCGTCAATTCCGGAATCATTCAATGTATTGGTTCATGAATTACGCGGATTAGCACTTGATCTTAAATTTGAATAATATTATTTCATAGTTAAATACAATCAGCATATGCCTTTCAAAAAGGATATAAAGATCAAACCAGATTTCACAAGGATCAGTATAGGACTGGCTTCCCCGGATTCCATTCTCGAAAGATCTTTCGGTGAGGTATTGAAACCTGAAACAATAAATTACAGAACTTATAAACCTGAACGTGACGGTTTATTCTGCGAACGCATTTTTGGTCCTATAAAGGATTACGAATGTTATTGCGGAAAATACAAGCGTATCAGATATAAGGGCATAGTTTGCGACAGATGCGGTGTTGAAGTTACTGAAAAGAAAGTGCGTCGCGAGCGTATGGGACATATCAAATTGGTTGTTCCTGTAGTGCATATCTGGTATTTTAAATCATTGCCGAATAAGATCGGTTATTTGTTGGGTATGAGCTCTAAGAAATTGGAGTCTATCGTGTACTACGAACGTTTTTGCGTGATACAGCCCGGCCCGATGGCAGAAGGCGTGATGATAAATGGTGAATTAAAAAGTTATAAAGTTCACGACCTCATCACTGAGGAAGAATATCTTGAGGTATTGGAAACATTACCAAAAGAAAATCAAATGCTGGATGATAATGATCCGAATAAGTTTCTTGCGGATATGGGAGCACCATCTGTGTTCACTATGTTATCACGCATAAACCTTGATGATCTTTCAGCAGCTTTACGTCACCAGGCAAACACAGAAACATCTCAACAAAGAAAAGCAGAAGCGTTAAAGCGTTTGAGTGTTGTAGAAATGTTCCGTGAAGCAGTTGGTCGCTACGAAAATCGCCCTGAATGGATGGTTGTTCAATATTTACCTGTAATACCTCCTGAATTACGTCCTTTGGTTCCATTGGATGGTGGTCGTTTTGCGAGTTCCGATTTGAATGATCTTTATCGTAGGGTTATTATCCGTAATAATCGTTTAAAGAGATTAATAGAGATCAAGGCACCTGAGGTTATCCTTCGCAACGAAAAAAGGATGTTGCAGGAAGCTGTTGACTCTTTATTTGATAATTCACGTAAATCAAATGCTGTTAAAGCAGAAGGTGGACGTGCATTAAAATCTTTGAGTGATGTTTTAAAAGGTAAACAAGGTCGTTTCCGCCAGAATTTATTAGGTAAACGTGTGGATTATTCCGGACGTTCCGTAATTGTGGTAGGACCAGAATTAAAATTACATGAGTGCGGTCTTCCAAAAGACATGGCTTCTGAGTTATTTAAACCATTTATTATCCGCAAATTAATTGAACGCGGAATTGTAAAAACGGTAAAATCAGCAAAGAAACTTGTTGACAGAAAAGAACCTGTAATTTGGGATATTCTTGAAAATATTTTGAAAGGACATCCTATCATGCTTAACCGTGCACCAACATTGCATAGACTTTCAATTCAGGCATTCCAGCCAAAATTAATTGAAGGAAAAGCAATTCAGTTACACCCTCTTGTATGTTCTGCATTCAACGCCGATTTTGACGGGGATCAAATGGCCGTACACGTACCATTGAGCAATGCATCTATTTTAGAAGCGCAATTGTTGATGTTATCTGCACATAATATCCTTAACCCGCAAAATGGTAATCCGATAACAGTTCCTTCTCAGGACATGGTGTTAGGATTATATTATACATCTAAAGGAAAGAAAAGTACTAAAGATGATCTTGTAAAAGGGGATGGAAAAATATTCTATTCTGCAGAAGAAGTTATCATTGCATACAACGAAGGAAAAGTAGAATTACATGCTAATATTAAATGTAAGGTTACTGTTCTTGATGAAAATGAAAAACTTGTTACTAAATTATTAGATACTACAGTAGGAAGAGTTTTATTTAATGAAGTTGTTCCTGCAGAATTAGGATTTATTAATGCAATACTTTCTAAAAAAGCAATTGCAAAAGTAATTGGTGAAGTAATTCGCAGAACAGATGTTCCGAGAACTGCAAAGTTTTTGGATGATATTAAAGATCTTGGTTTCCGTTCCGCATTTACCGGTGGATTATCTTTCAACCTGAGCGATCTTGTTGAAGTGGAAAATAAGGAAAAATTAGTTGCTGCAGCACAGGCTGAAGTGGATGAAGTTATTTCCAACCACATGTATGGTGTAATTACACAAAATGAACGTTACAATCAGATCATCGATATCTGGTCAAGATTAAATACGCGTTTGACAGGTGATTTAATTACCAGTCTTACAAATGATAAAAAAGGATTCAACTCTGTGTTCATGATGTTGGATTCGGGAGCAAGGGGTTCTAAGGAGCAAATTCGTCAACTTGCAGCAATGCGTGGTTTGATGGCCAAACCGAGAAAATCCAGTGCTTCAGGAGAGGGTGGAATCATCGAAAATCCAATCCTTTCAAACTTGAAAAGCGGATTAAGTGTATTGGAATATTTTATTTCCACTCACGGTGCGCGTAAAGGTTTGGCGGATACAGCTTTGAAAACGGCCGATGCGGGTTATTTAACACGTCGTTTGGTTGACGTTGCGCAGGATGTTGTTATTAATGAGGATGATTGCCAAACATTAAGAGGTATTTCTATCAGTGCATTAAAAGACAATGAGGATATAGTAGAACCATTAAGTGAACGTATAATCGGAAGAACAAGTCTTCATGATGTATATGATCCACTTACTGATGAACTTATTGTAAATGCAGGTGATTTAATATCTGAAAGAATTGCAAATAAAATTGATGAAACTGCCATTGAAGAAGTGGAGATCAGATCAGTTTTAACTTGCGAATCTAAAAAAGGTGTTTGTATTAAATGTTACGGAACCAACCTTGCAAATAATCGCGTAGCTCAAACAGGAGATGTTGTGGGAATTATTGCCGCACAATCCATCGGTGAGCCGGGAACACAATTAACACTTCGTACATTCCACGTGGGTGGTGTTGCGGGAAGTGTTGATACAGAATCCAAACTCGTTGCAAAATTTGATGGTAAATTAGAATTCGACGGATTGCGTTTTGTTGATACTAAAAACGATGAAGGTAAAAAAGTAAGAATTGTTATCGGACGTACTGGTGAAGTGAAAATTATTGAACCTAAAACAGGTAAATTAATGATCACGAACAACGTTCCTTACGGTTCTATTTTAACCGCGGTTGATGGACAGGATCTTAAAAAAGGTGATGTAATTTGTTCATGGGATCCGTTTAACGCAGTTATCGTTTCTGAATTCGGTGGATTTGTTGAATATGAAAATATCATTGAAGGTATAACTTACCGCGAAGAAAGTGATGAGCAAACAGGTCACCGTGAAAAGGTAATTTCTGAATCCAGAGATAAAACTAAAATTCCTACGCTTATCATTAAAGATAAAAAAGGTGTAGAGATCAAGAATTATAACTTACCGGTTGGATCACATATTGTTGTGGAACAAAAGGAAGAAGTTAAATCAGGACAAACTATTGCGAAGATTCCAAGAGCACTTGGTAAAGTAAGAGATATCACGGGAGGTCTTCCACGTGTTACCGAATTATTCGAAGCGCGTAACCCATCAAATCCTGCGGTTGTTGCAGAGATAGACGGTGTTGTTAGTTTCGGTAAGATCAAACGCGGTAACCGTGAAATTGAGATCGAAAGCCGCGATGGTGAACGCAAAAAATATCTGGTTCCATTATCCAAACAAATTCTTGTTCAGGAGAATGACTATGTATATGCAGGTTTACCATTGAGCGACGGTGCAATTACACCTTCTGATATTCTTGCAATTAAAGGACCTTATGCAGTTCAGGAATATATCGTGAATGAAATTCAGGAAGTATATCGTTTGCAGGGTGTTAAGATCAACGATAAACATATTGAAGTTATCGTGCGTCAGATGATGAGGAAAATGACAATTACCGATGCCGGTGATACAAGATTCCTTGAAGATGCGAATGTAGATAAACTGGATTTCTTAGATGAAAATGATAAGATCTTTGATAAAAAAGTAATTACTGATGCAGGCGATTCTACAAAATTGAAAGCCGGAGCAATTGTTACTTTACGTCAATTAAGAGAAGAAAATTCACAATTAAAACGCGCAGATAAAAAACCAATTGAATACCGCGATGCAGTTTCTGCCACAGCAACACCATTGTTGTTGGGTATAACTCGCGCATCACTCGGAACACAAAGTTGGATATCTGCAGCATCGTTCCAGGAAACAACAAAAGTGTTGAGCACAGCTTCTATTTCAGCGAAAACAGATTATCTGATGGGCTTGAAAGAGAATGTAATTGTAGGACATCAAATTCCTGCAGGAACAGGTCAGCGTAGATTCCATAACCTCATAGTTGGCAACAAAGATGAAGTGGATGAATTAGCGGCGAAACGCAAGGTGAAAACTTTAGAAGTAGAATAAACCAATTATTCAAAATAAAAACCCGGAAGTTGATTCCGGGTTTTTTTATGTCAGGTGGAGAAATGTACCGATGTGAAAATGTACCGATGTACCAATTAACAGCCAGACCTGCGGTCTATGAACCCATACATAATTTAGGTAGCATTCATTGCCCGATTTTTTTCTAACTTAGCCTTCTAAAGTTTTCCCATGAACTTCAAATCACATATTCTAAAAGTAATTTTTGCTGCCATTTTATTTATTCTTCCGGATAAAAATATTTTTTCTCAGGTTGGGTTGTATCCGGAGATTGAGTGGGAGAGGTCTTTAGGCGGAACAAATTCTGATTATGGATTTGAACCGCAAATGACTTCTGATGGAGGATATATCATCACAGGTTGGAGTCGTTCTATTGATGGAGAAGTAACAGGTAATCATGGAGGAACCGATTATTGGGTTGTAAAACTCGATAGTAGTAGAAATATTGTTTGGCAAAAATCTTTAGGTGGTCTTCTTGATGAATTATCCTCTACAATCCTTGAAACTTCTGATGGAGATTTTATTGTTGCAGGGTATACTAATTCCCGCACGGGTGATGTAGGTAATAACTATGGTGATCCTGATTTAGATGATTGGGATCAAACCTATGATATTTGGGTAGTGAAGTTAGACCCTGATGGATTAATTATTTGGGAACAAAATTATGGCGGTTCAAACAATGAAAGCTGTAAATCGATTAAAGAGACTTCCAATGGGGAATTTGTAATCGCGGGAACCGCCTCTTCATACGATCATGATGTAACTGGATTACATGGTGATTCTGACATCTGGATTATTAAAATTGATACCGATGGTATGCTATTATTTGCAAAAACCTTCGGTGGATCTGCAGATGAATATGGAGAAGACATTAAAGAGACTATTGATGGCGGCTTTATTGTTGCAGGTTCTTCCTACTCCAATAATTTTGATTTGGATGACAATTATGGGGAAAACGATGTATGGGTACTCAAGTTAGATTCAATCGGAGAATTGGAATGGCAGAAAAATTTAGGTGGTTCGAGTTTTGATTATGCAAATTCAATTATTCAAACAGATGACGGAGGGTTTGTAATGGCTGGCCGGTCCTCCTCTAACGACGGAGATTTAACAGAAAATAAAGGTGCGTTTGATTTTTGGGTTGTACAACTAAATTCTTTAGGAAATATAGAATGGCAAAAATCATTGGGTGGATCACACTGGGATATTGCAGAGGATGTAATACAAACGGCAACTGGCTATTTAGCGGTGGGATATACAATGTCTCACGATGGGGATGTTATAGGAATTCCAGAACTTGCATACAGTGCCTATTGGGTAACTCAATTAGATTTTTCTGGAAATTTACTTTGGGAAGCGACATATGGTGGAACGGAGTCTCAATGGGCACAATCGATTAAAATATTATCTGATGGGTATTTAGTTTCCGGATGGTCTAGTTCTGATGATTTGGACGTTACGGAAGGTCATGGTGGCGCAGATTATTGGCTTGTAAAACTCAAACCTGAATGTCTTCATTCCATTTATTTTGCAGATACAGACGAAGATGGATTTGGAAATAGTTTAGTCGATTCTATATCCTGTAATATTCCCTTCGGTTATTTATTGGATAGCACAGATTGTGATGATACAAATCCATTCATAAATCCTGTTGCTTTAGATATTTGTAATTCAATTGATGATAATTGTAACGGCTTTATTGATGAGGATGCAATATTTACATTGTATTATGCTGACGCCGACGGTGATACTTATGGTGATTTATTTAATGATTCTATTTCCTGTTACACATTAATTGGATATGTTTCCGATAGTACTGATTGCGATGACACAAATCCATTCATAAATCCAGCTGCTTTAGATAGTTGTAATTCAATGGATGATAATTGTAATTTTTTAATTGATGAGGATGCAATATTTACAATGTATTATGCTGATACAGACGGTGATACTTATGGTGATTTATTAAATGATTCCAGTTCCTGTTTTATTTTATCAGGTTATGTTATCGATAGCACCGATTGTAACGATATGGACCCATTAATTAATCCTACAGCAGAAGAATCATGCAATGGAGCCGATGATAATTGCGATGGAAATATTGATGAAGGACTAACAGTGCACACCCTTTATTTGGATGCTGATGATGATAGTTATGGAAATCCACTAATTGATACTGTTACTTGCGCAACCGGATTAATCGGATATGTTTCTGACAGTACAGATTGTGACGATTCAAATCCATTAATATACCCCGGCGCAGAAGAAATTTTTAATGGTTTGGATGATAATTGCGATAAATTAATTGATGAGGGATTGAATACTGCGGATATAATCGGGAACTTATTTATGATTTATCCAAATCCTGCGGAAAATATTTTATTTATTGATTACAAAATGACGGCAGAAGCAAATATTCAGATCATAGATATATCCGGGCAAATTATTTATTCAAATATTAATTCTAAACCTCCCTTTGAAATTAATATTGAAAAATTCCAAACAGGATTTTATTTGGTGAAACTAATAGTTGAGGAAGGTGAATTTGTTGCAACATTTATCAAAGAGTAATAAAAACATACTGATGCTTTCCGGAAAGTAAAAGGGTAATAATAGTTCACCAATTTAATGGTGTCAGTGTTATTTTGAATAATAATTCTCTTGTCTTGTGCAGTTACTCTTTAATTTTCTGAAAAAATCGGTACGAGCATTATCAATGTTATATCTCTAAATTTTATCCGGTTGCCCCTTTGGGGTTTTAGCGGTTAGTTATATTTACAATGTGTTTATTCGGAAGTAGGCCAATTAGAGTGGAACCGTTAGTATTCATCGATAGAAAACCCAAATCCGCCGCGGCGGATGAAATATCGGTAACATTATGATAAGATGGAAACCCAAATCCCGTTAGGGATGACATATAACGAAGCCCAATGGCGTATGAAAATTTCAAGTCTAACATAAATTTACTCTCTAAGCTGCAAACAACAAATTTTTAAAAAAATCTTACCTTAGTTGACAATTATCCTTTAATTAATTTTTAAACATTAAAAACAATGTCAAACACCTACACTCAATTTCACGTGCAATTGGTTTTTGATTATAAATTTCTAATTTTTCTACTTCCAAAACATTTTTTTATGCCGTGCCTACAGCACTAGGTTTCTCTTTTGTTTTTGGTGTTACCGATATGCCATGCCTACGGCACTTTCGTTCAATTTTATTGTTCTTAAAAGTAAAAAAATTATGCTGATTCTTTCAGGAAGGTAATATTACAAAAGCAGTCGATTAATTTAATGGTGTAAGTATTATTTTGAACAATAATTACTTTTGCTAATTTGCGTGTTCCTCCTCTGCAAACAGCGTTTTCTCCAACTTCACATCATGTCCATAAATGTCTTTACGGAAATTAATTTCGCCATTTTCATCAACCCATGCTGTGAAATAAACAAGGAAAACAGGTGTTTTTTCCTTCAATTTAACGTAGGTTTCTTTGCCGAGATAATAAAGTGAATCTATTTTTTGTTGTGTATAAATAGAATCATTCCTCAATAAATATTCTGCAAGTTTTTTGGGTTCTTCCAATCGTATGCATCCATGGCTGAAATTGCGTTGCGATTCTTTAAAAAGCGACCGCGAAGGAGTATCGTGAAAATAAATATTGTGTTCGTTAGGGAATAAAAATTTCACCCATCCCAACGAATTATTTCCCCCGGGTTTTTGACGGATTCTGTAGGGCATTTTTGAATAGCTGCTCCAGTCAACATTACTCACATCAATGGTTTTGCCATTTCCGTCGAAGGCTTCCATGTTTTCCTTCTCCAAATAATTTTTATTCTTTTTTAAAGAAGGAAGTATTTCATTATTTAAAATACTTGGTGGAGGAACCCAATATGGACTGAATACAACATATTCCAATTCATCATTAAATATGGTTGTGCTCGTGGTTGATTTTCCTACTACCACATTAATTGTAAAATTGAGTGTATCCTCTTCATAGATATACATTTTATATGCAGGGATATTTACCAAAATATAATTTTCTCCGGTTTCATTTGGTATCCATCGGCAGCGTTCCATGTTTAATTCCAGTTGCTGTTTGCGTTCGGCAGGTGTGACATTTATTTCCGCTAAAAACTTTTCACCAATGGAGCCATCCGGTTTTAGTCCGTGCCGCGATTGGAATTTTTTGACCGCTTCCCCCATGGTAACATCAAACACTTGACTAGAGTCATTTTCAGCCAGATCTCCTAAAATGTTCAAACGAAATTTAATGATGGGTATAATGGATGCCGAATCACCTTCTTTATAAAATTTAATTCCCTGTGGTAATATTAATTTATTCCAAACTATGGAATCAGGAATTTCTTTGTATTTTTTTAAATACTTTTTTAATAAAGGGTATTGGGGAAATAAAGGATCAAACGCCGTGAACGAATTTTTTCCTCCCGCTAAAATTGAATCCAACATGGAAACAGAAGGAATGGTTTTTCGTGTGATATACCAATCTAATTCCTTTGTAGTTTTTTCATTTAATCCGAACCAAACCTTTTGCGCATAAATAAAAAATTCGGCAGTAAGCATTAATTCAAATTGTGTTGTCAAACTATCCGCACCCGAATAGGAGTAATTGAGATCAGAAATAATGTTATATTGTTTTTTTAATTTGGAGTAATAAATAACAGAATCTTTTAACCCTTCTTCATCAAAATGATCTAACAAATTAATAAACAATCCTCCTTGCTCTACAATTCCATATTCATTAAACCATGCCGATCTGGAATCTCTGTTTTTGTAAAATGTTTTTATTTCCTCCGCATGAAAAGAAAACACAGGATATGTTTTAATAAACGCCGCTATTTTAGTCGAGTCGATGTGCAGTGGATAAAATACCTTTTTAATTACAACCACACTATCGTCGGGCATGATAGTTTCATTTTCAGCAGCATTTTTTTTACAAGATAAAAAGGAAGCTATTATCAATAAAAAACTCAGCAGTAATAGAATATTGTTTTTCGACATGGCAAAAAAGGTTGGCCTAAATTGCAAAACAATTTCGAGAAACCCGATTTTACCGATAATTTTACAAGTAAATAACCGAAAATGAGCGATTTAAAAGACAAAAATCAACTGAACATAGAACTTTCTGAGGAAATTGCCGAAGGGATCTATTCCAACCTTGCCATAATTACACATTCCAGTGCTGAATTTGTTATAGATTTTATCAGAGTTATGCCGGGTGTGCCTAAAGCAAAGGTTAAAAGCCGAATTCTGATGACCCCTCAGCATGCCAAAAGGCTTTTAAAGGCACTTACTGATAATATTTCAAAATTTGAGAATACGCATGGTGATATCAAGGATAATGAAGGTTTTGGGGGTATTCCAATGAATTTTGGTCCTACCGCTAAGGCCTGATAAGCTTATACACACCATAGTAAGGTTAAGTAGCTATTCAACGAAAAAATAAGTAACACGGCAATTTCGTTTTATAATTTCCTTACCATTTTGGCGGGGAACTTAAATAATATTTGGTATTTAGGGTCACAAATTTTGTTATTGTTAAAAAATGTTAGATTTTCGTTGTCCCCTAAGCATCAACACAACATGTCTAAAAAATCATTCATAACGTTTCTGGCGATTACCATTGGTATGTTTTGGCATAATTCATTGCTGAAAGCACAGCCAATTGTATTATCCAGAGAGTTTGGGGTGAATTTGGGCTTTTCCAGCTTTTTGGGCGACCTGGGCGGATCAGATGATGTTGGACGAGCATTTTTCTGGGACATCGACCCTGAGGTTACCAGGCCTGCACTTGGTATTGTTTACAGACAAGAAATTATTCCCCGTACAGCTTTTCGATTTAATGCGCTTGCCTCCATGTTAAAAGGAGATGATGCACTCAGCGATAATGAATTCAGACATTATAGAAATCTGAGTTTCAGATCACCAATTGTTGAGGCATCAGGGATGATTGAATTGTCGATGAATAGATTTACTGGAATAAAAAAGAAAAGATGGTCGCCTTACATATATGGAGGAATAGGAGCGTTTTATTTTAATCCGCAGGCCAAGTATGACGGAGAATGGGTTAATTTACAGGAGTTAGGCACTGAAGGTCAGGGTTTACCGGAATACCCCGATAGAAAAAAGTATTCAAAAATTGCAGTTTGTTTTCCATTAGGTGGAGGCTTCAGAATTTTGACCTACAATAACTGGGTTTTGGGTTTTGAAATGGCAGCACGTCTAACAACAACCGATTATATTGACGATGTGAGTTCTTATTATCCAAATCCGGATTATTATTTTTTACACTACGATCTCGAAAAAGCAGTTATGGCTGCTGCACTTTCCAATACTTCTGATGGCACCCGACCCGACTTGATAGAACCTGAGGGTGGAAGAGGTGATCCTAATAATAATGATTCTTATATTTTCGGAGGTATGATAACATTTACCTACCATATGGAATTTCAGAGAAATGTGAGTTCTATAAAATGTTATTTTAGCGAGGATAATAAATAATGTTTTTGCCCGGATTTTAGGTGCAATTTATTCCTGTTCCGTATTCCAGATCTCCCAGGCATATTCAGCTTGAAGTTGCAACATTTCCAACCCGTTTTTAATAATGCTTCCTTGTTTCTCACCCTGTTGCAGAAATAGTGTTTTTTCTGGATTGTAGATCAGATCAAACAACAAATTATTTTTTGATAATGACTGATATGGTATTTCAGGAGCAACATTTATTGCAGGATACATGCCGGTTGGAGTACAATTTATTATTACAGGATATTCCGCAATAATATCTCCGGTTAATTCAGAATAAATAAAATTATTTTCCGATTTATTTCTAGATACAAAAACGGGTTGAATATTTAATTCCTGAAGTGCATAATTGACCGCTTTTGATGCGCCACCTGTTCCAAGTATCAATGCTTTTTTGTGATGTGTTTTCAATAATGGTTTTAGTGAGTCACGAAACGCAGCGTAATCTGTATTGTATCCTACCTTTTGTATCTCATCTATTTTAATGCAATTAACGGCACCTATTTTTTGTGCTGTGTTATCAAGGTCATCTAGATATTGTATTACGGTTTCTTTATATGGAATTGTGACATTTAATCCATGAAGATCTTTTTCCACTTCGAATAAAAATCTTACATCTTCAATATTTTCTAATGGGAATAAGGAATAATTACTGTCTTCAATTTCTTCTTTCTCAAATTTTTCTGCAAAATATTTTTCAGAAAAGGAATGGGTAAGCGGATATCCTATTAAACCAAATTTTCTCATGGAACAGGTTTATTTGATTTTGCCATTTTACCTTTTATTAATTCCACAATGATAGGAATTATAGAAATGAAAATGATTGCCAGAACAACAATTTCAAAATTCTTTTTCACATATTCGTTATGTCCTAAAGCAAATCCTAATATTGTAATGGATGGGATCCAAAGTAATGCTCCCGCGATATTATAGGTAAGAAATTTTTTATAGGTCATGGTTCCCATACCTGCAATAAAAGGAGCTATAGTGCGCACAATAGGAACAAAACGAGCGAGGATAATGGTTTTAGCACCATGTCTTTCATAAAACTTATGTGTTTTATCCAGGTGTTCTGCTTTTAATATTTGTTTACCCCGAAATTTTAATTTCATTGCTCTTTCACCAAAATATTTTCCAATAAAATAATTGGATGTATCTCCTAAAATTGCTGCAATGATCAAAAGTGGAATTAAAATAAAAATATTGAGTGATCCAATTGCACAAAAAGTTCCTGCGGCAAATAAAAGAGAGTCACCGGGGAGCCATGGCCAGATAACAATACCGGTTTCAATAAAAATGATCATGAACATGATCACATATATCCAATTTTCATATGTAGTGATCCATTCAGCGAGGTATTTATCCAAATGCAGAAAGGTATCAATAAACCAATGTATAGATTCCATTTAGTAATGCTATTATTTCAAAAAGTGATGAAATGTATCACCTCTTAATCCAAGGCGTAAAGTTTCGAGTGGAATAATTTCATTAGGTGCGATATTTCCAAGATTTACATTGGCACCTAATAATTTAATAAAATAAACCTGCTGACTTTTAATCGGAGCTTCCCAGATAATTTTATCTTCAGAAATTACAGTTAAAATTTCATCTATAAGATCGCTGCGCACCTCACCTTTGCTGTGATAAATTCCAACAGTTCCGCTTTCACGAGCTTCTGCTATCACTTTATAACTTCCTGCTTCAATTTCTTTTTTCATCAGCTCTATCCATTTGTAGGGAGCTAATATTTTAGTTTCATCTTTTGATCCAACTTCACTTAAAACAGTAACGTGTTTTGCCAATTTGGAGATATAATCACATTTAACATCATGCTCCAATTCAATAGAACCATCACTCACTTCCGCATATTGCATTTTATATTTTTCCAGCAACCGCAAATAATCGTCAAATTGATCTCTCGCTACAAAAGCCTCAAAGAGAGTACCCCCGAAATAGGTAGGAATATTGGCATTTCTATAAACTGCTAGCTTGTCCTCAATTTTCGGAGTAACAAAAGCAGTCCCAAAACCAAGTTTAAGTAAGTCGATATAAGGTTCAGAAACAGTTAAAAGGTCTTCTGCTTCCCTGATGCTTAATCCCTTGTCCATTACCATTGTAATGCCATGTGTGCGGGGTTTCGCGTTTCTCTGGGGAAGACTGCTTAGTTCAAAGTTCATTCACGGTTAAAATAGTGCGGTGCAAAAATAGTGATAAACAAGAGGAATTGAGAATGGAGCGTTGAGAATTGAGAATGAAACCGCCAAAAAATTGAGGCAACCGAGTATTTGCAGGGTTGAAGGGGTTGAATGGGTTTAGTGCGAAAATCAAGCGACTTGATGGTCTCACTTTTTCAGTGTGGCTATCAATTGAGGGGGGAAAGCCAGGGTTGGCAAGGTTTACAGGGTTGGCAGGGTTTACAGGGTTGGCAAGGTTTACAGGGTTGGCAAGGTTTACAGGGTTGACAGGGTTCGTTCGTAGGGGTTAAAAGGTCTGAAGGAGTTTAATGCGGAGCATAATCATTCGGCTGTCGATCTCACTACTCACCACTCACCCCTTTTTCCCATACTACTCACTCACTCACCACTCACCACTCCCTAATTATTATTATAAAGATTAATCACATCCTGCACCTTTTTGTTCATCACAAAATCTTTACATACTTCATATAAAATTGCGTGACGAACATAATCTAAAGTTAATGCATGTTCGAGAACGGAAATGGATTCGCGTTCTTTACCTGTTAGGAATAAAGCGGCACTTTGCAGATAAAAATATTCGGCATAATGTCCTGAGCGGTTTATTGCTTCGGCAGTCACTTCAATCACCTGGTCATATTTTTCAATATCAAGAAGATAAATAATATAATCCAACCAGTAAGTTAAAATATCAGGACGCACATTAACCAACCAATTTAAATAATTAATTACCTCTGGATCTCTGTCAAGCATTTTATAAATACTGATAATAGTGCAGATATAATCCTCATTGCTCTCATCGAGTTTTAATGCTTTTTTATAATTCACCAAAGCGGCATCAAAACGATCTTCAATGCGGTAAGTTTCCCCTATGCGAAAATATGCTTCATGCATAAATGGATCCTGACGCGCAGCTTTGCGAAATTGAAAACGTGCAGATTTATAATTTTCCATGCGTTCATAACATAAACCTATACGGAAACTATAATCTTCATATCCTCCCGATTTTTCATGCGCAATTTCAAACATTTCAATTGCCTTCTTAAAATCGTCAAGGCGATAATAAATATCTGCTGCATCGCGATAAACAAGGTCGAAATTTTCGTCGATTGCCATCACAAATTCAAAAGCTTCAATTGCTTTTTCAAAGAGGCTTAATCCCATATATGCCTTACCCAAATTATACCACGCCAACCAGGCATAAGGTTCTTTTTCGGTAATAGCGGTATGTATGGATATACTTTCGTCGTATTTGTCGGTCATGTCGACAATATGTGAAAGTTTGAAAAGTGCATCCTCATTTATTGGATTGATATCCAATGCTTTGGAAAGACAATCAAAGGCTTTTTCGAAATCTTCCTGAATTTCGTAAATATCGCTGAGTTCGGCATAAATAACATCCTGTTCCTCCTTATCCGCAATTTTCAGTGCCTCAAAAAGTGTTTCTGCTGCCTTTTCCGGTTCATTTGTTTCGAGATAGATGTCGGAACGAATAAGAAAAATGTCAATTTCTCGTGTATCAAAAAGGTAAGCCTTATCCAATAATTCCAGTGATTCCTTGTATTTTTTCCTGTTGAGTAAAAATTCTGCTTTGCGCACAAGAAAGTCTGAGGAGTTAGGATTTTGCATAATGGCATAATCCACCACAGCTTCCGCACGGTCGCTGAGGTTGCGCATTTCATAATATTCCAGAATGCGCTCCAGGCTGTCTTCATCGAAATAGTGCTGCTCGTTGCTGCTTAAACATTTTTCAAACAACTCAATCAACTCCGCAATCTCTGTGTTTTCCCTTTCGTTAAAATCCTCATTCATCATATTAATGCAAATTTAGTTTTTCAAAAATAAGTTTCGTTGATTTTGTAAAACTTTAATCCAAATAAAACAAAACTGACCCAAAATTGAAAAGAACAGGCAATTTGTAACCTTTTGCCTACCTATAACATTAACACTGCAAAAACAATTCCTTCTATCTTTAACCCAAAATTTATTTGATGAACAAACTGGTTTTACTACTTATAGCGATATTGACCGTTAATTTACAGCGTTCTGTCTCAGCTCAAACAACGAGTTATTGGCAGCAAAATGTGGATTATGAGATAAATGTTACCCTGGATGACGTAAACCATGCGCTGAATGGCTCATTGGCAATACGTTATACTAATAATTCGCCCGACGACCTGGCTTTTATCTGGATACATTTATGGCCAAATGCCTATAAAAACACCAAAACGGCTTTCGCCCGACAAAAATTTGAACAGGGAAGCCAAACTTTTCAATATGCAAAAGAGGAGGATAGAGGGTATATTGATAATTTGAATTTTAAAGTTGGTGGTGATGATGTTAAACTGGAATATGATGAAGAAAATCCCGATATCGCCAAATTAATACTCAACTCTCCGGTTAAATCAGGCGAAACAATTAGCATTAAAACCACTTTTCATGTAAAGATCCCAAAATGTTTTTCGAGAATGGGACATACCGGACAACAATACCAGATCTCGCAGTGGTATCCTAAACCGGCTGTGTATGATGCGCAGGGATGGCATCCGATACCGTATTTGGATCAGGGTGAATTTTACAGTGAATTCGGAAATTTTCATGTTTTTATTACCGTTCCCGAAAATTATGTGGTGGGGGCAAGTGGTGATCTGCAAACAAAAAGTGAAGTTGCATTTTTAGATAAAATTGCAAGAGAAACAGAAAGAAATAAATTTGATACTACCGATCTTTCATTTCCTCCATCCTCAGAAAAAACAAAAACAATTGAATATCAATTAAAAAATTCGCATGACTTTGCGTGGTTTGCTGACAAAAGATTTAATGTAATGAAAAGTGGAATTGTTTTACCGGAGTCGGAAAGAACAGTTACTACTTATGCATATTTTAATGATGAACATGCCGATGAATGGAAAAAAGCCTGTGAATATATTAATCGCGCAGTTTTATTTTATTCAGAAAATGTTGGTGAATATCCATGGAATGTTGCACAAGCAGTTGATGGTTCGCTGGAAGTGGAAGGTGCAGGTGGAATGGAATATCCAACTATAACAGTATTATCAGGTGATCTGGATGCAGAATCTTTGGATAATGTAATTACGCATGAGGTTGGACATAATTGGTTTTACGGAATTATAGGAAGCAATGAACGTGTTCACGGTTGGATGGATGAGGGAATAAATACCTATTATGAAAATCGGTATATGGATACCTATTACACTGAAAGAAATGCTATTGGCGTACCACCCGTACTTGCAAATTTAATTGGTGTGGATACAAGTTCAGATGATAATATAGTTTGGAATATAAATCAGGTGTGTATAAAACAAAATAAATCGCAAGCAGTTAATACACCATCTACTGCATTTACGCCAATTAATTATGGTTTGGTAATGTACATGGAAACCGCATATTTTTTCCGTTATTTAACTGATGTTTTAGGAAAAGATGAATTCGATCGCATAATGCATACGTATTATGATACCTACGAATTTAAACATGTGTATCCCGGTGACATGCAAAAATTATTTGAAGCAGAAACAGGTGAAAATTATGCATGGTTCTTCGAAAAATTAATTAACTCAGATAGAGGTCCTGATTATAGCATAGGAAAATTCCAAAAAGGAAAAACTGCAATGGCAGTGGATATTGAAAATAAATCTGATATCCCGGCTCCCTTTTCATTAAGTTTAATGGATGGCGACAGTATTTTAAGAACGGATTGGTTCAGAGGATTTACGAATAGTCAGACCATTTATGTAAATTATAAAAGTGAATGGAATGTAACGCATTTAAAAATTGATGCGCAACAAACAATTCCCGAAACTGAAAGAGAAAATAATACAATAAAAACTTCAGGTGTATTTAAAACAATTGAACCCCTGCAATTAAAATTTGCCGGCTTTGGGGTGGATGATCCAACTCGAACTACGATAAATTATTTACCCATTTTTGGTTCCAACGAAAACGATGGATTTATGTTGGGACTGGGTGTTTGGAATATGATCTTGCCAACACCCTTAATTGATTTTGTTGCTGCTCCTATGTACTCATTTAACGCAGAAACTTTAGTAGGGCAGGGGAGTATAGGATTAAACATTTATCCGAAAAGTGGATTTATCGATAGGTTGCGTATTTCAGAATCTGTGATGAGTTACAGTTACGATGATTTTACTGTAACTTCTCCAAATGATACGCTGGATATAATTCCACAGTTTAGAAAATTTGAAACAAAAATTGAAGTTGACCTTGCTAAAAAAGAATTTAAAAGCAAATTAAAACATACTATTCAATTCCGAAATTTATTTATTATGGAAGAGGATAAATATTTTTTTGTGGATGATGCAGGATTAATAAATACAACCGGGTTTTCTTCCTTTTTTGTTCAGGAATTGTCGTATCGGCTTTCCAATCAAATTACCAGATTGCCACATTCACTAAGAGTGGTGGGTGAAATGAATGACGATGCCTTTAAATTTTATACGGAATTTAATATTACTTACACATATCCAAAAAAGAAATATGGAGTTGATCTGCGATTGTTTGCAGGATTGATGAATATTTATTCTGTTGATGGTGATTACGCAAAGGATGTATTTACCTTATCCGGTAATAATGGTTTCAACGACGACCTTTATGATGAAATTTATTTTGCGCGCAACAGCGACAATGGAATTAAATCACAACAAATTTCCATGACAGATGGATTTTTCAAAACCCCCGGATTAAACGGTGGAATTGCTACAAGCAACGATAAATTATTTGCTGCAAATATTGAAGTGCCATTGCCATTTAATATCCCTGTTGCATTATTTGCTGATCTCGGAACCTTAGGGTCAATTGATCCCGATATTTCCGGAAAATTATTATACGATGCCGGAGTAATGATCCGTTTGCCAAACAATATTTTCGAAATATATTTCCCATTACTTTGGTCAGATGATATTAAAACTCAAATTGAAGGTGGTCCCTACGGAGAGAAAATTTCTTTTATGTTGAATTTGGATATTGGGAATGTGTTTGAATTAATGCGGAAACTAGAGATTTAGGAAATAGGACATACGATATAGGACTGATATAGGACATTGGAAATGGGACATAGGATTTAGTTGGTTGAACATTTTTAATTGTAGAGACGCGATGCATTGTGTCTCTACAATTAAAACTCATTTTAATCGGATCACAACCTTGCAAACTTTTGCAAACCATCTAAACCATGATTAATAAAAAATAACAATCAAAAAATAAAAAATTTTAATCGGAACTCAACCCTGAAACTTTTGCAAACCTTGTAAACATCTGGCTACACAGAACCCCAAACTCCGAACTCAGAACTCCGAACTCCGAACTCAGAACCCAGAACTCAGAACCCAGAACTCAGAACCCAGAACCCAGAACTCAGAACCCCGAACTTCATCCCTGATATTTCCAATGTCTTCCCTTACCCTCTGTCAACCACTCAATAGTTGTTGCAATTCTTTTATCTCTGGTCGTTTCTGTTTTTGCTTCTGTTATCCATTGAATATATTCTTTGCGATGGGAGTAGGCGAAATTTTCGAAGGTGGATTTTGCTTTTTTATTTTTATTGAGTGCAGCTTGTAATTGTTTTGGGACGATCAATTCTTTTTTATCTTTTTCTGTGGGTTTTGGTTTGGGTACACTTTTGCCTTCGTCATTTAATTTCATCGCTTCTTTTATCCAGCCAATTATTTTTTTATCGGAAGGCATATCTTTCATGGAAGTAATTTTGCCTAAATGTCCCATGGCGGATTCTGATTTTGCATTTTCCAATAATTGGGCGTCTTTCATTAATGAAGCCTTCCAGAATCCAAAGGCACAATGTTGTTTAAAGGATGCCATGTTACACAACATCTGTCCTTTATAATCAAAAAATGGCATTCCCCATTTCATTTTTTCTTCTGCATCTGGACAGGTATCGTGAACCAGTTTGCGGAAGTGTGTGAGTATGGGTTGAGCAAAGGGTTGTGCTTTGGAGATGTAGAGATCGATTGGGTTTGGTTTGATTGGCATAGTTGCATATTTGTTATTATAATGATGACTTAGGTTTAAAATAAAGACTTTAATATAAGCAAAGATCATCAATTTTAAATATTTAAATTAGTATGCGTATTATTGCGGTAAAATTTAAAATACATAACCCGCTGCATTTTGCAACGGGTTATTATTTAAAACTGTACGTTAATTTTTGTTACTTCATTTTAATCAGTGATTCTGTCTCTGTTTTTAAACCATCGGTTTTTATCAAAACGTTATAAACACCAACAGGTAATTTTGAAATATCAATGGATTGTCCCTCTGAAACTATGGTTTTTTGAAGCAGGTTGCCAAACATGCTGTAAATCTCAATATTTATGTCGTGAATTTCCTGATTATTGATATTTTTTTGTTGCACTATAAAATATGTGGATGCAGGATTAGGATAAATGGAATAAATGTCATGAACATTTCCTAAACGTGGTGTATCTACTTCAAATGGTATAATAAAATATCCCATTGAAACCGGAGGAACAAGAACACACACCCCTCCATACGCCGCTCCAACAAATGGGCCTGGACAAGAAACATCTGCATCCAATAAGGTTTCAAGATCTCGTAATTCAAATCTGTTTACCTGTCCAATCGATTCTGTACAATCATCGTATGCGTCGCTAATTCTAAATATTGCACCGTTTCCTGCCGTTGAATATAACTGATCTGCATCTAGTATTAACCCATCTACATCTGGAGTTAAAATTATGTCATAATAAGTTTCACCACCAAAATCATTTACCAATGTTCCGGGTGCAAACATATATTTCTGTTCGAGATCGGTTACGTTGGTATAGAATACATAAATTTTCTGTTCGGCTTCGTCAATAAAAATGGTAGGAGCCAAATTATCATTGAGTGAAGCCATTGTAGTTTCCGTTTTTAGATAATGCAAATGATTATCACTTATAACCCTCCATAGTTGCATTGCAAAATATGTCGCTCTGCGCACAAAGAAAGGATCTTTTACGGATGTGGTACAGGATGAAATTTCACCAAGAAGTTTTTGATCTGCGGCATCTCCTTCATTCATAAGGTCAATGGTAGTCCCACCGATCGCATTTTGAACTGTAGCTCTGGTAAGAAAGTAAGGTCTATAATCAGGATCAAATGATGATTTAATATTCCATAAAAACCAGTTTTGTAACATTGCTGCATGCGAAAATGTATTTGTAACGGTGGATGCATATGGTTGCACTTTATTTTGGTTTGCTTTTCCCTCAGGTGAGTTGGGAAATCTTAATCCATCATGTAAATTATATTCAGTTACCCAAACCTCCTTATAAGTCGGATCTTCGTCAGTATCCGTAAACAGCATCTGAAGAGCGTGCTCTTCATAAGAATAATCAATACGGTCTCTGGTAAATTCTTTAAAATTACCCGGTACAAGTTCATCATCATCATCTGGATAAGAAATTCCATTAATTTTATAGAAAGCTTCCTTCAAATCCTCGTCAGGTGCAGTAGGAATTCCGCCATCAGCATAATTCCAAGGACCTTCATAAATATAGGGATCCCAGTAATCTAGGTCGAGATTTTCCCCGTCATATTCAGGATGCATTTCACACATAATATCCATCCAATTTGAATTTCCCTCGCAAAGAATGGAATTATTTTTAGGCGTATAATAATTATGAAAAATAATAGCGTCAAATTTATAATATTCATTTGTAGATTCCGTAGTAACATCTGCATAATGGGTTACCATATCTAGGTTCCATTGTGGATAGAAACAATCACATGGATCAATAAATCCAGGATCAGGATCTCTATCAACTGGAATTGCATTATCTTCAGTAATTTCTTCATCACGTGTAGGGTCATCAAATAACGCAATATCATACGCCTCACCACAGTTTGGAATATTTTGAGCAGGCAAACCAATTTTTATATGGTGATATTCCGATCTTCCTTTTATATTACCTATATAGTCATGATCTTCTTCCATATAATCCGGCAATACTGCAAGTAAGGCAGTTTCTTCACCACCTGAATAATTTCCACCATTAATATATTCCCAATAATGTTCAAAATCGGTCATTCCCAATGCGAGGTTATGAAATTCAAAATATACTTCATTGCCTAATTCCACACCTACCACATTCACGCCATACAATTCCAAATAATCAATAACATCCAACATTTCACTTGCAGATTGCGTTAAAATATTTACACAATAAATTACATCAACTACGTGACCTCCTGTTTCAATTTCGTCGATCATATTAATAAATTGCGTAATATATAAAGCATCATCCTGTTGCGAAACAGATTTATTGTAATATCCTGAGAAATCCTCGCGAAAACTTTCTTTTATCCAAATTAATTCGCCGGGATCGCATTCGCCGTCAGATAATTCACTTATTATGGATATCTCCGATGGTGCAACATTTACATTCTCCGTCCTATCATATAATGGTATTAATTCTTTCCAGAAATATCCATAACCACCATAATTAATTTCATCCTCATCATCGTAATATCCAAGCGGATGCATAAACTTACTGCCAGCTCCACTGAAAATCCGCACTGTTTTTGGTTTTAGAGCTACCATTGCTTCCCATGGGTCCTCAACTCCTGTATAATTTGTATTATGATCATAATTGCCGTGTCCCTTTTGAAGGGTTCCTGCTTTCTGAAAAAAATCACTTAGATTAATTCCAATCACTCCTTCATTTACCGCAGCATCATGATGCGAGAGTTGTATTACCATTTCTTTATGTGGATCATTTATTACCCAAAGTTCTTCCGCCAGTGAGTCAGGAATAGCCTCTGCATAGGTCACATAAACGGTATCTAAACCTGAACTGTATACTGCTATCGTATCACCTATTTTATGCTTCACCGTATCCTCTGTTAAAATAGCCGAAAGATATAAACCTAGCAACTCAGTAGAATTAGAATGAGCTACAGTCGGCTTCACTCGGAAAGAATACGAAGTATAGATCAATAAAAATGTGGTGACCGCGAAAGATATTTGTTTGAATAAAACCAAACCCTTTCTGGATGCAAATAATTTTAGCATAAAATTTAGTTTAAGAGTTAAGAAATTTGAGAAAATGAATAGCAAATTACTTTGAATATCTTTATATTCCATTACTTTCCAGGGAGGAAAGTGACAGTGTAAATAAGCACTGTTTTTATTTGAGAAATCTAAAAAAGATAGCTATCTTAGCCGTATAATTAGTGTAATGAAAAGTCTGAAGATGTTATTTAATTCTGTATTGATTGCAATTTCAATTGATATATGCTATTCTCAGATTCCGGAGGTTATGTGGGAATATAATTTTGGAAGCAGTCAGTGGGATAAAGGCAATGCCATATTAATGACAAATGATGGTGGTTTTTTGCTAGGAGGATATGCTGGAATTAATGATTTTGATGTTACCGAAATACATGGCTTTTCTGATTATTGGTTGGTTAAATTAAATTCATTAGGCATAATGGAATGGGAAAAATCATACGGTGGTTCATCATTGGATTATTGTAGGGATGTAAAACAAACATTTGATGGTGGTTTTATTATGGTTGGTAGCACATATTCAAATGATGGAGATATAACTAGTTTTCAGGGTGATGTGGATTGTTGGGTAGTAAAGGTAAATTCAATTGGTAATTTAGAATGGCAAAAATCATTAGGAGGTTCCGATGGTGATGCTGGATTTTCCATAGCGGTAACAAGTGATTCAGGATATATTATAGCAGCTGGTACTAATTCTCAAGATGGGGATGTATTTGAAGGTACTTCTGAAGGTTCCAGTGATTGGTGGATCGTAAAACTTAATACAAGTGGTGATATTGAATGGGAAAAAACATATGGATCTCCTTTCTTTGATGATGGTGCAATGGACGTGATTCAAGATACATATGGAAATTTTGTATTGGTTGGTTCTGCATATGGGGGGGGTGATGTGACAATAAATAATGGGTTAGGTGATTTTTGGGTTATAAAATTAGATGCAAATGGTAATTTAATTTGGGAAAAGTCTTTTGGCGGTTCGTCTACCGATATTGCTTATTCATTGGTTGAGACTTCGGATAAAGGATATTTAGTTAGCGGTGAGACCTATTCCAATGATGGTGATGTTGTTGGATTTCATGGTGGAACTCAGGATTGTTGGTTAATAAAACTTGATAGCCTTGGCAATGATATTTGGAAGAAGTGTTATGGTGGTTCAGATGCTGACGTTGCTTTTTCCATTATTCTATTAATGGATAGTTGTTATGTTTTCGCAGGAGCTTCAAGATCATCTGATTTTGATTTAAGTGAGAATAAAGGAATTACAGATTTTTGGATTGTGAAAATTGATTCTTTATCAAATATTATTTATGAAAAATCCATTGGAGGTTCCGATTATGATAACGCATATGGAATTTTAGAAACTAGTGATTCTGATTTAGTAGTATCAGGATATTCTCGCTCTAACGACTTTGATGTGTCAGAAAATAATGGAGATTTCGACTATTGGATCGTAAAACTCGGCATTTGCAATACACCTTATTATGCTGATATAGATGGAGATGGTTTTGGGGATATATTAAATGATTCACTGGCGTGTGAACTGCCATTAGGTTATGTTTTGGATAGTACGGACTGTAATAATGCAAACAATTTAATTTATCCCGGGGCAACGGATATTTGTAATTCCGTTGACGATAATTGCAATGGAATTATTGATGAAGACGCAATTTTTACGGTATATTATGCGGATTTAGATGGAGATGCCTTCGGTGCCTTGTTACAAGACAGCGTTTCCTGTAATTTTCCATTTGGTTATGTATTGGACAGTACCGATTGTAATGATACAAATAATTTAATTTACCCTGGAGCAACAGAGATCTGTGATTATCTCGATAACGATTGCGACGGCACAATTGATGACAATCTCGCCTATATACAAAGTTATGAAGATGCAGACGGAGATAACTATGGAAATATATTTGTAGATTCCCTTTCCTGTGATATTCCGGAAGGATTTGTATTAAACGACAGCGATTGTGATGATACCGATCCCAATATTTATCCGGGAGCAGAAGAATTATTAAATGGGGTGGATGATGATTGCAATGATATTATTGATGAGGGATTGAACTTGGCTTATGTAGAAATTAACAGCATGAAAGTTTATCCTAATCCTACTGACAAAATTTTAAATATTGAGTGGAGTGAACAAGAAGCGGGCATTTTTGAAATTATAAATATTTCGGGTGAAATAATTGAAACTACACCTATCATATTTCCCGTAAATCATCTTAATATCGATAAATATCCTCCTGGAATTTATATAATAAAAACTTATGTTCATCCCCAAGTAGTGAGTTTTATTATTTACTAATTGGTGACTTCGAAATTTCTAACTAAAAACCCCCGTTTTTTCTCCGTAATTTTGCACCATAAATCAGTAAAATGGAAACTTTGCAAAAAACAAATATGATAGAGAAGGAATTGCACCTTCTTGGAATAAAAGAGAACAATAGTGGTGTGTCAACAGGTTTAAACTGGTTGAAGGGGGATGGAAATACGATAGAAAGTTATTCTCCCGTTGATGGGGCTTTAATTGCAAGTTGCACTTCAGCTTCGAGAGCGGAATATGAAATAATTGTGCAGACTGCCGAAAAGGCATTCAAAGAATGGCGCAACTGGCCGGCACCAAAACGCGGTGAGGTGGTTCGTCAGATCGGTGATAAATTGCGTTTGCATAAACATGCACTCGGAACCTTAGTAAGTTACGAAATGGGAAAAAGTTTGCAGGAAGGTTTAGGAGAAGTGCAGGAAATGATAGATATCTGCGATTTTGCAGTGGGATTAAGTCGCCAGTTATATGGTTTGACCATGCATAGCGAACGTCCTTTACATCGCATGTATGAGCAATGGCATCCGCTCGGCATAGTTGGAATTATTTCCGCATTTAATTTCCCTGTGGCTGTTTGGAGTTGGAATGCAGCACTTGCATTTGTGTGTGGAGATGTTTGTATCTGGAAACCGAGTTCAAAAGTTACCATGAGTGCAATTGCAACACATAAAATAATTGCCGAAGTATTTAAAGATAATAATGTTCCGGAAGGAGTGAGTGCGTTAATGGTATCTCATAATTCTATTGGAGAGGAAATGGCTAAGGATAAACGTATTCCTTTAATTTCAGTTACAGGAAGTACGCGCGTTGGAAAAAGAATTGGTGGAATTGTTGGAGAACGTTTAGGAAAAGTAATTCAGGAATTAGGTGGTAATAATGCCATCATTATTACTGAGCACGCTAATATGGAAATTGCAATTCGCGCTGCTATTTTTGGAGCTGTAGGAACTGCAGGACAACGTTGCACAACTACCCGTAGATTAATTATTCACGCTTCTGTATATGATAGTGTAATAAATACACTAAGAAAAACCTATTCACAATTGAAAATAGGAAATCCATTGGATGAAAATAATCACGTTGGTCCGTTGATAGATGTTAAAGCGGTGGAGGATTATACTTCTGCAATTGAAAAAGCAATTGCGGAGGGCGGAAATATTTTAGTGGAAGGTGGAGTTTGTGAAGGGGAAGGATATGAAAGCGGTTGTTATGTAAAACCATGTATCATTGAAGCGAAAAATGAATTTGCGATCGTCCAACACGAAACTTTTGCGCCTATTTTATATGTGATGAAATACAATACTATTGAAGAAGCCGTTGCTATACACAATAATGTTCCGCAGGGTTTGAGTTCTGCAATTATGTCGACAAATATTTTGGAGACAGAATACTTCTTATCAGTAGCAGGATCAGATTGCGGAATTGCAAATGTAAATATCGGAACAAGCGGCGCAGAGATTGGTGGTGCATTCGGTGGGGAAAAAGAAACCGGTGGCGGACGTGAGAGCGGAAGCGATTGCTGGAAAGCTTACATGCGCAGACAAACAAATACGATTAATTATTCAACAAAATTACCGTTGGCGCAAGGAATTAAATTTGATATTTAATTCTATCATTTATTTTTTCTTTGTGAAATCTTTGTGTCTTAGTGCCTTAGTGGCCTGTATTTATTTCGATGCTTACAAAAATTAAATTTAAAATAGAATCAGAGCTCCACAAAGAATATGCATGGACCATATCTGTTTTTGCAAAGTATATCGGATTTAATTGTGAATTTGTTAATGAGGGAGAAGATATTTTAATTGCGGAACACGGTATGGGAGATATGCAGGTCTCGCATTTTTTTAGAAATACATATTTAGGAGGTGACTATCATTTTAAAGGTTATTTTAGAAAAGAACCACTGCATACCAATGCATCCGGTAAGCCGGATTATATCAGCACTTGTTTTTATTTATTGAGTTATTTACAGGAGTATATTGATTACACACCTGATAAATATGACCGCTTTCCGTACAATATAAGTTTACAAAAACATTTTAATTGTATTGATCAGAATCTGGTCGCACAATATTTTGATGCATTATATGAGTCAACTCCAAAACTTAAATCGCTGGTAAAAAAACAAGAAAGAGTTACACAATATTTTCTGACACACGACATTGATTCGGTGTATGGAGCTTTAGGAGATAATTATGGATATTTAGTAAAACACGGAAAGATCGGTACGCTTTTGCAACTGATCTTTAACCATTATCTCAAAACTCCGGATTATTTATTACTCAATAAAATTCTGGATATTGAGGATGCATTTGATGTGCGATCCACATTCTTTTGGTTGGTGAACAGTGGAAAAGGAACACGCAGAATAAACAATGCCGATTATGAAATTGATGCAGCTCCAATAAAAAAGATACGCAGTGAAATAAAAGCAAGAGGTTGGGAAAACGGTTTACATAAAAGTGCCGGCAAAGATAATTTCACCAATGAATTAAAAAAACAAGGTGAACTTGGTTTACCAATAAATCGAAATCATTATTTAATTACTGAACTACCTAATACATTTGATGACATCGAAAATTCCGGAATTAAATTAGATTCTTCTATGGGATTTCCTGATGCGATCGGATTTAGAAATAATTATGGATTACCCATCAAACCCTTTCATCTTAAAGAAAAGAGAGCGTATAATTTTGTTGAGGTCCCGTTAAATGTAATGGATACTTCCTTAAAATATTATCAAAACTGCAACTCCAAACAAGCAGAAAAAAGGATACTCGAATTTCTGGAAAAAAATAAAACAAATACTCTCCTCACTATTTTATGGCATAATAATTATTTTTTTGATTATGCAGATAAGGGGTGGTTTGAGTTATATAAAACGGTTCTACAATTTATAAAGGATAATGGGGGAGAGGTTACTAATGCAAAAAAGATCATGGAGGAATTTAACTTTAAAGTGTCTCCTCAAAGTTACAACTAGAGAACTCTGGGGATTCGGCATTCCCCCCGCGAGTGTCCCCACAGAGTTACGCGCAGCGAACTCTGTGGATTCGGAGGATAAATCTTCACGCCTGAAATATTAGCAAGATACATATTCATTTAAAAAAATACTTTCTCGAAAACTCAAATGCCTCTTTACCTTCAAATACTTCAACAAAATGCTTAACAGGATATATACCCTGCTCTCCTGTTGAATAATACTTCGCACTACTGTGAATATATTCCTCAGGAGTAATTATTAATCCTGCCTTCACTGGATTTAAGTGCATATATTGAAGTTTCTGCAAAATGTAATTATAATTGTAACATTCCTTACAATCAAATGAATCTTCAAAAACCTTGTGTTTAAATCCCTTTTTTCTTTCATAATCCGAAACACAATTTTGTAGTTGTAAAACTATTTCTCCCTCATCTAATTTCTTCAATTTGCTGACAATGGAGTATGAAAATAATCTTTTAGCCTCGCCTATAACTTTATTTATTATAGGACTATTATTATCTAAGTATATAATTGCATGCATATGATTGGGCATTATAACATATCCTATTATTTGATCACCTCGGTTTACCAGAAAATCAAACCAGGAATATATTTTATCGTAGAAATTGGTAATTTGGAATAATGGTATCCAATTACAATTTGTAAAGGTACAGAAATAACTTGTTCCTTTATCGGGTTTAAGGGTTCGCAATGTCATTGAACGAAGGTATTAATCTTACATTAATAATTTTCCTCCGAGGCCACAGAGTTGGCTGCGCGTAACTCTGTGGGGACACTTTTTTCTTGTATGTTTTCTTCGAATTATTTGGTGGAGAGGCTATACACGCTAAAATTTTTCAGCGACTATTTTCTCATTGTTTATAATTTTTATTTTGATAACTAATTTCCGAGACCACAGAGTTCGTTGGGCTTGCTCTGTGTGGACATAAATGAAGTATTGAAATTAAGTTAGCTCTACCTTGACTAAGCATGATAATTAAAACTCCGAGGCCACAGAGTTCGCTACGCGTAACACTGTGGGGACACACATAGGATAGAGCTTCAGAACTCAACGCTCCGAATCCACAGAGTTCGCTGCGCGTAACTCTGTAGGGACACAGAAATATTGTCAATTGTCAATTTGGATCATTTCCACGCCTTCACAATCAATCCCGTGCCCGTCTTATGTTCACTATGCGTATCCAGATAATTAAGTATCAAACAAAATGGGAATGTGAGGAGATAATAAAATGGTAAAATAATAAAAAATGCCTTGGAGATATTTAATAATTGCAGCGGATATTTCATCGATAATCGCCAGGCAATTTTGCCGGGAGTTCCGTATGCATATCTGGCCTCTGTTTTTTGGAATCCGGCTGAGCGCAATTTCACCTGAATATCTTCCATATTATATCCATCGCGCACATGTTCTTCAATAAATGAACTATCATCTCCCTCCTGAACATCAGATCCACCTTGGTCGGAAGGAGTGGAGATCAATACCATTCCACCCGGAACTAATGATGCGTGAAAATTTTTAAACACTTCCACATCTTCTAATACGTGTTCCATAACATCCACACAAACAACTAAATTAAAATGATTATCTATTTTAAATTTTGTAAGGTCTTGCACCTGAAAACGAATATTTTTTCTACCTATCTTTTTGAAAAACACATTACAATCTGCAATTTGTTCTTCCTTTACATCTACTGCCAAAAACTTCCATTTTTCACTCATGGAACTTAAATAATAGGAGTATTGTCCGAAACCTGAACCGGCATCCATGATATGTTGTTCGGAATCAAGTTTTCCCTTCGCCCATTTTTTTAATTCTTTATGGATATGCCACGACCTTAATAATAAAAGGTCAAGCATTTTATAAAAAAGTATTCTTAAAAAAGGGGTTTTATTAAATACACTTCCTAAACTTCGTTTTACCGGATCGTATTGCATGTATTATTTGATTGATTCGTTATTTGTTTATTGAGTTATAATGTCACCCCTACCGGGGTTTTGGAAATTATTTACTTTTGTATTTTCTATAATAATGTCACCCCTATCGGGGTTTGGTATTTCGTAAAATTTGAAGTGTTAAACTTTATCACACATGCCTTTTTTTTTAATTCTCTAAATTACAATATTCTGTATTGATTTACCTTTTAGTTGATTTTCTGCATTCTTTCCTCATTAACTGAATTATAAATTAATGTATAAATTCTAAAATGGTTCTTTAACACAAATCCGCCGCGGCGGATGATATTATATCCCATTAGAAATGAATAATGTTGACTTTTACCTGATTTTTTTCGTAATAATTATTTGTTTGATTCGATGGATTGTGTATTATTTTCTTTCCTATACGCCATAAAAAATCCCGCAGCAACTATGATCAATATTAATGAAGATGCAGCTGTGGAAACTTTTTTACCGGCATAAAAAGAATGAGGTTCAAATTTAAAGGTGATGTCATGTTCTCCTTCAGGGATCCACAACCCGCGTAAAATATAATTTGCCCGGAAATGGTCCACATATTTTCCATCTATATATGCTTTCCAGTCCTCATTTCCTCTGTACCAAACTTCACTAAATACCGCAGGACTCGCCACATTATTTTTTGATTTATATTGCAATTCATCAGGAGTAAATTTCACCAATTGAATACTACGCATCGAATCCATAGGAACTGTTTCTGAAACAATTTGTGATTTAAATTCTGAATGTACTATTACTTTTTTAACTGGATTTAATTTTTCAATTGCCGCAAATTCTTCATCAGCCGAATTTACCATTTGCACCGAATCAACAAACCAGGCATTACCACAGGCCATAGGATTTCTTTCAACCGATGGTTTATTTCCGCGATTGCTAATGATGTATTTCGTATTTAACATATTAATGGCAGGATAACTTCCTTTGCTTAAATACCCGTCGATCATATCCTGATATCGCTGCAATTTAGCACCGTGATAACCACCCAGATTTTTATAATAATAAGAAGTGCTTCCATCCTGATCTAAAGCAGCCATTGTATTAAAAACGCGGAAATTTGGATCTTTATCTTTTATTACCGGAATAGCATTTCTGAATCGCTGCTCATAAAAATTCGAATCTGCATAATTATCTTTTCCGAGATAATGAGAATCTACAATTAACAAGTCAAGAACCGGTAAAATACATATGATGGCAATTGCAACTTTTCCGTTGATCGTTTTCCTAAGAAATAAAAATAAAGTGAGTGCGGCTAGCCCAATTAAGAAGGTGGAAACAAACACATCTGTTCTTATCATCGCTAAACGTTCATCTTTAAGCAAGTCAAAATATGCCATTGTTTGCGGGTCATTCATTTGTGCGAGATAAGCTTCCTCCCTCGGACTTGTTAAATCAAATAAACTACCGGATAGTAATAATAACACACTTAATCCACCAACAATTATCGAACTCCATTTAAGCGCGAACATTTTTCTGTTATCATCAAATTCATTATCTCTGGATAAAAATTTATTCACAATATAATATGCCATTACGGGAATTGTTAAACACAGCATAGTCATTGCCATCGAAACCGTACGGAATTTATTATACAACGGAAAGTAATCGAACATAAAATTATTAAACGCAGGAAAGTTTTTACCCCATCCTAAAAACAGCGATAAAACTGTTGCAGCAATTAACCACCATCTCAATTTATTATTTGCAAGAAAAGCACCTAATAAAAACAGAAAACATAAAATAGAACCAACATATATAGGGCCTGAGGTAAAAGGCATATCCCCCCAATACTTTGTTCCTTGTCCGGAATATTGTAATAATTCCTGTGCTTTTTTCTGGTCTTGCTGATAAGCAGATTGCACGAAAGAGAGCAATGGACTTTCAATTGTTTTTCCGTCTTTACTTTGTAAAAATGAAAACCCACTTCCTCCACCCGAAAAATTGGAATACATAATACTAAATGATTCCGCAACTCCTGAACTCCAGCTGAATGCATATTCCCTATCTAATCCACTTCCTTGCTTTTCGCTGGTTGTGGTTAATTCGCTCCCTCCTCTAATCGTTTCTTTACTGTATTCGTAGGTTGTCCATAATTTGGATGTATTTGCACTCACTGCAAATAATATTGCAACTAAAATAATTCCAGCATTTTTAAAAAAAGAAGTTAATTGTTTTTCACGCAATGAATAAACAAATTCCGAAATCATCCAACAGAAAATAATGAGAAACATATAATATGTTATTTGAGGATGATTGGCCGTTATCTGACATGTCATTGCAAATAAGGTAATAGAGGCTCCGAGCCAAAACTTTTTTTGCAATAAATAATTTATTCCTGTTAATACCAGTGGCATTAATGCGAGCGCATTCACTTTTGTGTTATGGCCAACTTCCATAAATGTAATAAGATAAGTTCCTAAGGCATAACACAAAGCCCCGGATATAGATAGATAATAATTGACCTTAAAACTTCGCAGCAATAAAAAAAAGCAGACCAATGCTATGAACATATAATTTGCAGGACGCGGTAAAAACACGCCTAAAAACTTATTTACTTTTTCAAAGACATTTCCATTTTCCGGAAGCATTATTTGATAAGTGGGCATTCCTCCAAACATTGAATTTGTCCAAAGTGCTGCATCTCCTGTTGAATTATAGTGGTCGGTGGCCTCTTTACTCGCTCCAATATAGTTCATGATATCACTTTGCACCAAAATTTTACCCTGCAATAGTGGATAAAAGTAAAGTGCACTAAACACCAAAAATGCTACAAGTGCAGCAACAAAAGCTAAAATATTTTTTTGACCTGTTGGTTTATTCATCATTCCATTGGATTTGAAGCGCTAAAGTTAAGAACTTCGGCCTAAACAGGGAATTTGTTTTGCAAGATGTTATAATTTTAACCCTTTATAACAGTGAATTGAAAAAGGTACTTATCATCACATATTATTGGCCGCCAAGCGGCGGTGTTGCAGTGCAACGTTGGGTAAAAATGTCGAAATTTTTGAGGGAATTCGGTTGGGAACCTGTGATATATACCGCTGAAAATGCCGAAATGCCTGTGATCGATCGTTCATTGGAGGCTTCCATTCCTTCGGGAATAACTGTAATTAAACGTCCCATCTGGGAGCCATACGATCTGTATAAAAGATTTTTAGGGTATAAAAAACAAGAAAAAATTGGCGCCGGATTTTTACAGGAAAAAAAGAAACCCGGGGTATTGCAAAAATTTTCTGTATGGGTAAGGGGAAATTTTTTTATTCCTGACGCACGTAAATTTTGGATAAAACCTTCTGTTAAATTTCTTACAGAATATTTACAAAATAATCCTGTTGATGCAATTATTTCTTCCGGACCTCCACATAGTATGCATTTGATAGCAATGGGGGTAAAAGAAAATTTACATATTCCATGGATAGCGGATTTTCGTGATCCCTGGACAAAAATAGATTATTACCAGGAATTAAATTTATCCGATTATGCTGATAAAAAACATCATGCACTCGAACAAAAAGTATTGCGTTCAGCTGACAAAGTTGTAACTGTAAGTAAACACTGGGCATCTGATTTTAATCTCATAAATAATAACAACACAGAAGTTATTACCAATGGTTTTGATGAGGATGATTTTGATAAAAATTTAATTGAAATTGATCGGGGATTTATTTTGCATCATTCCGGTATGATTAATAAAGCACGTAATCCGGAATTATTATGGGAAGTTTTAGCGGAATTGTGTAAAGAAAACGAAGAATTTAATAAAGAACTTAAAATTCAGCTTACAGGGAATATCGATTTTACTGTGTCAGAAAGTATTGCGAATAACAAATTACAGGACAAATTAGTTCATATAGAACATTTGGCGCATAATGAAGCTGTACAGGCCATGCAGCGTTCTCCCGTTTTACTTTTATTACTAAACGACACACACGATATTTTGGGGCGAATCCCTGCAAAATTATTTGAATACCTGGCAGCCGGAAGACCGATATTGGTAATAGGAAATGTTGAAGGCGATGCAGCGGTTATAATTAAAGAAACAAATTCAGGTGTAGTTGCAGAAATGAATAATAAAAATGATATCAGAGAAAAAGTATTGTTGTTGTTTGATCAATATAAAAGAGGTCAATTAAAAATTAATTCTGCGGGTATAGAAAAATATGCGAGAAGAGAAAATGCCAAAAATTTTGCAAAAATATTAGACGGTCTCTATAAAACCTCTGCTAAGATCTGAAAAATTCTGCTTGATGAATTTCCATCCCATAAAGGTGGTATTACTCCGCTTTTGTAAGAATTGTTTTTTATAGAATTAATTAGATCATCTATACTTTCTAATTTCCAATCGGTGAGTGTATTTGTCCCTAAAACTATTGTGGAAGGTCTTTCTGTGTTTGGTCTTATGGTAATGCAGGGTTTTGATCTATAGGTTGTTTCTTCCTGAACTCCTCCACTATCAGTAATAACAAAACTGCAGGAAGAAATTAATTTTTGAAAGGAAAAATAACTCAGCGGTTCTGTGAGGATCACATTTTCCAGATGTTGTAAAAAAGATAAAAGATCGTATGCAACTAATTTTTGATATGTTCTCGGATGAATAGGAAAAACCAATTTCATTTTTTTAGAAATATGTTCCAACAATTCCAAAGATCTTTGTAAATCCACTTTTGAATCAACGTTAGATGGTCTGTGCAGCGTTACCAGTGCGAAATTATTTTCCTCTAACCGTAATTGCTCTAAAATGGGATCTTGGTCGATTTGAGCTGAAAATTTCATCAAAGTATCTATCATGGTATTTCCTACGAAGTACAAATGAGTAGGGTCTTTTTTTTCTGATCTCAAATTGATCAAACCACTTTCTTCGGTAATAAAAAAATAGGTGCTGAGTTGATCGGTAATAATGCGATTAATTTCTTCGGGCATGTTCTGATCGAAACTGCGCAATCCGCTTTCCACATGGGCTATTCTGATGTTTAATTGAGTAGCAGTTTCGGCAGCTGCTCTGGTAGAATTTACATCCCCCACAACCATAATAAGTTCGGGAGTAAATTTATGTTGAATTAAATGTGTTAGTCCCGCATGTATTTGATGCCGCTGTTTTTCAGGATCCGTATTCGAAACCTCCAAAAAATAATCGGGTTGAAGTGCAAGTTGTTGGAAAAAGATAGCCGATAAATTATCATCAAAGTGTTGACCGGTATGCACTATTCTGAGGTCGAAATTGTGAAATGCAGCAGCAGTTTTAAATTGGGTTATTTTGATAAAATTGGGACGGGTGCCAACAACTACAAGTATCTTTTTCATCCTATAATGCGATGGGGCCTAAAGGTAAACCATAATATGTTAGTTACAGAAGTTTGTAAATAAACCCCTTAACCCTATTTTTGTTGCCTTAAAAATTCTAAATGCCGGGAGAAACGATATTATTGATAGGAGCTAGTGGCCAGATTGGGGCCGAGTTGACAATGTTACTGCGTTCGAGTTATGGTGAAACCAATGTTGTTGCAGCCGATATTAAAAAACCGGAGGGTGAACTTTTCGAATCCGGTCCTTTTGAAATATTAAATGTGTTGGATGCCGCGCGGTTAGGGGAGTTGGTGGATAAATATAAACCCACACAGATATATAATATGGCCGCCATGTTATCGGCAACCGGTGAAAAATATCCGCAGAAAGCCTGGCAACTCAATATGGATGGATTGATAAATACGCTGGAAATTGCCCGCGAAAAAAAGATTCAACGTGTATATTGGCCAAGTTCCATTGCTGCATTTGGACCTACTACTCCAAAAGAAAATACCGAACAGATCACCATAATGGAACCAAATACTATTTATGGCATTAGTAAGTTAGCGGGGGAAAGATGGTGCGATTGGTATCATTTAAAATATGGACTTGATGTAAGAAGTCTTCGTTATCCCGGAATTATAAGTTATAAAACAGAACCGGGTGGAGGCACAACGGATTATGCAGTGGATATTTATTTTAAAGCGAAAAAGGAAGGTAAATACGAATGTTATTTAGGCGAAAATACTTTTTTACCAATGATGTACATGCCGGATGCAATTAGAGCAACCTTTGAGTTGATGAACGCACCTGCAGAAAAATTATTGGTGCATTCTTCCTATAATCTTTCTGCAATGAGTTTTTCTCCAAAATTGGTAGCAGAATCAATAAAAAAATATATTCCTGATTTTGAAGTAACATATAATATTGATTTTCGTCAAAAAATCGCAGAAACATGGCCTGAAAGTATTGATGACAGCGTAGCAAGAAATGAGTGGGGATGGAAACACGAATTTGATCTTGATGCTATGACTAAAGATATGTTGGCGAATATTAAATGAATTATAGTTCATCAATTTTTATCCTCATTGGAATATTGTAAATAATTAGTACAGATCAATAATTAATCAAAATGAAAAAAATAGCAGTAATGACAAGCGGTGGTGACAGCCCCGGAATGAACGCTTGTGTAAGAGCAGTTGTGCGCACCGGAATTTATCATGGATTAGAAGTATTCGGAATAATGCGTGGGTATGAAGGTATGATTGATGGTGAATTTAAGCGAATGGAATCTGTGGATGTAAGTAATATAATTCAACGCGGAGGAACAGTTTTAAAAACAGCACGCAGTCAGGCATTTATGACTGAGGAAGGTAGAAAAAAAGCATACGAGAATCTTAAAAAAAATGGCATAGAAGGATTTGTTGCAATTGGTGGAGATGGTACTTTTCGCGGGGCTACGGTTTTTGAAAAAGAATTTGGAATTAGTTGTGTTGGTGTTCCGGGTACTATCGACAACGATCTTTTTGGAACAGATTATACACTCGGTTTTGATACTGCAATTAATACCGCAATTGATGCGATAGATAAAATAAGAGATACTGCTATTTCTCATAATCGTTTATTTTTTGTGGAGGTGATGGGAAGAGATGCAGGATTTATTGCACTTTCCACCGGAATTGCGGGTGGTGCAGAAGCTATTGTAATTCCGGAAACTGAAACGGATATAGAAAATCTTATCGGTATTCTGCAAAAAGGATGGGCACATCAAAAAACATCTGCAATTGTAATAGTTGCAGAAGGTGATGAGAGGGGTGGTGCTTTTGAAATTGCTAAATTGGTAAAAGAAAAATTTGATCATTACGATACACGAGTTTCTGTATTGGGACATATTCAACGCGGAGGAAATCCAACAGTGCGCGATCGTATATTGGGCAGCCGATTGGGTATGGCTGCAGTGGAAGCCTTATTGGATGGAAAGAAAAATGTGATGGCCGGATTAGTAAATGATGAAGTGGCATTTACACCTTTTGCAAACGCAACCAAACACCATATGGAAATTAATAAACAAATGTTGCAACTGGTAGAAATACTGGCTCTTTGATATCTATTGGTGATTAAACAAATAATTAATTAAACAAAATTGAAAAATGCATTTCTTTCTTTATTGGTTTTGATTTTAATTTTTAGCTCTTCTTCAAAAAGTTTTGCTCAAAGTGATAGTATCAATAAAAATTTATATTCCCAAAAAGGTAAATTTTATTTCTATTGGGGATATAACAGAGCCTGGTATAGAAATTCTACTTTTCATGTAAAAGGCCCTGAATATGATCTTACTTTTTATAATTTAAAAGCAACAGATCGGCCTACTCCTTTTTCTGTGGATTATATTAATCCCACTAAAATGTGGGTGCCACAATATAATTTCCGAATTGGATATTTTATATCTGATCGTATCAGTGCTTCCTTTGGTGCTGATCATATGAAATATGTTGTAACAAAATATCAGACTACAACCATGTCGGGAGTAGTTACGGAAGCTGCTTCTATTAAATATGCAGGTTCCTATTTAAATGATACCGTTCAACTTACCCCCGATCTTTTATTATTGGAACATACCAATGGATTTAATCTCATGAGTGCAGAGATCGAATATTTATTACCAATAAAAAGAGTTTTTAACGATAAGGTTGCGTTAAAATGGAATTTTGGTTTTGGTGGAATCTGGTTGATCACTAAAACCGATGTTAAGGTATTGAATTATGGTTTGGATAATGATTTTCATCTTTCCGGATATACCATTGAATTAAAAACCGGTCCTCGTATCGAACTCTGGGATCACTTTTTTGTCGCTGCAGAATTTAAAAACGGATTTGCCAGTCTTCCCAATATCCTAATTCACAACGACCAACCGGATATTGGCGATCAGAATATTACGTATTATGAGTTTTATGTGGTGGGCGGGTATTATTTTAGGTTGTGGAAGTAGGATTATTTGATATTGCCATTACTGAGAGCCTCGCTAAGAGCGAGACCGTCGCCTCAGTGTCCTCAAGGGAGGAAAATAAAACATTAATTTATTTGATCTTAATTGATGTATTTAAATATCAAATTAAAATTAATTGTGAGACACTGTGGTTTGTTGGGACCTAGTCGCTGCGAGTTTTTTTTTGGATTTTACCATTACTGAGAGCCTCGCTAAGAGCGAGACCGTCGCCACAGTGTCCTCAAGGGAGGAAAATAAAACATTAATTTATTTGATCTTAATTGATGTATTTAAATATCAAATTAAAATTAATTGTGAGACACTGTGGTTTGTTGGGACTTAGTCGCTGCGAGTTTTTTTTTGGATTTTGCCATTACTGAGAGCGTCGCTAAGAGCGAGACCGTCGCCACAGTGTCCTCAACGAAGGGAAATAAAACATTAATTTAGTAAAGCTAAATTGGTGAATTAAATATCAATTTAATTATTTGTGAGACACTGTGGTTTGTTGGGATTCAGTCGCTGGGTGTTTTTTTTGGGGTATTGCCATTACTGAGAGCCTCGCTAAGAGCGAGACCCTCAGTCGCTTCGAGTTTTTACTACTTACCAAACCATGCAAACATTTGCAACCTAGAAACCAGTAACTCGCAATTAATATCGAATAAAGAACAAGGAATAAAGAACATCAATCGGAATCTCCAACCGAAAGAATTTCCTTCGATTGAAACGATGAAGTGAATTTAATAATAAACGAAAGACAACCTGGAAATTAAACTCTGTTTTGAAGCTGTGGGCCAATAATAAATAACAATCAAAAAATAAAAAACATCAATCGGATCTCAAGCTGAAAGATATTCCTTCGATTGAAACTTCGAAGTGAATTTAATAAAAATCGAAAGACAACCCGAAAATTAAACTTCCATATGGAACCGGTGCAATGCATAGTAATCGGAAATTAACTCAGAACCCCGAACTCAGAACTCAGAACGAATTCGTTGTTTCATCGCTTCGTATAACACCATCCCCGCCGCTACAGAAACATTATACGAATCAAAATCATTTATGATGGGAAGTTTGGCGTTGGAGGTGATATATTTTCTTGCGTTATAACTTATGCCTGTATCTTCTGCACCCATTATTATTGCGGTGGGAATGGAGAGATCGAGATCGTAAATATATTTATCTGCTTTACCATCGGTGCCAACTAATTGTAAGCCGTTTAATAATAAATATTCTAATGTTTGGGTTAAACTTTTTTCGCGGCAGATCGGAATTTTTGTTAATGCACCTGCGGATGTTTTTATTGCGTCTTCATTTACCGGAGCAGCGCTGTTTACGGAGATAATAATGGCATGCACACCACTTGCATATGCGGTGCGTGCAATAGCACCAAAATTGCGCACATCGGTAATTCCATCCAAAATTAAAAGGAGAGGAGTTTCTCCCTTTTCAATAATAAAGGGAAGTATATTTTCTATACTCTGAAATTCTATTGCAGCAATAAAGGCAATCACTCCCTGGTGATTGCCTCCGGTTAAAGTATTCAATTTTTCTATCGGAACATATTGCAGCGGTATTTCTTTTTCCGCAGCCTTTGCTTTGATAAATGGTATTACATCTCCCGAAGACGATTTTTGTAATAATATTTTATCAACTGTTTTATCGCTGCTTAATAATTCCAATACCGGTTGCCTGCCAAATACGAGGTTATCGAATTTCTTGCGATTATTTCGAGTTCCTGTTTCTCTCATTTGGCGCTAATATTCCGTATTTTAATCTTAAATTTTCCCATTTCGAATTTAATGCATCTGCATATTCAGCATCACCTGCTTTTTTTGCAAGTTCAGTCGAAAAATACACACAAGTTTCTGCCTGATATTTGTCCTGTTCAAACATATCTGCAGTGAACCTGTCGTTTTGAGTCATCTTGTAATAATATTCCAACTCGTCAAATGTTCTGGCTTCCATTGTTCTCACAATTTCCAACGCCTTTTCCTTGTTTCCAAGTTGCTCATAAACCTGTGCAACATTCACCATATTATAATCATAAGGAACACTTGAATTCGGAAATAATGTTAACATCATATCCAAAACTTGTAATGCTTTTTGTTTTTTCTCCGCGCTTTGTTGCATTAATTCTTTTCCAACCTCATCGTATTCCTCGTTAACCGTATCTGTCATCATTTGTCGAGCCTGAGCATCCAGATATAAACGTTCTTCATTTAAACTTTTTACCAATTCAAAATAGTTTAAATATTTAGTAGTTAAAATAGAACCATAACCACTTGGATCAATATACATCTTACCACCTTTTTCAACACCGCCATAAGTGAATTTTTCTTTTTGATTCACCAACAGATCATATTGAATATCGGTATTCATGTTTTTTCTATATCCATCCATCAGCGACTTTTCATTTTCCATTTCCACTGGCATTAACTGATATACCATATTGCGCTGCATCAGATATTTTTCTAAACCAAGATGCGAATCTCCTGTTACACTAATTGCAAAACAGATCGGACGGGTATTGATGTTACTTGCAACAATATCAAGTGTCATCAGATCATTTTTTAATAAGGTATTGCGTTTTAAATTAAAGTTCAACTCTTTTTTTGTGTCCTGAGCAATGTTATCCGGAACAATATCATTTTTTTTCATTGTCTCGGGATCAATGGTGATCCTTAAATTTTGAGTAGGCATGTAATTAAAATAATCTTCCAAGCCTTCGCTATATATCTGTAATTTAGGATCATCGGTCCCTATAAATTTAATAAATTCAGAAAGCTCCATGGTGTTGGTCTTGTATCTGCTTTTTTCATTGGATACGATCTGATTGCGTTTATCTCCCAATATTTTATCCGACGATAATATTAATTGTATCGGTTGAGTTTCATTTGTTGCGTGACGCAATTGATTAATATACCAATCAACCCCGAGGAGACTTAAATTAATTATGCGGATGTCAGTTCTAATTCCCTCCACTTCCTGCGCATACCAAAGTGGATAGGTATCATTATCACCCTGTGTAAATAATATTGCATTAGGCGGACAAGATTCCAAATAATTTCTCGCTATATCACGTGCAAAAGTTCTGGTGGAGCGATTGTGATCGTCCCAGCCTTGTTGTGCCATTAAAATTGGTCCGGATAAACAAATAATAAATGCTACTAATGCCAGGGAGAATTCTTTTTTTGTAGCATTATAAATAAGTGAACCAATAAGTCCCAGAGCAAACATCACTGCCAAACTATAAACTAATACCATTAAGAAAGTGGTAAAAGAATACATGGTGAGTCCTGTAAAGAACATCGCCAATAAAATAAGTGATGCATATAAAGCGTATTCCTGTAATGTTTTTTTGTTCTTGAAATTTTTAGCAAGATCAACCATTGCACCTATGCTAAATCCGACCCAGATGGCAAAGGCGAAAAATGCTCCTATCTGCGCATAATCTCTTTCGCGTGGTTCGGTAGGTGGCTGATTCATATTTATGATATTCATGAATCCCATGAATAAGAATAATGTCAGCACAACAATAAAACCTGTTTTATCTTTTCTGAATTGATACACCATTCCCATAATTCCTAAAATAAATGGAATCATGTAAAAGGTATTATGTGTACTGAGATCTTTAAAACTTGCAGGAAGATCTACGAGTTGTTCATTTTTAGATTTATCGATGGCAGTAATTCCTGTAATCCAGTTTCCATCTTTATATCCATCGTAAAAATTTCCCTGATTATCATTTTGGCGTCCAGAAAAATTCCACATAAAATATCGCCAGAACATATGTCCTAACTGATAATTAAAAAAGAATCCCATATTATCTTCAAAGGTTGGAACATAAGTTTCTTCCTGGCCTTCCGGAACACCGGCATATTGATAATATAAACTTGCATGTCTGTCTTCTAAAGACCCCATTCTCGGAAATAAAACTTCTTTATTTCGTTTTTGAATGGTTTTTGCATTATCACTTAAATTCGGAGAGTTAAGGTATTCAGCAGGGATATCGTATTGGGGTATAAATTCATGCGATACAACTACATAACCATCCTTTCCTTCCACAACACCATATTTCGCTTTTCCTTTTTCGTATTCTATTGGTTGGGCAGTCCATAACGGACCTTTAAATAATGCACGGCTTCCGTATTGTTCGCGTTTTAAATAAGATAAAAAGCTGTGCACATCATTAATTCCATTCATATTAATTACAGGTTCAGCTTTTGCTCTTATCAATACCATTGCATAAGAAGTTAACCCGATCAATAACATAGAAAACGACATCATTGTAATGTATAAAACACGTTTTCCTTTTTTAATGGAATATCGAATGGTCCATACAATTGCACCGATTATAATTACACTGTAGAAAATTAATCCGGAGCCATACCCTAAATTAAATCCGTTAACAAACAATCTGTCGAATGCAGCGCCTAAACCAATTAATTTGTCGAGCAGACCATATAATATAAATGCCACGAGTCCTACCCCGATAAGTATGGTTGACCAAAATCCCTTAGGGCTATATTTATAATTTTTGAAATAATAGATAAGGCAAATTGCCGGAATAACGAGTAAGGCAAGTAAATGCACTCCTATCGACAAACCCATCATCAATGCCATAAACAGTATCCAACGGTCAGAATTCGGATCCTCAGCATGCGACTCCCATTTAACGATGGACCAGAATATGATCACAAAAAAGAAGGTTGCGAGGGCATAAACCTCCGATTCTACTGCTGAAAACCACATGGAGTCTAAAAAAAGACACACTGTAGCGCCGATTATGCCTGAAAACATAATAATTGCTGTTTCTGAGGAAGTTGGGTCATTTGCACCTGAAACCATTTTTTTTGCCATACGGGTAATGATCCAAAAACAGAACAGAATGGAAAATGCCGTTGACAAAGCCGAAAAGAAATTGGTCATAAGTGGCACCTGCTCAGGGTTTGAGGCAAAAAGGGTGAATATTCTCCCCACCATTAAAAAGATCGGTGCTCCGGGCGGATGCACTACCTGTAACTTGTAGGTGGCTGCGATAAACTCACCGCAATCCCAAAAACTTGCCGTTGCCTCCATAGTAACGGCATATACAATAATGGCTATTGCAAATACCATCCAACCCGTAATATTGTTGATCTTATTAAAGCTATTCATGCTGTTTTAACGTTATTTGGCGTAAAGATAAATAATTGGAGGTGAAGGAGTTTGAATGAGGTTGTTATTATTTGTGAAGATGAGGGCTTACTCCTTCCAATTGCTAATAACAGTGAAGCTTCGGATTCTTGCTTTTGGCTCTTTATAAACTACTCTAGATCTCCGTCGGAAATGTTATTCTTAACAAGCCCTGCAGGATTTGAAATCCAAAAAACCTATTTACTTTACTTTTTATTAAAATTTATAGCTTAATCCATTTCTCTAGTATTGTGACTAATTCCGTTGTAACCTCTGAAATATACATTCCGCTAGGGAGCTGACTAATATCATTATAGCTGTTTTTCTGTAAATCAAGATTGACTCTTTCTCCAAATGAATTGAATGTTTTAATTGAAATTTGTTTATTTTCATTTGGAAAGTTTATAAATATCGAGTTTGAAGCTGGATTGGGAAAGAAACTGATGCGTAAATCAGAATTAAATTGTCCAATTGAATTAATAATTGTGGTGTCGATATTACCACCACCATTAGATGTTTTATATATTCCACTGTTGCATGTTGTCATGTAGCAGGTTAATTGGTCGGTGCAAAAAATATCTGTAACATAAATTTCGGTTCCGCCATCAAAATCTGTTGAGTCCCATGTCATACCACCATCTATTGTTCGTAATACTTCAAAATGAACATCGTCTCCTATTTCGGTAGATGTAGCAACAAACCCAACCTCACTATTATAAAAATAAACATTTGTAATATCAATATCATGCGGATCTAACCCCTGACTAAAATCCCATTCTAATAATTCCCAAATATTACCGTAATCCTCCGATTTCCAAATTTGAGTTAAACCATCTCCATAACCATATCCCACCTGTGAAGTTGGAAAACAAATTCCAAGATCAGGTCCATTTAACTCTGAATCACTTGGTAACCATGTTAATCCACCATCATAAGTTCTTATTACATTCGATGACGTAAATTCAATATCAAAAAAACCAGCCATATAACCAGTATCAACGGAAGGAAAGTCAATGTCGGTTGCATAGCCAGACAATAGCATGGTGCCTTCATAATCTGTATAAAAATCTGAAATATTATGGAGCAATAAATTATCAGGTATGGATTCTATGATTTTAATTTTTCCTGAATTGAGAAGCTCAATATCATCAATATAAAATGAGACATCTGCTATATCTGGAAATGACCACGTAGAACCACCATCCATTGTTAATATGATTTCTGTACCATCTACAGGATAACAACATATTATTCCTGTATCGGCATTAATAAAATCTATTATATCAAAAAAACCAATTTTTGTTGAATCGAAAGACCATGTGGTACCAGCATTTTCAGTTTTGCCAATTAAATTATAAGTTACAACAAATCCAACCGAATCCGAAATAAATTCTATATCGTTATAGCATTGATAACCCATAACGTTTTCTTCGATAAGATTCCATTGTGCTAAACTGCAATGGATTTGGAAAAGAAAAAGAATGTTAAAAATGAAATATTTCATGATGTTATTGTTTAATAAAATGTAAGTTGTAATTATTCATATTTGAAGTCATCATTAAAATATATGATCCTGAAGCAAGGTGCGATAAATTTAAAGTAGTTTCTAAATCTGAGGTGACACTAGTAAAAACCTTTGAGCCCATCATATCAAATATCGAAATTGCATATTGTCCGGGTATATTAATTTCTATTGTAAATTCTTCAAAGATTGGATTTGGATATATGGAAATAGCGTTTTTATCAAAATAATTTTGAATTCCAGTACTCAGATCAAATGCAACTATCCAGGCATCACCATCATATTCATCAAATGTACTTATATGACCACATTGGATATCATAGCTTGGCAAAACATCGGGAACGGTATTTTTGAGAAACGCATAAAGCATGTTTCCTTTTAATATCAAATTACCTTCAAACCCGGAGCATCCTAACTCACCACAATCACCAATTCCGCCAAAATTTCTACTCCAAATCTTATTGAAATTTTCATCTGTTTTCATTATCCAGTAGTCAGACTCAGCCCTATTGTCATAATTGTCAGGTAAATCAAAATCATCGGAATAACTATAGCCTAATAAATAATAATTATTTAAATCGTCCACCTCAATTCTCTTTATCATATCAGATGCAGTGCCTCCAAATACCTGTAAATCAACAAAATTCAATTCATCGTCAAAAACTGCTAATCCACCGTCATAAAGACCACCTATACCACTAACATCAGGAAAAATATTAGTTCCGGAATTTGAAGCTCCCACAGCAAGAATCTTGTCTTGATTATAAATAATTTCCCCCGTAAATGAATTAAAATCACTTGTGCCTGAAATGATATTTTCATGAACTATATTTCCAATGCTATCTAATTTAATTATCCAGCGTTTATCTCCGCTTATTCCACTTCCTGCAAGGTCATAATTATCAGAAAATGATCCGATATGAACAACATAATAGCCTCTTTCAATCTCAAGAATATTTCCTAAAGGGCTATCATCAGCACTACCACCCAAATTCTTTAACCAAAGTAAATTACCAATACTATCTGTTTTTAAAATTACAGCGTCATAGTTTGAACTTGCACCATAGTGAAAGGGAATATCTCCACCAGTCGAACTACTTACGCCTGTTATTAGATACCCACCATCCAGGGTAGGCAAAAAATTCTGAAAATCTTCAAATCCGAAGCTGCCAAAACATGCGTTCCAAAGCGTATCTCCAAGGCTATTTGTTTTCATCAAAAACAGATCTGTACTTCCATGAAAATTCTTACAACCAATACCACCGTTACCACCAAAAACAAATTGACCGTTATTTAATTCTCTCACCTTCAAAGGGGCATTACCAAAATCCGGAGTGCTATAATGTTTTTCCCATTGGATATTAAATTCCAGATCAAATTTTATGACCCAACCCATTGTGGAAGTGAGTCCAGCTAAATCCCCATCATTGGATGAAGTATATAAACAAGTTATAAATCCATTATCCGACGTCTGAATTGCGTCTCTGAAAAAGTCATTATCCGTCCCACCTAAGCATTTTTGCCATACTATATTTGGCTGGCCTTCAACGCGGATAATGCAAAAAAGCAAGAATTGAAGAAAAATAAATAAAGTTTTGTGATTCATTTTCACAATTATTTAGGGAAAGATAAATAAAATTTATCTCATAAATGTTCCTATATAACTAATTTAGGCATTGGTATCCTTTTAACCTTTCATTAGTTTTGACACCAATATGGGTCTAAACATCTGGCTAGTTCTCGGTGGTATCGGAATTTTCCTCTTTGGAATACAATTGTTGGAAAATTCTCTCAAAAATTTGATGAGCCGCTCTTTCAAACTCTTTTTGAAGAAGCAGACCAGTAATCCTTTTAAGGCGATTTTTGGCGGTGCTGTGGTGACAGCTATTTTGCAAAGTAGTTCAGCGGTGAATTTTATGGTGCTTGCTTTTGTAAGCACAGGAGTTATCACAATGCGCAATGCATTTGCTGTGATAATGGGCACCAATTTGGGAACAACACTTACCGGTTGGATAGTTGCTTCTCTGGGTTTTAAAATGGATATAGAATCTATTGCGTATCCAATTGCCGGTGTGGCAGGGTTATTACTTTTTAGTTTCAGCAGTCGGCAAAAGTTGGCTAATATTTGCCATTTTTTAATGGGATTCAGTTTTCTGTTTATTGGACTGGGACTTTTAAAAGAATCGATGGAGGGGGATGATATTCAACATCTTTTCGAAAATTTTACCGACAGCAGTTTGTTTGTTTTTTTATTGTTGGGATTTGTTGCGACAACAATTACACAGGCGAGTTCAGCAACTGTTGCAATTACACTGAGTATTTTAAACCAACAATTAATTGGATTCGAATCGGCAATTGCTATTGTGATCGGATCGGAAGTAGGTACTTCCATAAAATTAATTTTGGGTGCCTTAGATGGAGTTGCGGTGAAAAAACGTGTTGCTGTCGGCAACCTTATTTATAATATTGTAACCACCATACTCGCATTTGCTTTTTTGAAACCACTTGCTTTATTTATTACGGAAAATTTATCGGTTAAAGATCCATTAATGGGACTCGTTACTTTTCAGACGGGTATGAACTTACTTAGTATAGTAATTTTTCTCCCTTTTATTAATATTTTCAGCAAGTTTTTGGAAAGATTATATAAGGATAATGATTCACATGTTTGCGGATATCTCACGCATGCAGACCCGACTATCCCGCATGCTGCATTGGAATTAATGAAAAAGGAAACTGCCTTTTTTATTCATCAGTGTAAATTATTTAATCTCAGAGTATTTGATTTAAAGGAAGAAATAATTGAATCAGACCCTGAATTTAAATTGTTGAACAGCGCAAATAAAATAAATGAAAAATCAAATATGATTCAATATGAACATATTAAAGAACAATATGGTGAAATTCAATCTTATTATATTAAATTGATCGGGCAAAAATTAAATGAAGAACAGATAAACGAAACTGATAATTTAATAGCCTGTGTTCGCAGTGCCATGTATTCGTCCAAATGTATCAAAGATCTTTTTGATGACCTTGCAGAACTGCGCAATTCCGCGAATGAAATGAAATTTAATTTTGTAAATGAACGAAGTGCTGAGTTGGAAGTATTTTATAAAGAATTGAATTTGGATGCCTCCATATTAGAAGATAATGAAAAACTATTTGAAACCATTTTAAGACTGTTAAACGAAGCTCAGAACAGATATTCCAAAAATTTGAAGGTATTGTATTCGCACGAGTTTACGCATACCTTATCGGATGTGGAACTCGCCACCCTCATGAATTTCAGCAGAGAAATTTTCACCTCCAACAAATCCATGATCATGACCTTAAAATATTATTTGTCTGATTATTCTTATCTGGAAAGATTTAATGAGGTTTCTACGTATCATGCGTAATGTCTTTTTGTTTTTTGTATTTCATTTTTTTTACCACAAGGATCACAAAGGAACCCACAAAGAGCGCTATGTTTAACACATAATACCTTGTGTTCCCCGTGTGTTCCCTTGTGTTCTTTGTGGTTTTTTTTAAAAGGTAGTTTATTTTTTTACCACAAGGATCACAAAGGAACCCACAGAGAGCACTATGTTTAACACATAATACTTTGTGTTCCTCGTGTGTTCCCTTGTGTTTTGTGGTTATTTTTTTTTAAAAGGTAGTTTATTTTTTTTACCACAAGGTGCACAAAGGAACCCACAAATAGCGCTATGTTTAACACATAATACTTTGTGTCCATTGTGTGTTCCCTTGTGATCTTTGTGGTTAATTTTTTAATGCTAATTCACAAAGGTTTCACTAATATATTCAACTAAAATATCGCAGATGAATTAAGGCTAACCCCGGGCAGGGGTGGCATAATTATAGTAATTATTTAACCTGGAGGTAAATTAACCCTGGGTGGGGGTGACATTATATCTCACCATGCAAAACGTTTTAGATGAATAATTCCCTTTTGACGGTTTGCCGGATTCTGAATCTTTTAAGTAATAAATTTAATTAGCCGGTAAGGTGGAAAGTGCGGGAAGTAAACGGTAAGAGATTTTCGATGTTTCCTATGTCCCTTTTTTCGCCACGAAGACACAAAGGCACGAAGGTGTCACGAAGAAATCTAGGTATAATATAAGTATTTTATTTCAATTGATACCAATTAAGTTTCAAATTGAAAATGAAATTTAAAATTTAAATCAAACTAAGTCCTATGTCCAATTTGCAATGTCCTACGTCCAGTCTTGTGTCTTATGTCCTATGTCGTATGTCCTATTTCCTACTTCCTATTTCCAAATTTTTCATTAAGTTTGATGCTTATTGTAAAAAATACACTAATACCCTGTCTATGAATAAAAATATACTCATCAGTTTAATAACCCTCACTATCGGTTTTACTGCTGCGGCGCAAACAGTTACGGGAGTGGTTTCCGATAAAGCCGATGCTGTAACCCTTATCGGTGCAACAGTTTACGCCAAGGGCACCTCAAATGCAACTATAACGGATATTGACGGTAATTATAGTTTGACCCTGCAACCAGGACAAGATACACTGGAAGTTTCCTATGTAGGATATACCACTTTAATTGTTCCGGTTTCCGGTCGTTCAGTCATTAACATTGAATTGTCGCAGGACGTGGAATTATTGGAAGAGGTGGTGGTTATTGGCTACGGAATCCAGAAAAAAAGTGATATGACCGGTTCGGTTTCCACCTTAAGAGGGGAGGACCTTACAAAAATTCCATCCTTTTCAGCAGAACAGGCATTGCAGGGAAAAATTGCTGGTCTGCAGGTGGCAAGTGTTTCAGGAGCTCCGGGTGCAATTCCGATATTGAGGATCAGAGGGGTAGGAACATTAAATAATTCAGCGCCCATTTTTGTTGTGGATGGAGTTATTCTGGATGATATTTCTTTTTTAAATAGCAGCGACATTCAATCGATGGAAGTTTTAAAAGATGCATCTTCCACAGCAATTTATGGATCACGAGGTGCAAACGGAGTAATTATTGTAACTACAAAAAATGGTTCGTCTACAATAAAATATGATGAGAATAAACCTGCTCCGGCAATAATAAATGTTTCTTCCGAATTCAGTATACAACATTTACAAAACCAAATTGATATGTTATCGGGACGTGAATTTGCAGAAGTTGTAAATGAAATTAATCCCGGAACATTTAATAATTTAGACAAGGTTGCAGATACCGATTGGCAGAATGAAATATTTAAGGCGTATGCTCCAATTCAAAGTTATCACGCTTCCATTGGCGGTTCAACAGGAAAATATGATTATTATTTTGGTGTTGGATATTTTTTGCAGTCGGGAATTATAGACAATTCTTCTTATGAAAGATTAACACTCAAATCAAATAATAAATATTCCATATCAAAAAATATTTCCATCGGAACAAATTTAACCATTGCTCCCGATCAAAAACAAAATGAAGCCGGCGTGGTACCAATTGCCTACAGAGCATGGCCCACCTCAGTTCCATTGAATGCCGATGGAACCTATGCAGAAGTTTTTGGAGCAGGAAATCCGCTTGCAGCAATAGAATATAATAATTCTTATACCAGTCGCATTCGTGCGGTGGGAAATTTATTTACAGATATAACCTTTCTTAAAAGTTTTGTATACAGAAGTAGTTTTGGATTTGATGAAACTATAAAAAAAGATAAAAGTTTTACTCCGGAATTTTATATCAGTCCCAGCCAGAGCAATGCATTAAATGATTTGAATGTTGCGTTGGAACAAACTGGAAACTGGTTGTGGGAAAATACAATTAATTATTCTAAAACTATTAATAAACATTCATTTAATGCACTGGCCGGTATTACTGCACAAAAAAATAAACTGGAAGTATTAAGCGCAGGAATTCAAAATTTAATTGGTGAAGATTCTGCATTGTGGTATATAAGTGCCGGTGAGGCGGAATTTTTAACAGCTTCCAATCGCGGAGAAATTACTGCAATGGCCTCCTATTTGGGGAGAGTAAATTATACATATAATAATACGTATCTTTTTACAGCATCTATACGTAGAGATGGCTCCTCTAAATTCGGAATTAATAATCGCTGGGGAAATTTCCCATCCTTTGCACTTGGTTGGAATTTGGCAAATGAAGCATTTATGGCGGATGTTAAAAAGATCAGCAGAGTTAAATTAAGAGCGAGTTGGGGAATAATTGGAAATGAAAAGATCCCCTGGTCGCGACAATACAGTTTGGTGGATAATAATATTAATGCGGTTTTTGGAATCGGAGAAGATATTACCCAAGGCGCAACCTATGGTGTTTCCGGAAATCCTGATCTGCAATGGGAAAATACAACACAAACTGATGTGGGTTTAGAACTTGGATTTTTTGATAATAAACTCACATCCGAATTTGATTATTACAGAAAAATAACCGACGGGATTTTGGTGGATCTTTTAACTCCCGGACATTTAGGAAACGGGCCATACACCACCGTAACCTACAATGCCGCTGAAGTTTTAAACAACGGATTTGAATGGAACGTGGGCTGGAACGAACGCAGGGGAGATCTGTATTATAAAATAACTGTGCTTGGATCTACTTTACATAATGAGGTATTGAGTTTGGGAGATACAAATGCATTGGGAGGGTTTATTCCTTCCGGCGCCCTCGGCAACGGACAATTAGTTACCAGAACGGTGATTGGTCAGCCCGTTGGTGCATTTTATGGATACGAAGTCGCGGGGGTTTTTCAAACAGAAGATGAAGTAAATACCTCTCCACATATTGCCGGTCAAACAGAAGGTGATCTGAAATTTACGGATCAAAATAACGACGGGATTATTGATGATAAAGACCGTGTTTATATAGGATCTTATATTCCTGATCTTATTTATGGATTTAGTTTGGAAGTGGCATATAAGGCTTTTGATATCGCACTTGATTTTAATGGTCAGATGGGTAGTGAAATTTATAATGGAAAAAAAGCAGTGCGTCCCGATCTGTATAATTTTGAAACAAACTTAATTGATCGATGGACCGGTGAAGGAACCAGTGATACCGAACCTCGTGCAACAGCAGGGGGGACAAATTATGAAGCTTCTGATTATTTTATTGAAAGCGGCGATTTTTTCCGATTGAGAAGTGCAACTGTTAGTTATAATTTTAATAAATCTTTTTTAACAAGATTGCATCTCACAAACGCAAGTGTTTATTTGCGCGGAACAAATTTATTTACCCTTTCGGAATATTCAGGTTATTCACCTGAAATTGCAAGTTCCAATGCACTTGCTTCGGGAATAGATCTTGGAGTTTATCCTATCACCTCTGTTTATTCTTTTGGAATCAATTTTAATTTTTAATGCGAACTCTTATGAAAAAAATGATATATAATTCAAGACGCAATTTTATTTTGATCTGTACAACCTGTGCAATATTTACTTTTAGTGCATGTGGCGGCGATTTTTTAAATATTGCTCCTCAGGGATCGTTAACGGAAGCATTATTTCCGCAGACAGAAGCCGATGCACTTCTTGCAGTAAACGCAGTGTATGGTAGTCTGCATAACTGGAGTTATTGGTATGGCGGATTTCCTATTACGGACATTCTTTCCGACGATGCCCGAAAAGGCAGCAACCCCGGTGATGCAGCGCGTTTGGAGCTTTTTGATAATTATACTTTCACCTCCACTTCAGCGGATATTTTTCCTTATTACGGTGCAGTATATAAATCGATTAAAAGCGCAAATGTGGTTATCGAAAAAGTGCCACCGATAGAAATGGACGAAGAATTAAAAAGCAGATATATTGCAGAAGCAAAATTTCTTCGCGCATTATTTTATTTTAATTTGGTGCGCTCATTTGGTGATGTTCCAAAAGTTTTAACAACAACACCTGAATTTAATTTAGCTCGTTCTCCAAAAACAGAAATATATAATGAAATAATAATTCCAGATCTTTTGGAAGCCATTAACGGTCTTCCTGAAAAAACGGAATACAATGCAAACGATCTTGGCAGAGCAACTAAAGGTGCTGCAAAATTATTGTTGGCTAAAGTTTATTTGTATAGAGCAGATTATGCAAACGCATTAATTTATACAACAGAAATAATTAATTCAGGTTTATATGCTTTGGAAGCTGATTTCGGAATGGCGTTTTCTGTTGCGGGACAATATGGAATGGAATCTATTTTTGAAGTTGGATCTCGCCCTTTTGAGACCACTGAACTGGGTGGGAATCAATACGCAAATACGCAGGGAGTACGTGGAAATCCGAATAAAGGTTGGGGATTTAATCGCCCATCCATTGATCTGATAAATAGTTATGAAGCAGGTGATGAAAGAAAGGATGCTACAATTGTTTTTTTGGGTGAAACTATTGATGGTATTTTTATTGTCGGGGATATTTCTACAGATGATATTACGTATGTGGATGAAACGATGACAGACACTTTGGAAATTGAAACCTATAATCAAAAGATCTGGACACCGGGTATTACACCGACAGAACAATGGGGTTATAATATCCGTCTCCTCCGTTATGCAGAAGTTTTATTAATAGCAGCTGAAGCAGCAAATGAAACAGGAAATACAGGAGATGCCATGATATATGTCAATTTGATAAGGGAGCGTGCAGGTCTGTTACCGTCGCTTGCAGCAGGTCAGGACGCAATTCGAACAGAAATCTCTAAACAACGACGCAGTGAATTTGCTATGGAAGGGGAAAGGTATTTCGACCTGATTAGAACGGGTTCTGCATCAGAAGTGCTTGGTCCTCTGGGGTTTGTATCCGGTAAACACGAACTTTTCCCAATTCCTCAAAGCGAGATCGACCTTTCCGGAGGCACACTCACCCAAAACCCCGGATGGTAATTTCATTTGGGTTTTGATTTTAGGAAACTTAGTGTTATTTTTACACACTGAACTATTTTATCATTTTAAAACAAATTAAAGAATCGAATATGAAACGTTTAATCAATTATTTTTTACTGTTCACACTGATTGGAAGTGTAACTTTCACATCATGTAAAAAGGATGACGATACTCCGAATCCGGATATGTTAATTGAATCAATAATGTCAGGTACTACTGATCTTTATGGAGCAACGGCTGCTACAGGAGTTTCCGTAACTGAAAATATTGTTGTAGAATTCAGCACTACAGTTGATGCTGCAACTTTATCAGCTATTACACTTACCCAAGGAAATAATGATATTGCTATTTCAGTTTCTGCCTCAGGAAGCACAGTAACTATCGATCCTGTTGATGTTCTTTTCAGAGGAACAAATTTCGATCTTGAAATTGCAGGTGTTAAATCCGACCTAGGTGAAGCGGCTTCAACTGTTACAACTTCCTTTACAACAGAAGGAATTGGTCTTGACACTCCTCCTCAATCTGATTTCCAGGTAATGTATTTACCATTGGATGGTACAGTTTCCGATATTACAGGAAATGCATCTTCCTCTTATGAAAAAAATACTTGGACTGCCGATCGTTGGGGTAATGTAAACAGTGCTGCAATGTTCTCCGGTGGAGCTGCAGGTGCTGGTGATATTATCGAATTAAGCGGTTCTACTTTCGTAAATGCAAGCACAACTTTTAGTGTTTGGTTTAAAGTAAACAGCGCTGATTATGCTGCAGGTAGCAAAATTATGTTCGGTCTTGCAACAGAAAGAGGTTATTTTATGGAAGTTGGTGGCGACCTTGCATGGACAAAACTTGCAACAAGTCATATGATAAGTCCTGACCCGAATACACATTATTTCGGAACAGCATGGACTGATCCAAATGGTGATGGTTCAATAGGTGGACAAGTATTATACGATTACACAGGTTCTATCAAAGATCTTATTGGTGATAACACATGGGCACATTTAGTTATGACTCACGATGCTGCAACTGCAACAAAAACTATTTATTTCAATGGTGTTAAAGCAATGCAGGTTGATCTTGATGCAGAAACTACAGAATGGTATTTAAAAGATCTTGCTATTGCTGATAAAGCAGATGGTACAGGTGATGCAATTGCAGGTATAGATCCTAAATTAACACTTGGATTTATGTGCAGCCGTATCAATACAGCAACTGGTTGGTCAGATTATAATACAGCTACAAATACATTTGTTGGTGCATTGGATGATTTCAGAATCTTTGATAAAGCATTAACAGAATCAGAAGTTGGCGTTTTATATGATTCAGAAAATGCTGATTAATTGATTATTTTAAATTAATATTTTTTTTATTGCAGGAGTGGTGAAAGCTACTCCTGTTTTTTTTATATTTGGGCTATGATAAAAATTCGTTATATCATGTATTTTGTCATTTTGTTTACACTTTTGGTAAATGGATTTACCGCCTGCAAAAAAGAAATAATTTCAGATCCCAATACTGATTATTTCCAACTCAACTATATTCACTTCGGAACCTATGTTGTTAATTTAAATAGCGGTGCATCAAATATCAATGCTCCGATCGACCAACCTATCGTTCTTTCCTTTAGTATTCCTTTAAATATTACCAGTATTAATGCAATTTCATTAACAGGTCCCGACGGTGCCGTTGATTTAAACGAATCATTCCTCGATGAAAATAAAACTATTTCATTCTCCCACCTTCCTCTGGAAAATAATGCATCATATACGCTTGATATAACACAAAATTTAACCGGTGTAGGTGGAGAAATTTTTAAAGGATTTTCTGTTACTCTACAAACTCAGGCAGGAACCTTAATGATAACATCTTTAATTATAGATGGTAAAGATCTTTTGAGTGAATCCCGTACAACTAATGTAAACCGGGAACCGGAAACTATTATTACATTTAATCATCCCGTTGATCCTGCAACAGTAAATTCTGCGGCTGCCGCCATCGCAAGACCCGGATTTAATGAGCCGCTTGAATTTGACCTTTCTGATGATAAAACAATACTTACTATTAATACTTCATCAACACTTGTTCATTTTCAGAAATACACATTTACCCTCTCAAATAATTTACATGCTGAGAACGACATTTATATATTTAATGGTTTCAGCGATAATTTTTATACAGAAATAGATTCCACACCTAAATTTCCGATCGTAAGTGATGATGAATTACTTACCATTGTTCAACAACAAACTTTTAAATACTTTTGGGATTTTGGACATCCTGTTAGTGGATTAAGTGCCGAAAGAAATACAACACCTAACGTTGTTACAATAGGTGGTTCCGGTTTTGGGGTAATGTCGATCATAGTTGCTATGGATAGAAATTTTATTTCGCGAAGCGAAGGCGTTACCCGTTTAAATACCATTGTTGATTTTCTAACTACTGCTGATAGATTTCATGGAGTTTGGCCACATTGGATGAATGGAAATACAGGAGAAGTTATTCCTTTTAGTCCGAACGATAACGGTGCCGATCTGGTGGAAACTTCTTATTTAATTCAGGGATTATTATGTGTGCGACAATATTTAAATGGTGCAGATCCTTTCGAAAATGCATTGAAAGGAAAAATAAATACACTTTGGGAAACGGTGGAATGGGATTGGTTCACCAAAGGTGGTGAGGATGTATTGTATTGGCATTGGTCGCCCGATCTCGGCTGGGAAATGAATATGCAGATAAAAGGATTTAATGAATGTTTAATTACTTATTTTCTTGCTGCAGCATCAACTACGCATACTATCGATGCCTCGGTTTATCACAACGGATGGGCTGATTCAGATTATTTTATTAATGGAAATAATTATTATGGTTATACATTGCCATTAGGATTTCCCTATGGTGGTCCCTTGTTTTTTGCACATTATTCTTTTCTCGGAATTAATCCTACCACCTTAAGTGATACTTATGCAAATTACTGGATGCAAAATCAAAATCACACGTTAATTAATCGCGCATATTGTATAGATAACCCGCAGGATTTTGTGGGATATAGTGAAGATTGTTGGGGACTTACTGCAAGTGATAATCAAAATGGTTATTCTGCGCATTCACCAACTAACGATCTCGGTGTAATTACACCAACTGCTGCTATAGCTTCCATCCCTTACACACCCGAATATTCACTGGATGCGATTCGATTTTTTTATTATACCATTGGTGATAAAATTTGGGGAGAGTATGGATTTACGGATGCTTTTAATGCAACGGAAGGTTGGTTTGCCACTTCCTATCTGGCAATTGATCAAGGTCCTATGATCGTGATGATAGAGAATCATCGCACACAATTATTATGGAATTTATTTATGTCGTGTCCCGAAGTAATTGACGCTGCTGAAAAATTAAGTTTTACTTATTAAATTCATTTTGATGAAGATAAATTATTTATTTTGTTTAGGAATATTATTTCTTTTTTTGGGATCTACCTCAAAAAAAGAAACACCTTTATCCCCGAAGGAAATTTTTATTAATGAATTAATTGCTAAAATGACATTGGAAGAAAAAATAGGCCAAATGGTTTTATTTACTTCCGATTGGGATGTTACAGGACCAACTTTACGCACTACCTATTTAGATGATATTCGCGCCGGAAAGGCAGGAGCAGTTTTTAATGCATACACAGTGGAATATAATCGTAAACTTCAGAAAATTGCAGTGGAAGAAACACGTTTAGGAATTCCTTTGCTTTTTGGCTATGATGTGATTCACGGACATAGAACAATTTTTCCGGTACCAATTGCGGAATCTTGTTCATGGGATATTAATGCCATACAAAATGCTGCCCGGATTGCCGCATCAGAAGCATCGGCAGAGGGTATTAATTGGACCTTTGCACCAATGGTTGATATTACCCGCGACCCACGGTGGGGAAGAGTGGATGAAGGGAGTGGAGAGGACGTTTATTTGGGTTCCTTAATTGCTGCGGCAAGAGTAAAAGGATTTCAAGGAGATGATTTATCAAAAAATAATACCATCGTAGCCTGCGCTAAACATTTTGCTGCTTACGGAGCTGCACAGGGTGGACGAGATTATAATACCGTTGATGTTTCGGAAGTAAGTTTGCGTGAAACATATTTACCTCCTTTTAAAGCTTGTGTAGATGCCGGAGTTGGAACTTTTATGACTGCATTTAACGATTTAAATGGAGTTCCTGCATCTGCCAATAATTATTTATTAAATGAAATTTTGCGTGACGAATGGAAATTTAAAGGATTTGTTGTAACGGATTATACTTCTATTAATGAAATGGTGAATCACGGTTATGCATCAAACGATAAAAATGCAGGAGAATTATCTTTAAATGCCGGCGTTGATATGGATATGCAAGGTGCAGTATTTTATAATTTTTTAAAACAATCTGTTGAGGAAGGAAAGGTTACAATTGCTGTAATTGACAATGCAGTTAAAAACACATTGGGAATTAAATACGATCTTGGTTTATTTGAAGATCCTTATAGATATTGTAATCCGGAGCGCGAAAAAACAGAAATAATGACAGCGGAAAATCTTCTTGCTGCAAGAGAGATGGCGCAAAAATCTATTGTGTTATTAAAAAATGAGAACGGTTTATTGCCATTAAAAAAGCAGGGAACCATTGCATTGATCGGTCCTTTGGCAGATGATCAGCGCAACCTGATCGGTAACTGGAGTGCTGCAGGTGATTGGAAAAAATCAGTAAGTGTATTAACAGGAATAACAAAAGCAACACAAGGAAAAACGAATATTTTATATTCGAAAGGCGCGAATATAATTGAAGATAAAATATTATTGAAAAAGTTAAACGACAACGGTGGAAAAATTGAAATGGATACACGCAGTCCTGAACAAATGATTAAGGATGCGGTTGATGTTGCCAATATATCGGATGTAGTTGTTATGGTTTTGGGCGAAAGTCAGGGGATGTCCGGTGAGGCAGCAAGCAGAAGTGAAATTGGTATTCCTGAAAATCAAAGGGATCTTTTAAAAGCGATTCATAAAACCGGAAAACCTGTTGTTTTAGTTTTGATGAATGGTCGTCCTTTAACGCTTGTATGGGAAAATGAAAATATTCCCGCAATTGTGGAAACCTGGTTTGCAGGAACGGAAGCAGGTAATGCAATTGCAGATATATTATTTGGAGATGTTAATCCTTCCGGAAAATTAACCATGTCGTTCCCAAGATCGGTGGGACAAATTCCGGTATATTACAATATGAAAAAAACCGGAAGACCTTTTGATGCAAATAGTAAATACAATTCTAAATATCTGGATGTTGATAATAGTCCCTTATTTAGTTTTGGTCATGGTTTAAGTTACACCACGTTTGAATATTCAAATATTAAATTGTCGTCTGATATTCTGAAAAAAGATAAAACTATTTCAATAAGTGTAGATGTGAAAAATAGTGGCTCGAGGGATGGTGTGGAGATAACACAATTATATATCACCGATAAGGTTGCATCCATAACCAGACCTGTAAAAGAATTGCAGGGATTTAAGCGAAACATGCTGAAAGCCGGAGAATCAAAAACGTTAGCATTTGATATTTCTATTACCGACCTTACTTTTTATAATGGGGAAGGCCATTTAATTTATGAACCGGGGCAATTTGATATTCAGATAGGAGGAAATTCAGACACAGGATTAAAAGCATCCTTTGTTTTGGAGTGATCCGCGTTTTGGATAGACCCTATTTTTGACCCAAAATTACCAATATGTGGATATTGGGTTTAATGTGTAAATAAGAACTTTATTATTCCATAGTATATTTTGTATTATTGTTCCTGAATTATGACCGCCAATAAATTACCCCCTCTCCATTCCGACTTCTCCGTTGATTGTGTGATCTTTGGTTTTGACGAAGGTGAGCTTAAGATCCTTCTTATCGACAGGAATGAACCTCCGTTTAAAAAATGGAAAGCGATTCCTGGAAACCTAGCCTACGATACAGAAGATATTGATCAGGCAGCCGAACGCGTTTTACATGAACTGACTGGTTTGCGCAATGTCTTTCTAAACCAATTTTACACTTTTGGGAGTATTAACAGGCATCCACAAGGCAGGGTGATAACAGTTGCTTATTTTGCAATTATCAAAGCCGGCACCAATGGACTTCATCCTGTTACCGATTTTGCAAAAAAAGCATTTTGGTGGCCGGCTTACGATTTACCCAAATTAGCGTTCGATCATAAAGAGATCGCTGCAAAAGGAATTGAAACGCTTAAAAATAAAATTAAAATTGAGCCGATCGGTTTCGAACTACTTCCCGAAAAATTCACCCTTACACAATTGCAACATTTATATGAAGCAATTTTGGAAATGGAAATTGATAAAAGAAATTTCCGGAAAAAAATCCTCGGATTTAATTTGTTGATCGAATTAAAAGAAAAACAAAAAGGCGTTTCTCATCGCGCTGCGAAACTCTATAAATTTAATAAACGCAGGTACGAGGAATTAAAGAAGGGTGGTTTTGCTTTTAAAATATAGATATACCTTACCTTCCACAGAAGCCCCGAAATATTTTATTATAAAATAAAGTTGCTTCAAACCTGTCAAAAATTGCAGACTTGGGCGCGAGTTTAAAAATAAACATATATTTAACTGCAATCTACGCACCCTAACGGCTGTTCATTCGTGCAATCGTGGCTTTGTTTTCATCCGTATTGTGGAAAAAAAAGGAAGCCACGAATACACGAATAAAAAACACCCGGCTTCAGCCAGTGGGGTAAATTCACACACTATAAATGGGCTTTAGCTGTCTTGTAACTTTCCTGCCGAATTGAAAATCCATAATTGGGCTAAAGCCCGTCGAGATTCACGATTATTATCCGTGGGTTAAAACCCACGGCTATTTTTAAATTATCCATGGATTAAAACTCCAACCCCAATTATTATCAAATTATATGTGGGTTAAAACCTACAGCTATTAAGATCAAAATTCGATTTCATCTAAATTTAAACGTAAATTAAAAACTAATAACCCCCGGCTTTAGCCGGGTGGGTAAAAGCACACTCTTTAGACGGGCTTTAGCCCAATTGAGGATCTTCATGATAAAAATAAACTATCAATAGAACGAAAAGTAAGCGTTCCTGGTCTGGCAAAAAAAACATAAAACCAACATATTGTGTCCGGCAATTTTAAAATTAACCGCAGCATTTAATTATGTTGCAACGAAAATATATAATTCAATGCCCACCACTTGCACCATCCACTGCAATACCTTGTTTCTGTAAAATTTTACTAACACGAAGTGCAAACCATGCAAGGTATAAGAAACATCCAACAGGTATCCAATACGAAGGATGAATTCCAATAATATCCGCTAATTTTCCTTGTATCGGTGGAATAACTCCTCCGCCCAATATCATCATAATTAAAAATGCAGATCCTTGTGAAGTATATTTTCCTAATCCTGTTACAGATAATGCAAAAATATTCGGCCACATGATACTGCAGAATAACCCACCACTTAAAAATGCATAAATGGCAACTGTTCCTGTGGTAAATAAACCAATGAGCATTGCTGTTAAACCCAAAGCACTAAATATAAATAATGTTCTTGCGGGTTTATCTCTTCCGATAAAGAACGCTGCAATTTGAACTGCAACACAAACAATATATGCGTAGAGTGGTCGCATATCACTTCCGGCAATAGAATTAACAAGAATAATTACACCGAAGGCAATAATTGGAACAAGTATCATTAATAATTTTTTACGCATTCCTGCCACCGAAAAAACTGCAATGGAACCCGCCCATCGTCCTATCATTAAACTACCCCAATACATCGAAATATAAGGAGATATTTGTGCTGCCTGCAATCCACCAAAGGCATCCTGTTTTAATAATTCAGATAAATTACTTTGAATAGTTACTTCCACGCCAACATAGGTAAAAATACCTAACATGCCTAAAACTAATTGGGGATAATGTAAGGCACCCCAGCCTTCAGGATTTTTCTTTGCTCTTCCCTTTGCAATTAATAAACCTCCGAAAACAACCACAAATGCAGCGCCTAATAAAATCATTCTTCTCATTTCAAGCGGTGCATTCAATTCTTTAATTTCTTTTAATTTTTGAGACAGGAGATCAGCATTAATATTAATCGTGTCGGCCACCTCCGCTTTCAACTCTTCCACACGAACTGCATCAGGAGTAGTGTAACTTGAAAATACCACAGTGAATATAATTATTAATAAAACGGTAATAGTTACAAGGGTTCTTAATGCTTTATTAGCTTTTTCCACATTGCTATCGGAAATACCGGAAGGAACTTTTTTGGAGGTGAAAAAAAGTGCAGCGCACAAAAGAAACAAAAATCCAATTCCACAATATAAAAGAGTAATAGAATTTAATTCGAGGGAATTTATTTTTTCATCGGTTATTGTAGTTGAACCGAATAAAGCAAGAGCAACTACAATAGGTCCTATTGTTGTTCCAAATGAATTTACGGCACCACCAAGGGTGATACGTGAATTTCCTGTTGTAGGATCGCCAAGTGCAATGGAGAATGGTTGAGCTGCAGTTTGCTGAAGTGAAAATCCCAGTGCAACAATAAATAAACTCATCAAAACTGCTGCAAATCCGCCGTAATTAACTGCTATTATCATTGCTAAGGAACCTAAAAATGAAAAGAGCAATCCGTTTACTATACTTTTTTTATATCCCCAGCCTGAAACCAGATCGTGTTTACGAACCATACTAAAAATAAACAGAAGTAATGCACCAATATAATATGCTCCATAAAAAGCAAAATCAATCAGTTGTGACTGAAACTGGTCCAAATGAAAATAATGTTTGCAAAAAGGTATAAAAACACCATTGCCGGCAGCTATAAATCCCCAGAAAAAAAATACACTTACCAGGGTTGAAAGCGCCCCATAATTAGTCTTAACAGAAGTTTGATTCATTGCTTTACTTTTATACTTTTACATGCACAATAGCATTACTTATGCAAATAAGATACTTATTTCTCAATATATCAAATACCTTTTTGTTTCTGTTACTGTTTTTTGCTTCAAAAGCACAAACAATTAACACCGGTAACACTCCTTTAGGCGCGTTTAAATCGCAAAAAACTGCTGGTCAGGAACTTCAGATTCAGGGAGATAACGGGTTTTTAACTGTAAAAGTGTATTCACCAAATATTATTCGAATTCAGGTAAGCAAGGAATTACCCGGAGTTGACTTTTCTTATGCTGTGATTGGAAGCCCTCAAGTGGTAAAAACCAATATCAAAGAGGAGGGAAATAATATCATATTGACAACCGATTCACTTAAACTCATAATTACAAAAGATAAATTGCATGTTTCTTTTTTTAATAATGCGGGTGAACTTATAAATGGTGATGATGAATTCGGAACCATGTTCACCGGGAATGAAATTTCAGTCTATAAAAAATTATTTCCAAAAGAAAGATTTATAGGTTTGGGTGAAAAAACCGGTGATCTCGACAGACGTGGTAATGGTTATGTGAATTGGAATACGGACGTTTTCGGATATGGCCCGGGAACTGACCCTATGTACGTTTCCATTCCGTTTTTTATCGGGTTGCACGATAGTTTATGTTACGGAATATTTTTAGATAATACTTCCAAAACACATTTTAATTTCGGTGCATCCAATATGCGATTTTCTTCTTTTACTGTGGAAGAAGGGGATGTTAATTATTACTTTATTTATCATTCCGGAGTGGAGGCAATTATTTCTTCTTACACAGATCTCACCGGAAAAACTCCGATGCCCGCACAATGGAGCCTCGGATTTCAACAATGCAGGTGGAGTTATTTTCCGGATTCAGAAGTATTAAATGTTGCAAAAACATTTCGCGAAAAACAAATTCCACTTGATGTAATTTATTTAGATATTCATTATATGGATGCCTATAAAATATTTACCTGGGATGCTGTGCGTTTTCCGCAACCGGAAAATATGTTGAATACTTTAAAAGGAATGGGTGTTCGCACGGCAATAATTGTTGACCCGGGAATTAAAGTGGAAACCGGATATAAAGCGTATGAAGAGGGATTAAAAAATGATCTGTTCTTAAAATATCCCGATGGAACTAATTATGCGGCTGAAGTATGGCCGGGATTATGCAATTTCCCCGATTTTACACTTCCTGAAACCAGAACCTGGTGGGGAAATAGTTTTAAAAATTATGTTGATCAGGGAATTATAGGATTTTGGAACGATATGAATGAACCTGCAACATGGGGACAAAAATTTCCTTCATTGGTAGAATTTAATTATGATGGAAATGGCGGGAACGGACTCACAGGAAGAAATATTTACGGAATGCAAATGGCGAGGTCAACTTACGAAGGAACTAAAAAATTATTGGTTAATCAGCGACCTTTTGTATTAACACGAAGTGGTTACGCAGGTATACAACGTTACTCCACTGTATGGACCGGAGATAATACTCCAACTGATGATCATTTATTATTAGGAGTGCGATTATTAAATAGTTTGGGACTAAGTGGAGTTGCTAATTGTGGTGTGGATGTGGGTGGATTTGCAGCAGATGCCACAAAGGAATTATATACGCGTTGGATAACACTAGGTGTATTTACACCATTTTTCCGAAGTCATAAGGCATATAATTTAAAGGACTCCGAACCCTGGAGTTATGGTGAGGAAACCGAAGCAATAGCAAAATATTATATTCAATTGCGATATCAGTTAATGCCTTATTTATATTCTGAATTTTATCATGCCAGTATTACCGGTCTTCCTGTTAATAAATCGCTGGCTATTGATTATCCTTACGACAATAAAATATATTATTCTACCTATCAAAATCAATATTTATTCGGAGATGCAATATTAATTGCGCCGGTGAGAAGCACAGAAAATTTCTGCAAAGTATATTTCCCGGCAAATAATTATTATGATTTTTACAATGATAAAAAATTTGATGCAAATTCGGAAGTTATTGTTGAATCGCCCTTGCATCGTCTACCGGTTTTTGTGAAAGAAAGCAGTATTATTCCAATGCAGCGCACCGTGCAGAATTTTGATCAGAAACCTACGGATACTTTATTTGTTCATGTTTATTATGGAATACAAAATAATGAAATCACCTATTATGAAGATGATGGTGTTTCTTATAATATGGAATCGGGTGTATTTTACAAACGAATTTTCAAATATAATTATAACGACAGATCATTGATGATAGAAAAACCTGAAGGTTCATATACTTCTCATTTTAAAACCATTCAGATTATTTTGCACGGATTTGATCCGTTGCTAAAAAATATGATGGTGGATGGAAAAAAATCCGATCTTATAAGTACTCAAAAAAATATGATCTTTCCTGAGGAAGCATATAAAATATTATATTTTGCAAACAGAGATAAAGCCGCTGTTAAAACAATTAATTTTCCAAATTCAAATAATAAGATCACCCTTAATTGGTAAGGGAATTGAATTATTTATTGTTTGGTCCAAATAGTCTCACTGCTTAATGCACCTTCCATTTTAAGTGAAGCTTTAACTTCTTCACGGTAAGCTTCAGTGGAGGTAATTGCATCAACACCACCAACTAATAAACTGATATCATATGATTTCATGGTGTTACCACTCACTTCAAAACAATAAGTATAATAGTCGTCTTCGGCATCATCAACATCCTGCATGTAAATAAAATTTTTACCCTCTATTTCTGTAAACCAACCGTAGAAATTGTCGGTCTCCAAAGAATACATACTACCTCTTTCTAAAACATTTACAAAAACGGAATTATTATCACGTTTAACTATTTCCATTTTCATAACCTCCATTTCCGTATTGGTTTGCACCCAGGTGCCAAGCATATCTTTATTAATTTTTTCCTCTCCTTGTTTGCCTAAAGGATGGGGTACACCTACAGGACAGCCTGTAATTACAAACATGGTCAAAAGCAGAACAATTGGAATAAGTGGTTTTTTCATATAAATTTTTTTCAAAAATAGTAAATGTTGGAGAAAGGAGAGAGGAGAAAGGAGAGAGGAGTTTAAATTTCTGGCGAAATTTTGCAAAATCACAGCGTTTATTTTCCTGATACCTGAAACTAAAAAGGAGTGATGAGAGAGGAGAAAGGAGTTTAAATTTCTTGCGAAATTTTACCAAATCCCACCGTTTGTTTTCCTACTTCCTATTTCCTACTTCCTATTTCGAAAAAGGAGAAAGCCGCCTTCGCTTAAGCTACGTTGGCTAAAAGGAGTATAAATTTTTTGCGAAATTTTAAGAGATTCCACTGTTTGTTTTCCTGATACCTGATACACTTTAAAAAGAGTTTCCTATTTCCTACTTCCTACTTCCTATTTCGAAAAAAGAAAAGTCTAACCACCTCCGGCGATAATAAACCGGACTCACGATTCACGAATCACGATCTCATTGAAAACGCAGCCTGTAGACGGAAAGCTTCAAATTTTCTTTCATTAAGTATATTCCGTTATAAATAAGCACCAGGCTGAACATCATGATAACGTGACCAATATCTTTGTAATCGAACCACGCATTTATTGATATCTGGTTGGTATGGATATAAACGGTAATGAACGAAAGTAACATCCCCAAAACAATGGAACCGCTCCCTACATGACTTTTATAGGATGCAAATGCATGAGTAATAAATATAAGTGTAAGCCCTATTGCACAATGAATTTTAAAAATTTCGAAGTCGTTGTTTACAATTGTAAGACCGCTGAATACCACTAGAGATCCGATATTCAGAACTTGCAATAATCTATGTGCAAAATCTTCCGCCCGGGTAAAACGAATTGTCGCCTTTAAAGCAAAATAAACAGAAATGCTGCTGCAAATATTCATGCACATCCATAACATGTTGTGTATGGAGGTGGGTAACATAAGTTCAAATCCATGACAAACAGTCCCGAGAGAGGTAGCTAGTCCCGTAAAAAGAAAAAACAGACGCCATGCATTGTTAAAAAAGCTTTCGTTAAAATTATTCTTGATACGGGCAACCAAACTGAAACAAATTATGGCCAATACCATATCTGTTATGCTGGTGGCTGGCTCGCTAAAGGTAATCCCGGAAAAGCTTACTGATACAATTTCCAATCCTGAATCTTTGGTTTTGTGGTTAATGATCTATGCTGGCTGAGGAGCTGCAAAAATCTCTAATGAAAGCAAAGATAAAGTATCCGAATGGAATTATTTGTGACGGGGCAGAAAGTTGAAAAATGCCTGGTGGTTCCTTAGTATCACAATTGTAGAATCCAATTGACTATGATCTCCATTGCTTCCTCATTAAAAGTTTCTTCAAGGCTTGAATACTCATTTGGTGAACCGCTTACAGAAACCTGAAAAAGATGATTCAGTCCCTTCAATTCCAACACTTTATAATTTTTTGATTCACTTTTTTTTAATGCTTCCTCTATTGCCATTAAATTCTCCTTATAGGGTACCTGAAGATCATTGGTCCCATTTAATGCGAGAACCGGAATTTTTAATTTTTCAAGGATGGGTCGGGGATCAAAACTCAGGAAATATTTTGTCCACACATTGGCATAAAAATCCACTGCACTTGTTGAATCTTTTGCCGACATCTGCATTTCATCTAAAATATATTGAGGTGTGGTTTTCAGAAATTCTTTATTAATTGCGATGATCTTTTTTGAAATAATATCCATATCATTCTCAGCCAATACCACATTTATTATATCATGCCTGATCGCGCTATAATAATAGATCATACTATCTGTAAATCCGGAGGCTTTTGCAATAAGATCTCCTTGTAAATTTAGAATGGAATCGCCCGGTATTCCCGGACCGGCCAACATTACAATAAAATCAACATTTTTATTTTCAGTGGCTGTGATCGGTGCAATTAATCCACCTTCACTGTGACCTGCAATTCCGATCTCAGAAATATTAAGATCTTTTCTCGACATTAAATATTTAACTGCAGCATCTGCATCACTTGCAAAATCTTGAGTTGTTGCCTTCGAAAAATCACCGGTTGAATTTGCCACACCTCTGTCATCATATCGCAAAACAATTATTCCTTTGCGTGTTAATCTGTCGCTCAAAACTAAAAAGGGCGAATGTCCTAATAAAAATTCATCTCTGTTTTGCGGACCACTTCCTGAAACTAAAATAACTGCTTTAAACGGACCTGCACCCTCAGGAATAGTTAATGTTCCGGCAAGAAAAACACTGTCGGCGCTTTTATTTTTAAAAACAACTTCCTCTTCTTTATAGGGATAAGGTTTAACCGGATTTTGAGGTCGCTTAATGGGTTCAACAAAATCTATTTTAGATAATGATATTGGCATTGATCCGCCGGATTGAAACCATATGCCTCTAATAATTACACTATCTGCAATATATTTTCCCTTAAACGATCCACTAATTACCGGAATTGTAACAGTGATCTCATCATTAATTAAAGTTGTTTTTTCTGTCGGTATTCCATTAACACCTTGGTCGGGACTATCAATAGTAGTAAAAATAGTATCTCCCGATATTTCAAAATTAAAGACCAGCCGCAATTCAATGCCAACATTTAATTTGCCCATCCATTTGCCGGCAATTTCTGATGGAATTGTTTGCGCGTTTAATGCGGATAAAATGAAAATAAAAAAAGTGATTAAGGCAATTAATTTTCGCATAAAATATTTATTTTGAATAATGGACAGGAGTTGTAAGTATGGAACATTTGCAAATCAAGTAAACTGAGAACAAATATCGAATAAAGAACAAGGAATAAAGAACCTGTCTGCCGGCAGTCGCCAGGCAGGCATTAAACTAATTACGCCCGAGTGATTTTCCTCCGTAGTGAACTCAGAACTCAGAACCCAGAACTCAGAACTCCAAATACTTTCAGCTCCGAATCCACAGAGTTCGCTACGCGTAACACTGTGGGGACACTCATGTGATGGAGATTTAAGAACAATAATATCGAATAAAGAACAAGGAATAAAGAACCTGTCTGCCGGCAGTCGCCAAGCGGGCATCAAACTTTCCACGCCCGGGTGATTTTCCTCCGAATATAACCCAGAACTCAGAATTAAGAACTCAGAAAAATAATATCGAATAAAGAACAAGGAATAAAGAACATCAAACTTTCCACACCCGGATGATTTTCCTCCGAAGTGAACTCAGAACTCAGAACCCAGAACTCCAAATACTTTCAGCTCCGAATCCACAGAGTTCGCTACGCGTAACACTGTGGGGACACTCATGTGATGGAGATTTAAGAACAATAATATCGAATAAAGAACAAGGAATAAAGAACCTGTCTGCCGGCAGTCGCCAGGCAGGCATCAAACTTTCCACACCCGGATGATTTTCCTCCGAAGTGAACTCAGAACCCAGAACTCAGAACTCAGAACCGAAACATGTAGTGATCGACGCAGGAGATCTACTACATGTCAGAACTCAGAACTAAACTTCCGAACTCATAACCCTGGCAACAACTCTTCCCGGATAAACTTTAAGCGCCGCATCCAAACAATCCATTGCTTTATTGATATCATTTTTATTAAGAACGTATGCAATTCGAACTTCATTTTTCCCTAAACCGGGAGTTGAATAAAATCCAGTTGCGGGTGCAAGCATTACCGTTTCATTATTTAAATGAAATGATTCGAGTAACCACTGGCAAAATTTATCGGAATCGTCGATGGGTAATCTTGCAATTGCATAAAATGCTCCACCCGGAGTCGGACATAAAACTCCATCCATTGCATTTAATCTTTCCACACATAAATTCCGGCGTTCAACATATTCTTTTTCCACTTCGGTGAAATAACTATCAGGAACATCTAAAAATGCTTCTGCTAAAATTTGTTCTAAAGTTGGAGGCGATAATCTTGCCTGCGCAAATTTTAATGCAGTTTCCATCACCTTATTATTTTTGGAAATCAGCGCTCCAATTCTTGCACCACATGCACTATATCTTTTGGAAATGGAATCCATTAAAACCACATTCTCATCAATTCCTTCCATATTTAAAACGGAAAATTGTTCGTTGCCATCATAAACGAATTCGCGATAAACTTCATCTGCAAATAAAAAAAGATCGTATTTTAAAACCAGATCACGCAATTGTAATAATTCTTCTTTTGTATATAAATAACCTGTTGGATTATTCGGATTACAAATTAAAATTGCTTTTGTTTTTGGTGTGATCAATTTTTCAAATTCAGATATAGGAGGGAGGGCAAATCCTGTTTCAATATAGGAGGTAATTGGTTTAACAACAATATTACTCGCTGTGGTAAATCCGTTGTAATTTGCATAAAGAGGTTCGGGAATAATTACTTCATCACCTGCATCTAAACAACACATCATTCCAAATAAAATTGCTTCACTTCCACCAGTGGTGATCATGATCTGGTGATGATTTAATTCGATGCCATATTTTGCATAATACTGCACCAGTTTGCGGCGATAACTTTCAAATCCTGCACTGTGCGAATATTCCAAAACTTTCAGATTTGTATTCTTCACAGCATCCATCATTTGATGTGGAGTTTCAATATCGGGTTGACCAATATTCAAGTGATAGATCTTTACCCCTCTTATTTTTGCTTTTTCAGCAAAGGGTACCAATTTTCTTATTGGTGATGCAGGCATGTTTTCGCCGCGAAAAGATATTTTTGGCATGGCTCAAAGGTACATAAAAAACTCCGTGCGATTAATAACGCACGGAGGTGTCGCATAAAAAGTTCAAGTATGAATTATTGATTAAAAATGGATTGTTGTTCCGGAACACTGCCCGCTGCATCTTTCACCACTGTTCCTTTGAAAGTTAATTTCAAAGTTGGAGTTGTTGAATTTGACATAACGGTTATCGCTTTTGTAAATGCTCCTTCGTTGGCAGCATTGTATTCAGCCATGATCCATCCTTTTTGGCCCGGTGCAATTGGTTCTTTGCTCCAATCTGTGCTAGTGCAACCACAAGTTTTCTGAACATCTGTAATTACAAGCGCTTCTTTTCCAACATTGGTAAATTCGTATCTCGCTTTTGCAGGAATTCCTTGAGGAATACTTCCAAAGTCATATACCTCACTCACCCATTGAAATTGCGGACTGTTAGGATTAGCTGCATTTGCATTTGATGATGTCTGTGCCGAAAGCATGGCCGTTGTAGCCAAACAAAAAATTATCGTGAATACTTTTTTCATTATATCAGTTTTTAATTATTGATAAATTAATTTCCTCCTGTGTTAAAAATGGTATTTTGTTCTGGAACTCCACCTGCTTGCTCGGTTTTTTGAACTGTTCCTTTGAAATATAATTTTACTGAAGGTGTTTTAGCATCTGACTGAACTGTGATCGCTTTTGTGAAAGGACCTTCCTTTGCTGCATTAAATTCAGCGGTAACATAACCAACCTGACCTGGCATAACCGGTTCTTTTGTCCATTCTGTAACTGTGCAACCACAAGTTTTTTGAACATTTGATACTATGATCGGTTCTTTACCTGTATTTGTGAACTCAAATTTGTTTTTAACCGGAGTTCCTTGTGGGATAGTTCCGAAATCATGCGTTTCTTCAACCCATTTAAATTCACCTGCATTAGGATTTACAACTGGAACAACCGGTGCTGCTTCAGATCCATTAGAATTCGGAGAAACCGAAGTTTGCGCGTAAGAAACTGTGGAGATCAATAAGATCAAGGTTAGTGCGGAAAAAAATTTTGTCATAATATATTGGTTTAGTTGTTAAAAGATTTAGGGGATACAAATTTAGACTTCTATCCTCTAATTCAAAAATTGAATTTCTTTATTCACACAACAATTATACCATCAAAGCCCAAATAGAAAAGTTTTTTCTGCTAACAGAATTTAAGTCGGGCTTAAACCTCCGATTTCTTATTTTTGCCAATATTTTAACTCAACATATGTCTGACCTAACTCAAAATAAAAATATCACCTTCGAAGATTTTAAGCGGGATGTGATAAACGACTTCAAAATAGCTTGTCGCAGTAGGGAGGCAAGCCTTTTGGGCAGAAGAGAAGTGCTTACCGGAAAAGCGAAATTTGGAATTTTCGGCGATGGAAAGGAAGTTGCACAACTTGCCATGGCAAAAACTTTTAAGACCGGTGACTTCAGATCAGGGTATTATAGAGATCAAACCTTCATGTTTGCTGCGGATATACTTACAACAGAACAATTTTTCGCACAATTATATGCTATACCGGATATCAATGAAGAACCTTCCTCCGGTGGGCGACAAATGAATGCACATTTTGCTACACGGAGTTTGGATCAGTCAGGACAATGGAAAGATTTGGTAAACATGAAAAATTCATCCTCAGATACCTCTCCAACGGCTTCACAAATGGTTAGGGCCGTGGGTTTGGCACTGTCCTCAAAAATATTCAGACAAAATGCAGCAATTAATCAATCTGGATTCTCAAACAATGGAAATGAAGTAGTATTTGCTACAATTGGAGATGCCAGTACCTCTGAAGGCGTTTTTTGGGAATCGGTGAATGCTGCCGGGGTTTTAAAGATACCACTTGCATTTTTTGTGTGGGATGATGGTTATGGAATTTCAGTTCCTCAAAAATATCAAACCACAAAACAGAATATATCGGAAGTTTTGTCGGGATTTCAGCTCGATGAAGAAGGAAATGGAATTAAAATTTATGAAGTAAAGGGTTGGGATTATGCCTCTTTGATTCAAACTTTTGAGGAGGGAATAGATCTTTGCCGTCGCGAACATGTGCCTGTATTTTTTCATGTAACGGAGATCACACAGCCGCAGGGACACTCCACCTCTGGTTCGCAGGAAAGATATAAATCCAAAGAGAGGTTGGAATGGGAGGCTGAATGGGATTGCATTGTAAAGATGAAGGAATGGATGATAGCATCCTCCATTGCTACGGCAGAAGAGTTGGAAGAAATACAATCTGCAATGAAGGAAGAGGCTCGAAATGCCATGAAATCGTCGTGGAATAAACATCTTATGTCTATAAAGACAGACATAGATGTATTATTTTCTCTACTAGAATCACTTATTTCGGTTTCAGATTCCGCTCCCGAGATACAGGATATTGTGAATGAACTGCGCAATTCGATGGACCCTGTTAGAAGGGATATTATGAAGGCCGGAAGAAATGCCCTTCGTGTAAGCTCCGGTGAAGTTTCGCAGGAAAGAGAGGCTCTTTTACATTGGGTGAAATATTACGATCATCTCAACAATGAGAGATATAATGCTAATTTATATAGTGAATCAGCCTATTCTGCTTTAAAAGTTGAGCATATAAAAGCAGCTTATGATGAAAATGCTCCGCTGATAAATGGTTTTGAAATTCTGAACAAAAGTTTTGACGAACATCTTCAGAAAAATCCGCTATTTTTTGCTTTTGGGGAAGATTTGGGAAAGATCGGCGACGTAAACCAAGGATTTGCCGGATTGCAGGATAAACACGGAGAAAATCGTGTTTTTGATACCGGGATCAGAGAGGCCACAATTATTGGTCAGGGAATTGGAATGGCGATGAGAGGTTTAAGACCGATTGCAGAAATTCAATACCTTGATTATTTAATTTACGGCTTACAACCTTTAAGTGATGATCTTGCAACATTGCAATATCGCACCAAGGGAGGTCAAAAGGCACCACTCATTATTCGCACCCGTGGACATAGGTTGGAAGGTATCTGGCATACAGGTTCACCCATGACTATGATATTGGGAACTTGTCGCGGTATTTATTTATGTGTCCCGAGAAATATGACACAGGCAGCCGGCATGTATAATTTATTGCTTAAGGGTGATGATGCAGCAATTGTAGTGGAGTGTTTAAATGGATATAGATTAAAGGAACAGACACCTTCTAATATCAGTGAATTTACAGTGCCTTTGGGTATTCCGGAAATATTGAGTTCGGGAGATGATATTACAGTTGTAAGTTATGGTTCCACTCTGCGAATTGTGCAGGATGCCTGCCGCAAACTTGCAGAGAAGGGAATTTCTGCGGAGGTGATAGATGTTCAAACTTTAATGCCTTTCGATATTCACGGAATAATCAGAAACTCCGTTAAAAAAACCAATCGGGTAATTTTTATTGATGAGGATGTTCCGGGGGGAGCCACAGCATATATGATGCAACAGGTTTTTAACGACGACAGTCTTTTCCGTCATCTGGATTCCTTTCCGAAATGTTTAAGTGCAAAGGCAAACAGAACGGCATATGCCAGCGATGGCGACTATTTCTGTAAGCCGAATGAGGACGATATTTATGAGGCGATATACGGCATTATGAGTGAGGTAAGTCCGGGTCGATACCCTTCCATTTTTTAACGATAATTATTATTTTTGCCACGTTAATCAATTTATTAATAATCATTTTTATTACAATGGAAACGGGTAAAGTAAAATTTTTCAATGCCACAAAAGGTTTCGGTTTTATAGTTAAAGACGGAACTAATGAAGAAATTTTTGTTCATCAAACAGGCCTCATCGATAAGATACAACAAAACGACCTTGTATCCTTCGACGTTGTAGATGGCCGCAAAGGTAAAAACGCCGTAAACGTAAAGATCATCGGCGGATAAAAACACCACTCAACCACAAAATTTTCAAACAAAAAAACCAGCCACCGGCTGGTTTTTTTGTTTGAAAAAATAGCGTCCGCCGCGGCGGATGCAAAGTTCATTGAATCGTCCGGGCCCCATCTCTTATCTTCCCCAAGGGGAAAGACGTTTCCTTGTCCGTTTTTCAAGCTTTCTGCAAAATAAATTACCGAACAATTTATTCAACCAATTCCTCTGATTAATATTTTAATTATTGCTGAAAGTTTTTATATTAATTAATTATTTTGGAGTGGATATTTCCTTCATTTTTAATTCCTTCATCTCTTCATTTTTTTATCCCTTTAAATTCGCCAAATCCGCGTCATCCGCGCCTGCCTGCTGACCGCGTCAGGCAGGTTCCCACTTTTTTTCATTCTTTCATTCCTTCATTCTTTCATTTTTTTCTTCCCCTTCCCTCAGACCTACCAGGTTAAAAAAAACCTTGTAGGTCGAGGGTCTTTCATTCCTTCATTTTTTTTCTCCCCCTTCCCTCAGACCTACCAGGTTAAAAAAACCTTGTAGGTCGAGGGTCTTTCATTCCTTCATTCTTTCATTCTTTCATTCTTTAATCCCTTCATTCAATTGTTTCTTCCATATTATGAAACACATTTACCACATCATCATCTTCCATTAATTTATCGATAAGATTATTTATTAGTAATTCGTTGTCGGCATTTAATTTAATTTTATCGTGAGGGATGCGCAATAATTCGGCACCGGTAATTTCGATATGGAGATCATCCAATTTTTTTTGCATGGTGCCAAAATCATTGAATGATGTTTCGAGATATACAGTTCCATCTTCTTCATAAATATCTTCAGCACCCGCATCAATAAGATCGAGTTCCACCTCGTCGAGATTAATTTTGGAAGATTCAATTTTGAATATTCCCTTGCGATCAAATAAATATGCAACCGAACCAAAGGTTCCTAAATTTCCACCACCGCGACTGAATAATAATCTCACATTTGCAACTGTTCTTGTAGTGTTATCGGTTGCACATTCAACCATGAGGGCAACTCCACCCGCTCCAATTCCTTCGTATACCACCTCTTCAAAATTGCCTTCCTCTTTGCTTGATGCGCGTTTAATTGCAGCATCAACACGATCTTTTGGCATGGAAACAGATTTGGCATTTTGAATTGCCAAACGCAATTTCGGATTGGTATCCGGACTTGCACCTCCGTTCTTTACTGCTATCGCAATTTCACGTCCAATGCGGGTGAAATTTTTAGCCATTGCATCCCAGCGTTTAAATTTTTTCTCTTTGCGGTATTCAAATGCACGTCCCATTGTCTTTTTTGTAGTTGAGGATGCAAATTTAACCCAAAATATTAATTAGGAAATGATGAAATGAATGTATTGGACCGTCTATCCTATAATTCAATGAATTTGTAAAAGGAGGACTCCCCATTTTTTTCCAATCGGATAAAATACATTCCGCTACTTAAAAAAGCGGATTGAAGTGTGTAATTATGTCTACCTTCTTGCAAATAAGCATTTTCCACCCTTTCAATTATTTGTCCGTTAATGGATAAGAGATCGATAACAATATCGGAAGGTTCAAACAGATCGAGACTTATCTCACCATTGCCAAACGATGGGTTTCCAAGAATAATAAATTGAAATTGTAAGGTAGAATCAACAGGAATCGTAGCTTCATTATTTGCACCCGGCGATGGTTGTGGTAGGGTCACAAAATTGCCACTGCCATTTGGCAATCTTCCTGTGGAAATATCGGCAACCTGATCTCTGAATGAAATTGTATCAATAACTGAATAATAATATTCAGGTCCGGAAAAAATGCCAATTTCATCACCGGAAGCATCAAGGTTAAAATTGGTATGTACATTACCTTCTTCGGTATCATCATCCGCCCAAATTATTATATAAGTATTCGGCAACATCAAACGATCGGGTAAAGGCCATTTTGCCGGTTGATCAAAATCATCGCTTAAATATTTTCCTGTTAAAAATATATTTTCCGGTCCCGGATTAAACAGTTCTATATAATCTGCATATCCACCAAAATCATCTGTAATTGTGGTTTCATTTTTTGCCATAAATTCATTGATCACTAAATTTTGGGAAGGAGATCCAATATGTATATTTATTGTTTCACAAACAGGATATCTTTTAATATTTCCTATATTGTCGGTGGCTTCAAAATAATAAAATAATTCTGTATCATCAGACCCAGAACTGATGGTTGCGCCAAATATATCATCAGCGGGAAGTGAATCATTATGAACGCCATCATCAAATAAATTTAATTGCGTAAAGGCGATATTATCTTCACTGTAAAATACGGAACAATTATTAATGGAATTATCATCTAAAGCAAATAAACGAATAATAATTTCCTCGCCCGGTTGAGGTAATGTTTTGATATGCGTTTCGTTTTCCAAAATGGGTGCAATATCATTTAATTCCACTTGTGATAATGAATTATCAACTCTGGCGGAAATAAAATTTTCAATTCCGTAAGGTGTATGTCCTATGATATTATTGGTATTAAATCCATCATAAAAATCGTCGTAAGTAAATCCATAATCATAGGTGCGGAAAACATCTTCCAATGCAGCCGGAGCAATAAGATCGCGTATGGAATCAATATGAGGAAAAATGGTTGCAGGAACCATAATTGTGGTGGATAATTGATTTAAATAATAACTGAAAAGGTCCACATATTCAGGAATTTGAAATAATCTTTCCACCAGTGGCCGATCGTCGAAATTCCAATTATAAATATCTCTTTCTGCCCAATCAATTCCAAACCAATCAACACCCAGAACATTATCACAATCGTAACTTAAAAATTGAAATTTACCGGTACTCTGATTGTGATATAAATAATAATTATTTTGATTTGCGCCGTAATTATCCCAGTGCCCGGTAGAAACATCCAAAGCATAAATTTTCAAAAATCCTGCAACATCAAATATTTTTTCCAGTTCACACGACAGGTCTGCAATTGGAGTATTATTCAAAACATCAGCGAGGTTTACCAGATCACTTTTGTCATTTTGTTGTTCGTTGGTTATTAATTCGTAGGTATTATATTCACTCTGACTTGGGCCATTGTATTCCAATGTGCTTCCGTATAAACATTTATACAAATTACCGCTGCTTTCACCAAACCTGTCTTGTAAAAATATATCGTCATATTCTTCCGTCAAACTATATAAACCATAATAGGTATCATTAATATAAAATTTAGCAAAAGAAACTCTGCGTGTTGGTAAACCAAAATCGTTGTAGATGTCAAAATATATTTTTTCACGGCTCATGGTTGGGTCGTTGTGATTGCCAATGAGATTTAATTTTTTGGCGCCTTCAAAACGTCTGCCTGTAACATATGTATTAAAAGAAATTTTAAACGATTTTTTTGCTGATTCCAGTGAAGTATTTCCTCTCAGTCTTAATCCAACATTTTCCAGTGTGTCGGAATTTACCCCATTTTGATAAACAAATAATACAGCATATTCATGTTCGTTTTCTAATTCATCATACAATTCATCCAGTGAATCGGGGTCCATTGTAATTAAAATAGTATTTACCAAAGTATCGTCATACAAAATAGAATAAGGAACATTTTGGGCTTGAGCAAGCGCAGAAATTGAAAGAAGTAAAAACAGAAAATTTAATTTAACACTTTTTATCATTTTAAACATTTCCCCTATTTATCAAAACCTATAAACATATATAAGGTTATTGTGGTGCAAAATAACGACATATATGTCCAATAACCTTATTTCTTCATACCATAAACATCAAAAGGAAATAACTAGTTCTCCTGCATTATCAGATGAATTATCCTTAAGTAACCAACTTTTTTAACATGGATATTTGTCCGAAATGATAATTGTCGTGGTGGAGGATGCCTTGTATCACTTCATAATTTGTCCATTCATTTTTGGAGGGAGCATATCCCTTATTTAATGTTTCATCGTTGAGATTTTCAAGATAATTTTCCCAATCTGTTTCCGATTTTTCTAATCTGCTAAGCAGTTGAGACCATGCTTCGGGAGAGGTATCCGGTGGATTCGACAAATAATTATCTTCAGGAGATTTAAAAAAATCACCTTGTATTTTACGTAAAACATTCTCTCTCCATCCAACACAATGCTGCACTAATTGCCAAATAGTATTTGCATTTTTTATCGGGCGCAGTGCTGCTTGTTCCGCACTGATGCCACTTAACAGATCTGTAAGTTTAATTGCGGTCCATGGATTGCCATCATACAGTTCGAAAAATAATTTTTTAATGCGTTGAGACTCATTCATGCCTGAACATATTTAGGTTTTTGCAAATTTTCAATTGTTTGTTGATGATGTTGTATATGAAAGGTTGTGAAATACAACATCTCCCGAAGGGTGATCTTTCCCAACAAGGGATGCGGCAACAAATATCTATCAAGATCAACATCTTTCCACCTTTCCATTTTAGATATCAATCTGTTGTGAAGTATCATAAATTTTTTCAACTCTGTTTCTTTTGTGACATCCACTTTTTGTGTATTTGGCACATAGGGTTTCGAAGCTTTGCCTCCCGCTTCAAGTTTGCCGATATATTTCGCCAAAAGTTCGTCGAAACTTCGGCTGTTTCTGTTCGGCTTTCCAAAGAATAAGCGCAGTAAAAATTTGGGTAAACTGAATGCAAGAATTATCGGACTTATTGCTAACATTAGATGTCGGGTGTTTTCTGAAACACTCCACTTGTCGCCATATGATGCAAAATAATCCATTTCCACCATTTTCAGGCAAAAATTTTCGTAGTTGGCAATTGCATCCTTTAATTTAGAAGTGACTTCAATTTTTGTCATAAACCAACGTTTTGTTAATAAATAGCATCTTCATTTAGGGGTCAAAATACGGGATTTTATTGCAATTTTGCAGGAATTACCTATCTTCGTAAAAAAATCACACGCACCTTTTAAATTTATGCCGCGAATACCCTTATTGTTTTGTGCTGTGTATCTCCTCAACTTTTTGACCCTTAGGGCTCAAACAAGTATTTCCGGGGTGATCAACAATTATTATGAAGTTACCGGAATTGATATTTGTAATAATAGTCTTACGCTTGACAATACACCTTTAGGACTTTCCATTGGCGATAATGTGCTTCTTATACAGATGCGTGGTGTTGATGCCGAAGCCGATAATCTCCCAACCTATGGTTCAATTTTGAATTATGCCAAGAGCGGCGATTATGAAATGTTTACTGTTCAAAACATTGTTTTTAATGTTGTTACATTAAATGAAATTATTGATAGACCTTATGATCTTGCAGGACGTTGTCAGTTGGTTCGTGTGCCTGAGTATGTGGATGTAGATATCGTAGGAACCGTAACAGGGCTTCCATGGAATGGAACGACAGGTGGCATTATTTCTTTAATTTCTACAGGTACAATTTCATTTGGTGCTGATATCGATGCTACAGGAATTGGATTTCGTGGTTCTGCAGTGGTGATCAATACACCTTGTATAACTGGCGGTGCTACCGGATTTGACGGTTATGTAATTCTGCCCGGTGAAGATAAAGCAGGGTTTAAAGGTGAAGGTATTTCAGAAAATGGTGATGGTTTGGCCGCCCGAGGAGCACCAGCAAATGGCGGTGGTGGTGGAAACGACAGACAAACCGGTGGTGGTGGTGGAAGTAATAATGTGAATGGTGGAATGGGTGGACAATTAATTAATCCCGCTGCAGGATTATGTGGTGGAACTTATCCCGGATTTGGGGGATGGTCGCTGGATTATAATAATGTTACCAATAAGATATGGATGGGAGGAGGTGGAGGCGCCGGAAGTTCGAATATCGGAACAGGCACTCAAGGAGGAAACGGTGGCGGTCTTATCATGATCATCGCAAATAATATTGAAGGAAATGGATTTTTTATCAGGTCAAACGGAGAGAGCGTTACTGATGTTGCTTTTGATGATGGTGCTGGCGGTGGTGGCGGTGCAGGAACGGTTGCAATGGAATTGAACAACGTTTCCACTACACTAAATGTGCAGGTTGTAGGTGGTAATGGCGGTGATACCGATAATTCGTTTGATGGAATTAATTGTGTTGGTCCGGGAGGCGGTGGTTCCGGCGGATTACTTTGGGTTAATGCCCCTGTAATGCCAGGTGGAATAAATTTAGATGCAGCGGGCGGAAGTCCGGGAAAAACCGTTGGGGAAGGCGTTGGCTCACCATGTTTTAACTCCTCTAATAATGCTACTGCCGGTGCCGCAGGATTTTATTTGGGTGATCTTGATATTCCACAACCTAGTGTAATTTATGTTGAGCTTACGGTTGATATGATTCCTGATGATGCAGTTGTTTGCGCAGGAAATGAATTATATATGTCGTCGGTTGCCACAGGAACCGGCACATTAGCCTACGACTGGAACGACCCTGCAACATCAAATACTCCTGATCTTACTATTATACCTCCATCTGATTTTACTTATACTTTGATAGTTACTGATGATCTTGGTTGTCAGATAATTGGTTTTGTTGAAGTAGATGTTATTGACAGTGTTGCAATAACTGCATTTCCTGATACTACTCTGGAACTCGGAAATTTTATGACCTTGTATTCAAATCTGGATGATACTTATACTTATCTATGGTCACCAAATTATAATATTTCGGATGTTACAGCTGCAAATCCGCTTATCAATCCATACGAAACAACAACTTATTGTGTAACTGCCACGCATCCCACCGGATGTACTTCTACCGATTGTATTACAATTTTAGTTGCAGCTGCAGTTGCTTTCCCAAATGTATTTACTCCGAATGAAGATGGATTAAATGATCTTTTCAGAGTTCCTCCTACAACTAATTTATGTGAGGAAGTAACTTATTTCTCTGTATTTAATCGATGGGGGCAAAAAGTATATGATTATTTTGCAACTGCCGACAGTGGTGGTTGGGATGGTAATGATATTTCCGGCAGACCACAGGAAATTGGAACTTATATGTATGTAGTTCAAATGTTGTGCGATGGAATTAATGAAACGTATTCCGGTGCTCTTATTTTATTAAGATAAGGTTAAATAGATTTTCTCTCTTCTAGGATATTAAAGAAAGGTAGCATCGTTTGTTATGAAAAATATATTCTTATATAATGTGCTAAAATAATTTTAATTAGCCGGTAAGACGGAAAGTTCGGGAAGGAAACGGTAAGAAATTTTCGTTGGAATGATATTTTATTAGCGCGAGGAACGCGTATCGGGTATCAGGATTTGGGATATCGAAATGAGGATAATTTAACTCTTATTTGTAAATGTATTTTATAATATTACTATTTTCGTTAATTAATAAAATTGGGCTTAGAAATTTGCTGTTTAATAACGAAGATCTAATTTTATCGACAAAGTAAATCCTGATACCTGATTCCGGATACCTTATTTTACCAATAACCCATCATTTTTCAAAAGTGTATTTATCTCTGCAGGAGTTAATTTACCTACTTCTCGTTCGGCGTCTATGTAATCAAGTTCGCCATTATATTTAAATTGAATTCTTCTTTCTCGTCCGCCAAATTCTTCGCAATTTATGTTTTGGTAATTTTTAATTTTTCCGGTATCATAATATTCTTTGCGCATTAACATTAATCCGTCTTCATTGTAATATTTTACAATATTGGGTTTATCTTTTGTATAATATGATTTCCAAAAACCTGTTTCATGTCCGTTGGAATAAGTGCCTTCAATTTGAACAACGCCACTCGGATAATAAAATTTCCACTCACCAGATAATATTCCGTTTTTAAGATTACCTTCCAACATGAGTTTTTCTTTATTGTAAGATGCTATTTTACCTGTATAAGGTTCATCCTCGAATTTATAAACTGTGGGTGTGTAATTTAAAACATCTGCACTATCGCTTGCCGACATCGGCACAAAGTTAAAACCACCCGTTTCTGAGGTTAAATTTTCTACCCGTAAACTTCCATTTTTATCAAATGCTTTGGAATTTTGTGAGCAGGAGGAAATAATAATTGTGAGTGAAAAAAGAATTATAATATTTTTCATATTTTATTAAGTTAAATTAATCTTACAATATTAATAATATTTCAGCTGGTTTTTCTTCTTAAGGTGATCTTGGTTATTTCCGGCCAAATGCCAATTCTGCCGGGATACCCAACAGTTCCGAGTCCGCGGTTGACATATAAATGGTGTTTGCCATTTTGATATAAACCTGCCCATTCTTTATACACTAATTGAGATGGAGATATTCTGAATGCCGGTGTTTCTATACCCATTTGAAATCCATGCGTATGTCCGCTCAAAGTAAGTTGTGGTGGATATTGTTCTTCCAACACTTTTGCGCGCCAGTGTGAAGGGTCATGCGATAATAAAATTTTAAAGGCATTTGATTCTATTCCTTTGCTCGCAATAGTAAGATCTCCGATTTTCGGAAAATCTCCTTTGCCCCAATTTTCAACACCAATGATATGAATTTTTTCACCACCTTTTTCAATAAAGGTATTTTCATTCAACAATAATTTAAATCCTAATAGAGGATGAATATTTTTTACATTATGCAAATTTTGATCTCTGTCCTCTTCGGTTTTCCATTTAATATAATCACCATAATCGTGGTTTCCTAGAATTGAATATACTCCGAATGGTGCAGTTAAGGTATTAAAAGTATCGTACCATCCATCCATTTCATCTGCATTGCTATTAACGATATCGCCGGTAAAAAATAAAACTTCCGATTTTAAATCCGTAATGAGTTCCACTAAATATTCCAGTTTGTGTTTTGAGGCCTTGTCCCAGGAACCGATGTGGAGATCGCTGATCTGAGTGATGGTAAATCCATCGAATGCAGAGGGAAGATCATCGAAAAAAATTTCTTCGCTGCGTACTGTAAAGTTAAATCTACCCTTAAAAATTCCGTATAAAAATCCTGAAAAAGGAAGTAACCCTGCTATGAGTGCTGATTTGGCAATAAAATTTCTTCTATTTATTAATATCCCGGATTCTGTTTTTGCCTTTTTTCTTTTGCGATAGGTGTAAAAACTGTAGGGAATTCTGTAAACATCCTCTGTAATAAATAAAATTAATGCAACGATGAGTTTGGAGAATAAAAGGGAAACAAAAATTCCCATGAAATAGGAATTTAATCTCGCAATTTCAGGATCCATATATTTAACAAAAAGAAATCCTATACTCGAAATCAGGAATATTAAAATATTAATTATCCAATAAATTCGAACAGCTCGTTTGGGATTTTTAAAGAAGGTAGACCTGATGGCAGAATGAATAAAAAGATCAGAAACGAAATAAAATCCTCCTGTAAATAATAAACGCATGAGTAATGCCTGAATATCCATAAATTGTTCTTGTTTGGGTTAAACAACGCCTAAGGCAGAAGAGTTTACTAATTTAACATTTACTTCAGGTGGGACACCTAATTCTATATCGATCTCATTAAATTTAAAACTTCCCAGGGTGAGTTTACTTTGAAATTCATCGGCAGAAACCAGTGTAGTAACAATAACTTTAAGCATGGTCTTATCTTCATGTTGCTTCAGTAGCGCTTCAATATCACTTTTGCTTACATTGGCAAATTTCTCGAAATGAAAAATGATCCGAGGTGGAACACCTACCCCGATATTGATCTCCTTGGTTCTGAAACCTGTTTTTTCAATCAAAGGCGAAAGTGCTATCAGGTCGTTTGTGAAACCGGTAAGTTTTTCCTTTGTGAGATTTTTAACGTCGTAAAACTTGTCGAGTGTATCTTTTAATAGGTTACTGGCTTCATCAAAACCAATACCCAGCAACGAAGAAGTATCTGTTAATACATTCTTCAAAGTATTTTTGATATCCATGGTGCAAAATTAATCTTCCGCCAATACAATTATTTTATCTTGGGGAGAAAAATTGATCAAATCCGATTTTTTGGGATTGGTTTTAACACCATAAGCCATATTGGCATCGTGTTCATGTTGCATTGTTCGGTATCCGATCGCAGTTTCGTTTTTGCGTTTCGCCGATTCTATTAAAGTATAAAAATTTACTTCGCTTCCTATATTGATATAATCGGTGATTGGTTTCATATAGATCTCGCTACCATCCTCATCCAATATATCTTCAAACACGCGCATCAAACCTTTGTTTTCTGAAACCTGCGTGATGAGCAGACTCAACATTTTATCACTAACAATAAAATCATCTGCATTTGTAACCTCTGCGAGTTCTCTGTTTTTAAGGTCGAGCATTTCGCTTACTATATTCAGGTCTTTATTTTCGCGTTCACTCATATCGCGCAAGTGAAGTAATGTTATCAAGGTTATAGAATCAGATTTTTGCATCTTCTCATTTTTATAACTGAATAACATGATATAATCGTATTGAAAAACATTTAACACTTCCAATAAACTTCTGTCAGTTGTGTCTGCTTTCCGATAATCAACTTTAAGATTATTGAATTCATTTTCCTGCTCCAATTCCAATGGTTTATTGTGATTGGCAATTACCGTTACCTCCGAATTTTTTCCGACATAATTATTTAATTCTTTTATTACCCTTATAACACGATTATTCCAACCGAGCAATAATATTTTTTCCTGTTTTGGAGTTGTTTTTAAGGGATTATTATTTATTGCAGATTCATTAATTGGCAGGTCAGATCTGTTTGATAAATTAATAGTGTCATCATCTTCGCTCATCACTATTATTTCATCCCCTTCTTCTATCAACATGTCCATACCGGGATTAATATTGGAGATTCCTTTTTTGCTCAAACCCATGATGCAGCTTGTTTCGTACATGGAAAGTACTTCTCCGTATTTTTTGCCTACAAGAGCTTTTTCCTCCTTAAAATAGATCTCATCTCCACCGAAATCCATTAATTCGGTGTATACTATACTTAAACCACTTTGGCGTGAGGTTTGCACCATAATTCGGGCAACAATATCGTCGGTTAGAATTAATTCCACTTCGTCTTTTCCTACCATTTTTGCAACATTGTAATTCTGAATATCATTCATTTCTGCAACAATATGATATTTCCCTTCTTTGCGTTGGGGATTATTTGTGATTGCTAAAATTGTTTTAATTGTTTCAAAATCCCCTGCTTCATCATCATTACTTAAAATAATAATGGATTTTGCTTTGGAGGGATTTACAATAAAAAGATCCGTCGGATTTGTTACATCTCCGTTTCTGCAAATAACTTTTGTATTTTTTGTATCAGGGATATTATTTTTTATAGCATCTTCCATATCTACTTTATCGATATTGGAGAGAATAACAATGCGCGGTTTTTTTTGGTTTTCGTTTGCGATAGTGAGTTCAGAAATAATGGTAAATATTTTAGAACTCCAACCCAGAATAAGTACGTAATCATTTTCCATCACTTCACTTTTTCCTTTTCTCAATTCATCTAATTTACCTTCAATACCGCTCGATAAAACACCAATTAAAATACTCACGATAAAAATACCTCCAAGTGTTACGATCAACATTATAATTCTAAAACCCCAGCCTGCATCACCACCCATGGTTCCGGCATCCAGAGTGCGCATTAAACTCTGCCAGGCAGCTTCAATAAAATTCAATCCTTCCTCTTCAGGTTGGGCTATACCGGTTACGGCAAGTATTATAGATGCAAAAATGATGAGTATAAGAGATATAATTCCCAACCAGATGATAAGGGCAATAGGGCCTTTGCTCATAGTATTATCAAAGGCATATCGCATTTTCTTTGTAAAGGTGCTCATTGTGGTTTGTTTGGGTTAAATATAAAAGAAAACCTGCAATTTCTAAATTGCAGGTTCCAATATTACATAAGTGTATTTAATTATTTAGCACTGGGATCCATTTGCATCATGCCATGTATAACACCGTCGGGATCTTTAAAGTAACATAAATGTCCCATTGTTGGAATGCTCGATTTAGGAACAACAATAATTCCACCATGTGCCTCCACATTCGCAATTGCTTTATCAATATTTTCAACATTAATTGTATTCACAACAGGCATGCTTGGGTCGCGTCTTTTAATTATCGCCCCATTGATGCCGTGTTCTGAATCTTCCCCCGTAGTTACAAGCCAATATTCCTCTTCTCCCCATTTAGTAAAGGTCCATCCAAAGGTTTTGCTATAAAATTCAATTGTTTGTTCAGGGTTTGTTGCTGGGATCTCAAAATGAATGATTCTTGACATAAATTTTTTTTCGAAGGTAATGTTTCTTCTTTAATCTGCACAACACAGGTAAATATTTAACATATTCCTTGATTAAAAAGGTAGCTTTTAAAATATAGAGTATTTTTTGATAGGACTCACTGTGAATAAATTGTCAGGAGTCATTGGTCATTAGTCAGGAGTAAAACTTTCATGCTCACTTTAATTAAACTCACCACTCATTTTCGTGAATCGTCAATCGTGAATCGTGAGTCTGCCTGACGGCAGTCAGGTCCGTTCCAGCTACCATCGGGGCATTTTTTGAAGACATCAAACTTTAGGCTTAGAAGGAGCATACTCACCAATCACTATTCACCACTCACCTAATGAGTTATGAGTAATGAGTAATGATCTTAGTTCAACGTAGGAAAATACTTTTCATTCCCCAATGTGTCAGGCGTTAAAATTATCAATCTTCACGCCTCACGAAATAATTATCAGCAGTAAAATTTTCCGGTTACTACGAGCCTGACTCACGTCTCACGCTTCACGACTCACGAAATCTCATTTCTTTTGTGAATCCATTTTAAGTTGTGCAACTTTGTAAAAAAATCTATTATGCTTACCTGGACCCATCCCGTTGAAGGAGAATATCTTCCATATCAAAAAGCTTACCTCGATAAAGTGCCTGATGGTGATCTTATCGAAATATTGAAAAACAATGTGGTAAAAACTTCCGATTTTTTGCGACAACTTAGTGATGAACAAATATTGTATAGGTATGCAGAAGGAAAATGGAATATTAAGGAGATCTTACAGCATATTATTGATACAGAGCGCATCATGAGTTATCGCGCATTGCGATTTGCGAGAAAGGATGCAACTGCACTGCCCGGATTTGAACAGGATGATTATGTAGCAAATGCAAATACCGATGAACGCGATTTTATTGAAATGATACTGGAATTTTTTGCGGTGAGAACTTCTACAGTTTATTTATTTAATAGTTTTAATGACGAACTGATGGAATTTACCGCAATTGCAAATAAAGGTCCTGTAAAAGTAAAATCATTTGCCTATGTAATTGCAGGACACGAATTGCACCATATGCAAATAATAAAAGAACGATATATAAAATAAAATTTTTCAAAATGTATATTCCTAAAATTAATAAACTTACTGAACAAGAAACTATTTATCGTTTCATGCAGGAAAACTCTTTTGCAATAATTGTTAGTGAGTTAAACGGAGAAATTATTGCTACTCACATGCCTGTTGAGCTGGAAGAAAATGATAAAGGCGAAAAGGTGTTGCGCTCCCACATGGCAAAACAAAATCCGCAATGGAATAATTTTGAAAAATTCGATCAGGTGCTTGTAATTTTTAGTGGTCCGCATACTTACATTTCTTCTTCCTGGTACGACCATGTAAATGTTCCTACCTGGAATTACATTGCAGTGCATGTTTACGGTAAACCACGAATATTAGATGAAGAGGAAACGATAGGCGTTTTAACCAGATTGGTGAACAGATATGAAAATGCTTCCGAAAAACCCTTTAAAATGGAAAATCTGAGTGAAGATTATTTACAAAGCCATTTAAAAGCTTTAGTTGCCTTTGAAATTTCCATTGACAGAATTGATGCTAAGCAAAAATTAAGTCAAAACAGGAATGAACATAATTATGATCTGGTGATAAATGAATTGAATAAAAGAGAGGATGCGCAAAGTGATGCGGTGAAAAAGGAAATGGAGAGGATTAAGAAGGATTTGTTTAAGAAATGATTTTTATATAATTATTATTAGGTTACCTAGGTTAAATAGGTTTTTTAATCACAATAATTAAATTTCTGCTCTATCCACATTAAATTTCCTTTTACTTCAATAGGGTTGCGTCGATATAGGAATATTGGGTTTGAATCAACTAATTGAATTTGATATTCTGTAAAATATTGAGCAAATTCTGGTTTTTGGACTTGTTGATTTAAATTCACAACTTCTATTGTATCAAAAAGAGAAATAAATATTACCTCGTTTTTAATTTCATATTTGCCCGTTTGATCGTAATTCAATTCAATATCAATACCCCCATTTATTTTAGTGTCGAAACTACCAGTCTTGTAGGTGCCGTCAATGTAAAATTTATAATATCTTTTTTTAAATAATTCAGGATTATTCTCAGAATATTGATAGGGTTCTGAACAAATTAGAATATTTTCACTAATATTTGAAGTGGTATGAGTATTTTTTTTAATGACGTTGCAAGAAAAAAGGAACGCAATGACCATAAGGTACTTCATAAGTTAAATTTTAAAAGATAGTAAGTTCAGTAAAAATTAAACTCCAAGTCTTTAAAATATCATAATCTGTTAACTACTCTCGTAAATCTATTTTAAAATTACATCTATCTCTTCAAATTTTTTATATTTTCATTTAATCATCCTCCGAAGCCCTATCCTCCAACCTGTTCTTTTCTTTATCGTATGCCTTGATAATGGATTTTACAAGTCTATGGCGAACAACATCATTTTCATTTAAAAATATGGTTCCTATTCCATCAATTCCCTTTAATATTCTGAGTGAAGTAAATAATCCTGAGGATTGATTTCTCGGAAGGTCTATTTGGGTAAGATCGCCGGTGATGATACATTTTGCACTGGGGCCAATGCGCGTTAAAAACATTTTAATTTGTGCATCGGTTGCATTTTGTGCTTCATCTAAAATTATAAATGCGTGATCCAAAGTTCTTCCGCGCATAAATGCAAGAGGAGCAATTTCGATTACTCTGTTTTGCATATACAAATTAAGTTTCTCGATTGGCAGCATATCGTCGAGTGCATCGTATAACGGTCGTAGATATGGATCTATCTTTTCTTTAAGATCTCCGGGTAAAAAACCGAGATTTTCACCTGCCTCTACTGCAGGTCGGGTAAGAATTATTCTTTTTACCGATTTATCTTTCAGCGCTCTCACCGCCAGGGCAACTGCCGTATATGTTTTTCCTGTTCCGGCAGGGCCGATGGCAAAAACGATATCATTTTCGTTGGCGAGCTGCACCATTTTTTTCTGATTTGGAGTTCTGGCTCTAACAATAAAACCATTTGGTCCATGCACAATGGCATCTTCCGGAAGTTCGGGAACATCCACCAATTCTTCTTCGGCAACACCAAAAAGAATGCTTTGAAGATTTGTGTCGCTAATACTGCCAAATTTTTCGAGATGTTGCAATACCAGATCAATTTTGGCCTTGAATTCATCGGTATCTTTCTCATTTCCACGCACTTTTAACTCATTTCCGCGGGCAGAAATATTTAAAAAGGGGAAAGTTTTTTTTATGATGCCGAGTCTTGCATTATGTATACCATAGAAGTCAATCGGGCGCACACCGTCTAAAGGAATAGTTATTTCAATCAATTTTTCTTATAGTTTTGTACCGTTCAACAGCAAATTTAATTTATTTGTTCAATTAATTGTTTTTCGATTAAAAAATGGCAATTGTAACCTTAACCTCCGATCTGGGAATCAAAGATTATTATGTTGCCATAATAAAGGGTAAGATATTGTCGCGAATGGCAACTGCCAATATTGTAGATATCTCCCATGAAATTGCCCCATTTGATATTCAGGAGGCTGCGTTTTTATTAAAAAATACCTTTTTTCATTTTCCGGCCGGCACTATACATTTGGTGAGCGTGCATGCGGAAAGGAGAAATCCCACGAAATGTTTAATTATTGAATTTAAAGATCATTTTTTTGTGGGAATAGATAATGGATTATTTGCTCTATTATTTGAAGATCAGCCGACAAAAATTATAGAAGTGCCTCAAAAACAGGAAATCAATTCGTCATTTATTGCAAAAGATGTTTTGTGTGACATTGTGGGTGACTTATTAGCGGGCAAATCGATGAATAATTTGGGTAATCCATTAAATGCTATCGAAACTAAAACATATCTTCGTCCGCCCGACAATGCGTTTATGATGCGGGCAAATATTGTTTATATCGACAGATTTGGCAATTTGATCATTAATATTACCAAAGAAAGGTTCGAACAAAGCCGGAAGGGGAGGAGTTTCATCATCAATTATAAAAGAAATGAAGAACTTCGTGAAATTTCGGCAACTTATGGAGATGTTCCGGAAGGGGAAAGATTATGTTTATTTAATGCTTCCGGATATCTCGAAATTGCAATTAATAAAGGAAATGCAAATCAATTATTAGGTTTGCACCTGGATAACACTATACAAATTGAGTTTGAATGATAATACGCACAGTTAAAATGACCTTCGATCCGGAAAAGGTTGGAGAATTTATTAAGATATTTGAATTTGCGCACCATAAAATTGAGGCATTTCCGGGATGTAAGGGTGTTGATCTTTGTCGCGATCTGGCTCAGCAGAATATTTTGATTACAATTAGTTTATGGGAAAGTTTGCAACATCTTGATGCCTATAGAAAATCAGAATTATTTAAATCGACCTGGGAAGAGACTAAAAAATTGTTTATCGACAGAGCAGATGCCTGGTCGCTTGAAAAAATAATGTAGTATGCAAATTACGCTGGAAAATTATTTTATTTCTCTAACTGAAAAATTCAGCGAACAATTGGAATTTTTTCAATGGTTAAAAGAAAAAAAATATTCTTCCATTTTTGTACTAGTGGATGAAAATACAAATAAATTTTGTTATCCTTTAATTGAAAATTCTATTCCTAAACATATTGTACTGCAAATAAGATCAGGTGAAAAAGAAAAAAATATAGAAACCTGTAAATTCCTTTGGGAGGAACTTACATCTCAGAAAGCAGAAAGAAAAAGTTTACTCCTGAATCTTGGAGGAGGTGTGATTGGAGATATGGGAGGATTTGTGGCGGGGACTTATAAAAGAGGAATTGATTTTATAAATATTCCCACCACATTATTATCGCAGGTAGATGCGTCCATTGGTGGAAAATTGGGAATAGATTTTAATGGCATCAAAAATCTTATCGGTTTATTCGGAGATCCTAAAATGGTGCTTATTTCTTCGGAATTTTTATCCACCCTGCCCAAAGAACAATTACGTAGTGGTTTTGCAGAGATTCTAAAACACGGTTTGATAAAAGATAAAAGTTATTGGGAGGAGATTAAAAAAACTGACCTAAACTCTATATCTCAATTGAATATTCTGGTTGCAAGATCAGTAAACATTAAAAAGCAGGTAGTGGAAAGTGATCCTTTTGAAGCCGGAGTGAGGAAAATATTAAATTTCGGTCATACTATCGGACATGCAATGGAAACCTGGAGTTTGCATAACGACAAGGTTCCGCTTTTGCACGGTGAGGCAATAGCAATAGGTATGGTTTGTGAAGCCTGGCTTTCCAATAAATTAACAGGGCTTAGCAAAACGGATTTGGAGGATATTTCCAATATTATTTTCCGATTTTATCCTAAATACAACTTAGAAAACGTGCCCACAGATACTTTGCTGCAACATATGTTATTGGATAAAAAAAACAATAACGAAAAAATTAATTTTAGTTTGTTGCAAACAATTGGTGATTGCACATATGATATTCAAGCAACGGAAGATTTAATATTAGATTCAATAAAATATTACGCAGGATTATAATGGAATTACTTTTAAGAGCACCTCAGCAATTAATTAAGGGTTCCATAATATTGGAAGGTTCTAAAAGTATTAGCAATCGTTTGCTCATAATGCAAAAATTATGTCCGGAGGGGTTTGATATTGAAAATCTGTCACCATCGGATGATACTAAAACACTACAAAAATTATTGTCGTCAAATGATGAAATATTGGATGTAGGTGCAGCGGGAACCACAATGCGGTTTTTAACTGCATACCTGGCAATAACTGAGGGTTCACATATTTTAACCGGAAGTGAAAGAATGAAAAAAAGGCCGATTAAAATATTAGTGGATGCACTATTAAATTTAGGGGCAGATATTACTTACCTGGGGGAGGATGGATTTCCACCAATAAAAATTAACGGGAAAAAAATTCAAGGGGGAAAAATAAATATTCGGGCAGATGTAAGTTCTCAATATATTTCTGCATTAATGATGATAGGTCCATTGTTGGAAAAGGGACTGGAATTGGAACTGGTTGGAAATATTGGTTCGTTTCCATATATTAATATGACATTAAAAACAATGGAACAACTGGGCATAAAAAATTCGTTTGATAAAAATATTATAATTATACAGCCCGGAAAATACACAAGCATACCTATGAAAGCAGAGAGTGACTGGAGTGCGGCTTCTTATTATTTTTCGATGTGCGCATTGTCTTCTGCATCTCAAATTATTATTCATGGGTTGATGGAAAAAAGTTTACAGGGCGATAGTGTGCTTCCTGAAATTTACAAACAGCTGGGAGTAACTTCTATTTTCGAAAATGACATTTTATATTTAGAAAATACCGGTGAAATTGTTAATGAACTTAATTTTGATTTTACCGATTGTCCAGATCTTGCACAAACTGTTGCTGTAACTTGCGCAGCCCTCGGGGTAAATGCAAAATTTACCGGAGTGGAGAGTTTAAAGATAAAAGAAACAGACAGAACACAGGCATTAAGCACCGAATTGGCGAAATTTGGGGTTGATTTTTACGAGGAAGAGGGTTATTGGATTTTAAAAGGTGAAACTTTAGCCAACGACACTGTTAAAATTAATACCTACGAAGATCACCGGATGGCAATGTGTTTTGCTCCTTTGGCAATAAAACATCAACAAATAATAATAGAAGATCCCATGGTAGTAAAAAAATCTTATCCTTCTTTTTGGAGTGATTTGGAATCACTGGGATTTTCCACTTCTTTTACCTGAGGTGCGGTTATCAGATCTTCCTTCGAAGCTGGTCTTTCATTGTATTTCCACTGAAAATCTTTTAATTGGAAATCTGTAACTATGATCTTTTGCATAGGATGAAATTCGGAAGTAGGTGTGTTCTTAAATGTAATACGGTGAAATTTTTTATTGTTCAGGTAGATCATTATCTCGCTGCATAACATTTTATTTACTCCAATATAATTATTGTTATCGTCTTTACCAAAGTACACACTTTCGCCATTCCCTATTGCATTAATTCTCGTTAATTCTTCTTCTGTAAAATACCCGAATATATTTCTGCCTTTTATCTGATTATAAATCAGACTGTCGTCCTCATTCACAATAAACCCGTTGGAATATAATTGTATTTCAGTGAGTTGCTTATTCCGGATCAGCATATTAATGGTATCCGCAACAAATTGAGTGCTGTCGCTCCACATTATTGGAGAACCGAATAAGCGGATAATAGAATCAGCATCCGCATAACTTAGAGAATCGCATTTACCCTGAATATCGGTTTTAAATATTTTTACATTGTGAAAAACCAGCATCGTTCTTCTGTTCAAACTATCGGTTGAAGTGCGAATGGAATCGCCACCAATAAATAATGTATCGGCATCAATAATATAACCTGCAATGGAACCCCCGGTGGAAAATATGGTGTTATTGATCTCGTCGTATTCCGCAAAATTGCTGTATTGCAATGCATTTTGAACGGTGTCTCTGAATTCAATATTTCCAAATGCTTTTCCGATCCCTGTTTCCCGATTATAATAAATGCTATCTGCAATTAATTGTTGGGGGGGATTATCCAACTGCACATTTTCATGAAATACTGCTATTCCCGTTACAGATTCATAATAACCATTTTCGCAATACACGGTACTTTCTTTATTATAGATCTTTGTTGATCCGTGGAAAAATGCTTTTTCCAAACTGGTATTATATTGTAAGGTATCTGCTTCCAAACCGTATTCCGGATGTTTAAGAATCACGTCTTTTTTAAAATATGCGTCGTTGGTATTCGCATAATAATATCCTAATTCACTGGTAAGAACTGCCTCGCCATCAGTAACGGTTCCACCATCAATATAGGTTGCAACTTTTGTAGACATATCGTACGACAAATTATCCGTAGTTAATGTCATCGAATTATCTGTGAGTTTTACTTTATTATACAATTTCGCTGTTTTGGTATTCCCATCATATATAGCGGAATCACCATAGGCATGAATAGAATCTGCCTGATTAAAATGGACATTGCCATACACCTTTGCCATATTGGATGATTTAAATAAAAGGGCGGAGTCGCAATAAAGTGTCAGTTCTTTTTGCACCAGAACCACATTATTAACTAAACGATTGATGTTTACATTTTTCTTTTGAATGATCTCGAGATATTCGGCACTTTTGATCTCTATCGTATCCTTTTTTCCAGTCACCTTGCTCTGCGAAAATGCGGAGTTGTAAAATACCAAGCTTGCAATTATAAATAAAATGTATTTCACTCCGATATTTAATTAATAGTTGAATAAAAGGGAAAGTTCGGTAATTACTTTCCAAATAATTTTAAGCGTATTTCAGGATTTTTTCCGAATTCATTTATAACAGAGTCAAGAGTTACCAGTGTATTTGAAAGATCATAATATAGTTGCTGATCGTTTACCAGCAATCCTAAACTTCCTGCAGAATCATTTATTTTTGTGGAAATTTTATTAATGTTATCTGCTGCAAGACTAAATTGTTCTCCTAATTCCTGCCATTCCACGGAGTTTAAGGAATCGGTTACAGACTTTAAATTTGCAAGAATTGCTTTTACATCATTTTCGCTTTGATTCATATAATCGGTAATTCCGGAAACATCCGTTATTATATTATCAATATTTTCTTCCTCCTTGGCAATAAATAAATTTACTTTTTCTGCTGATTTATTGAACGACTCCAATGTTTGTTTAATGCTCAGCATACTTTTTTGAAAATCTTTCTGAACATCATCTGTAAATATTCCACGCAAAACATTAATTGCTGTATCCATGGAAGATAACATCGTTTTTACCTTATCTGTAATAGGTTTAAATTCTGCACTTATCGTATTTGCCAGATCGGCTTCAATTTGCCCTACCAGATTTCCACCGGGAGGTATTATGGCGGTATTGGAGCTTAAAAAGATCTGTATATATTTTTCCCCCATTAAATTCCCCCTTATTACCGCATTTGACCCTTCCGGTATTTTTACGTCTTCCGAAAAATTTAAAATTACATCCACTCCCGATTGGTCTTCCTGAAGTTCAACATTTTTAACTCTGCCGACTGTAAATCCATCAATAATAACGGGATCACCAACATTTAGCCCACCGGAACTTGTATATTCCACAAAATAATCTGTTCCCTTATGAAATACATTTATTCCTTTTAGGTAGTTAAATCCTATAAACAATACTGCAATGCCTACTGCAGCAAGAATTCCGACCTTCGATTCATTAGATACTTTCAAACAGAGCTATTTTATGTGCGCTAAATTATAAAATTGTTGTTAAGATATGATTTTTATTTGCCTGCAAAGGCTTTTGCCTCTTCCACAGAAATACGTTTACCATCCTTAAAGGCAATAACAAAAGCATCTTTATACCCAGCATTGCGGGCTGTAGTTTGTTTTTTGGTGGCCTCTTCAATATTTGAATAGGGCCCCAATCTGTATTTATACATACCACTTTCTTTCACATAAGTGATATTTTCGGGTTTTAGTGCGGCAAATTTTGACATTTTTTCTTCTGTGGCGCTGGCATAAAATTGCACTCTGAATTCTATTCCTTTATTATTTTCTACGGAATTTGAGTTATTGGTAGCGATAATTTCTGCCTCACTTTCCTTTTTCATTTCTGTTTCAATTTTTGCAATTTTTTCGTCGCTCACCTTACCCGAGTTATTTTCCATATCATTTTTGTAATCTCTAAAAGCATAAAAAATACTTTCAGCTATGGAATTTTGACCTGCATCTGATCCCAAAAATTTTTCTTCTGAGGTATTGGTTAAAAACCCGGTTTCAATCAATACACTGGGCATTGCTGTTTTCCAAAGAACGAGGAACCCAGCCTGTTTCACACCTCTGCTGCTGCGATTGGAATTGGTTTTAAAATATTTTTCCACTGAAGAAGCAAAAAGTATGCTCTGCTCCATAAATGCATGTTGATTTAAGGAAAAAATGATATGTGAGGCCGGGTTATTAGGATCAAAACCATCATAATGTTGAGAATAATCGTCCTCCATCAGAATTACATCATTTTCTCGTTTTGCAACATTTAAATTTGCTTCCGTTTTATGTAAACCCATTACATATGTTTCAGTACCTGAAGGTGAACTGCTGGGATTTGCATTACAGTGGATACAGATGAAAAGATCGGCATTGTTTCGGTTTGCAATCGCTGCTCTTTCGTATAATTCGACAAAAACATCGGTTTTTCGGGTATAAACCACCTTTACATCAGGATAATTTTTTTCAATCAGAGCTCCCAATTTTAATGCAAGATTAAGTGCAACGGTTTTTTCCTTATTGCTGCTTCCGCTGCACCCATGATCATGCCCACCATGCCCTGCATCGATAACCACCGTTTTTAAGACATAGGGAGTAGCAATCTTATTTGGGTGATTTTCCGTGTCAAACGACGTGAAAAGCAATACCGTTAAAAGTAATATTGATGTGCTTATTCCTGTGGATCTGGATCTGTTTTTCATATTTTCAATAGCTTTGCACAATAATTGGAGTCTAATTTGCTTTTAGATACATAAAATTATTCCAAAATTACCTGTGCCAAGAAAATTTCTACTAATAACGATATTGTTCAGTGCTTATAGTATGTATTTAAATGCATCTTGGAACAATTTTGTATATTATTTAGCTCAAACCAACTATGCAGATGTGTATAGTGATGAATTTGGCGCACCGGATACTTTCCCAATTGTAGATTCCTTGAAATTAGATTCAACACTTAACACAAGTAATTTATGGTATTCTATTTCCAACGACGCTCTCGACGAAATGATCAATTATTCGGGTGTTGATTCCATAGTTTATGATCTTGACTCCGGTAGAACTTATATTTATGCAAAAGGAGAAATCAGTTACCAAACATTTTATTTAAAGGCAGATTTTATCGAATTTGATTGGGATGCGAAAACTATTTGTGCAAAACAAATGACGGACAGCAGCGGTAAAAAAATGGATCTTGTTTATTTTAAGGATGGTGAGGAGGAGTTCAAGGCAGAAAGTATGTGTTACAATTTCGGAACTAAAAAGGGTAAAATTTATTATTTCAGAACACAGGAAGGAGAGGGCTATCTAGGAGTGAAGGAGGCTAAAATGGCGGATGACAATTCCTATTTCGGAAAAGGAATGAGTTATACAACATGCGATCTGGATCACCCTCATTTTTATATTTCTGCAAAAAAAGCAAAAGTAGTTCCCAAAAAAATTGCGGTTACAGGTCCTGCAAATTTGGTAATTGCGGATGTTCCCACTCCCTTATTTTTACCTTTTGGAATTTTTCCAATTAAACGCGGGCAAACATCCGGATTAATTATTCCGCAATACGGAAATACCACAACGCAAGGTTTTTTTCTGCGCAATGGTGGATATTATTTTGCTTTGAGCGATTATTATGATCTTTCTTTAACAGGTGATATTTATTCGCGTGGAAGTTGGGGTTTACATGCTTCCAGCAGATATAATTTAAAGTATCGTTTTAACGGAAGTTTTGGAGTGGATTATACAAAAAATAAATACGGTTTTAGTTTTGCTCCTGGTTATTCTGAAAACACCGGTTTTTTTATTCGATGGAATCACAATCAGGATGCTAAAGCAAGACCAAACAGTAAATTTAGTGCAAGTGTAAATCTTGGTTCTAACGATTATCTGCAAAACAATTCATACAGTTCGGCTTATTTAACCAACTCGTTGAGTTCAAGTATTTCTTATACTAAAATATTTCCGAATTCGCCATTTACATTAACAACATCATTACGCCATTATCAAAATACTTCGGATAATATAATTGACCTTACCCTACCGGAAGCATCACTTTCGATGAACAGAATTTATCCGTTAAAAAAATTAACTACTAATAGAAATAGTTTTTTATATCAATTTGGAGTCTCTTATTCCTCCAATGTGCAAAATATAATTTCTTCTCCTGATTCACTTTTATTTACATCAGCATCTTTAGATAAATTCAGAAACGGTTTGCAACATAAAGTTTCTGCATCTGCTCCGGTTAAAATATTAAAATACCTGACATTTAGTCCCAATTTCAGTTATACGGAAAATTGGTATCTCGAAACAATTCGCAAAACTTATGGACCTGATACTATTGTTGATTCTTTATTATCCGCAACAGGTGAAGATAGCATTATTACAACTATTACCTATGTAAATACGGATACTATTAATGGTTTCAGAGCGGCGAGATATTATAGTTTAGGAGCGAGTTTAAATACTAAAATTTATTCGACTGCGCAGTTCAATGGAAAATTAAAAGCGATACGACATGTAATGACACCATCTCTTTCATTTAATTACACACCTGATTTCGGTGATGCAAAATTTAGTTATTATGGTGATTATTATGCCACTCCTGACGCTATAGACCCAACACGATATTCCATTTTTGAAGGCTCTATTTATGGTGGTCCGCCGCAGGGCCAGGTAGGTAGTATTAGTTTGAGTATTGGTAATACTTTGGAGATGAAAGTTTTTTCAAAAAAAGATTCCATCAATCATGAAAAGAAAATAAAATTATTGGATGCATTTAGTTTTGGTGCGGCATATAATCTTGCAGCAGATTCTTTAAATTTATCGGATATTGGCTTTAGCGGATACACAACATTGTTTAAAAATATTCAGGTTAATTTTTCAGGAAGTTTTGATCCTTATATTTTAGATTCTAGCGGTAGAAATGTGGATGTTTTTGAATGGGATGAAAATCAACGGCTTGGACGATTTAATGGTGGTTATATAAGTGTTGGAACTGATTTCCAATCCAAAAGAAATGAAAATCCTGATTATTTGACCAATGCCGGAACTCCGGAAGAACGCGATATGGTTTGGTCAAATCCGGAAAACTATATTGATTTTGAAATACCCTGGAGTTTTGGTATTAATTATAATTTACGTATCACAAATGCACCTACCTCCGATGGTCGTGATTCATTATATACTACACAATCTGCAACATTTAGCGGTGATGTAAATCTCACCCCTAATTGGAAAATAATGCTAACCAGCGGATACGATTTTCAACTAAAAGATTTCACCTACACCGCTTTAGATATTTATCGTGAATTACACTGCTGGGAAATGGGTTTCCGATGGATCCCATTTGGATTACGACAGAGTTATATATTTAATATAAATGTAAAAGCTAGTGTGTTACAAGATCTTAAATTAACTCGTAAGAAAGATTGGACAGAGTACTAAAGATTCGAAGGGAAAAGATTCGAAGGGAGAAGGGGAAGGTTCTAAGGAAGAAAAAGGAAGTAAGGTTGGGTTAAGGTTGAAAAAGGGGGCCTCGATTTTAATTGAAAATTATACAAATTACTATAAACTGTTACTTAATAATAAAATTTTTCAATCTAAATCAAGGTTAAGTCCTATTTCCTACTTCCTATTTCCTACTTCTTATTTCCTACTTCAGTTCGATAATTTAACATAAACCAAAATCTTTTCGAACAGAAATAAATTACCAATAAAAATCCAAGTAAGTCCCATGTCATTCTCCATTGTCCTAAATCAAGTCCTATGTCCTATGTCATATGTCCTATGTCGCGCGCCGCGCGCCCTCACCAGAGCATGCGTGATTTAATCGATCCATTAACATCTTTCAAAAGCATAAACGCCTCGTTACTCATATTTTTATCTACGTCTAAAACCACATATCCGATCTGATCATTTGTTTTGAGGTATTGGCCTATAATATTTATATTATGGGAAGATAATTTTGAGGTTATTGCGGATAATACTCCGGGAATATTTTTATGAATATGTAAAATACGATGAGTATTTGGTGTGGCGGGAAGATTTAATGCGGGTACTGACAGCGAACCGGTTGTAATTCCTTTTTCAAGAAAATTGAGCAGTTTGGAAGTAACATCTTCACTAATATTTAATTGCGCTTCTTCCGTAGAACCTCCAATATGTGGAGTTAAAATAACATTGGGAACATTTTGCATAACGGATATGAAAGCAGATCCTGTTTTTTCGGGTTCTTCAGGAAAAACATCTATCGCAGCTCCGCTGATATGACCGTTTTTTATTGCAACAGATAAAGCGGAAAGATCTATCACATTACCCCGTGCATAATTAATTATAATACTTCCCTTTTGCATTAAGGCAATTTCATTTTTACCCAGAAGATCTTTTGTAGAGGAGTTTTCCGGAATGTGCAATGAAATAATATTGGATAGTTGTAATAATTCTTTTAAAGTGCGAACAGGTTTTGCATTTCCGATCGGTAGTTTTGGTTCCGCATCATAATATATTACTTCCATTCCCAAAGCCTCTGCTAAAACAGAAACCTGAAGTCCGATATTTCCATATCCGATTATTCCGAGTTTTTTTCCTCTTAATTCAAAACTCCCCGATGCATCTTTGAGCCAAACTCCCGAATGTGCTGCTATATTTTTTTCCGGAATTCGTCGCAATAACATGATGGCGGAACCAATCACTAATTCAGCAACGCTTCTTGTATTGCTATAGGGTGCATTAAATACCGCAATCCCTTGCCCGGTGGCACTTTGCATGTCTACTTGATTGGTTCCGATACAATAACAACCTGCAGCCAAAAGTTTATTAGCTGAACTTATAACATTCTCCGTTAATTGTGTTTTGCTTCTGATTCCCAATAAATGAATATTTTTTATTTCTTCCTTCAACTCTGATTCAGACAATGCCCCTTTAATTCTTTTTACATTTATATATCCCGCATCATTAAATTGCAAAACCGCATTTTCCGAAATATTTTCCAGCAGAAGTACATTTATTTTTTCCTTTGGGTAGGATGTGAGATCGTTCATTTTATAATTACTGAATTAAAGGAACAAAGGTAGTGCAGTAATCTATAAAAAAGTAAAGAGAAATTGAGTTCAACCACTCTAAAATAAAAAACCCTTCGAATTTCTCCGAAGGGTTTTTTATCAATAATAATGTAAAAATTATTTTACGAATTTAGAAGAAATGGATTCGCCGTCAGTTTTCATAACAACGATATACATGCCTTCTAAGGCGTCGACACCGTTAGATGTTTTACCATCCCAATACGTATTGTAGAAACCTTCAGTTTGGTTTTCGTTTACAATTGTAGTAACAAATTGACCAACATGGTTGTAGATAGCGATCTCAACATTAGATGCATCAGAAAGTTCGTAGCTGATAGCGATATTGTTTTTGCTGTTATTTATTACTGTCAAACTTGCATCAGTGAATAGATCGCTGAAAATAGGTCCACCGTTTACAGATTCAACATTTACAACCGGCTGAGAGGTAATGTCTGCATCAGCTAACACAGGACCATTTGGCTCTCTATCGCTAGTTCTAAACATACATGGACCGGTGGTAAAAGTTGTAGAACCCGTACTGCTTAAAACTATCTCGCCTGAACAGTAGGAATCCCAATTAAAATTAATATATCCCGGACCATAAGAAGTGGATGTATAAGTAAAATAATCTGCATAGGTTTCACAAGCATCTGCTAAAGGATTAATGAAAGTGATTGACCAAATATTACTGGCCTTGTCAAAGTAACCGGTAATTGTGTAGTCGTATCCTACTAAAACGTCAGCTGTACCTGACAACTCCCAATAGCCGGGAGATGTTTTAGTAGCGGTAACATTGGCTACAAAACCGAATACGTCGGTAAAACAAAAATTAGTAATGGCTGCTTTGCTTTGCGTTTGGCTCATCATCCCGATGGCGAACACTAGAATAAGTAATCTTTTTTTCATAAGTGTTTGTTTAGAATATGAAATAATAAGCCAAATTATAAAAATGTTGTGGAGATTCCGAAAATTAAATTTTTTTAAGACCAAATTTTTGTAAAGGAGGACTGTAGTGCGAATTGGGATGAGGAAAAAAATAAACTTATGGGACCTTTTAAATATGATAAACGATCAATTGTTTCCAAATAAAAAACCCTTCGAAATTTTCGAAGGGTTTTTTATCAATAATAATGTATAATTTATTTTACGAATTTAGAAGAAATAGATTCGCCGTCAGTTTTCATAACAACGATATACATACCTTCTAAAGCGTCAACACCATTGGTAGTTTTACCATCCCAATAAGTATTGTAGAAACCTTCTTTTTGGTTTTCGTTAACGATTGTAGTAACAAACTGACCAACATGGTTGTAAATAGCGATCTCAACATTAGATGCATCAGAAAGTTCGTAGCTGATAGCGATGTTGTTTTGGCTATTGTTTACAACTGTTAAGTTAGATTCAGTAAATACTTCACCGAAAATAGTTCCACCTGCAATTGGTGCAAAATCTACAACTGGTTTAGAAGAAATTGCTTCATCAACAGACATTGGTCCGATTGGGTCAGAAGGACTTGTTCTGAAAATACAAGGGCTTGTAGTCCAAGTAGTAGAACCTGTTCCTGAGCTAAGTGGTCCTCCAAAACAATAAGAAGTCCAGTTAAAGTTAATTGTTCCTCCACCGTAAGAAGTTGAAGTATATGTAAAATAATCTACATACATCGCACAACCATCAGGTAAAGTATTGGTGTAGGTAAGGGTCCAAATGTCAGTTTCTTTGTCATAAGAACCAGAAACAGCCCAGTCGTAACCAGTTAATACGTTACCAGTACCAGACAGTTCCCAATGTCCTATAGCGGTTTTAGTTGCTGTAACGTTAGCTACATAACCAAAAGCGTCGGTGAAACAAAATGCGGAAATGGCTGCTTTGCTTTGTGTGAGGCCCATCATCCCGATGGCGAACACGAGGATTAGTAATCTTTTTTTCATAAGTGTTTGTTTAAAATGTGAAATAATAAACCAAATTACGGGTCGGTTTTGTAACCACCAAAAAAAAGTGTAAATTTTTTTAAAAATTTTTATATAAATGAGAACTGTCGGTCGGTTAAGGATATGTGATGC